>SVOU01000072.1 GCA_015066215.1 Oscillospiraceae bacterium | reverse complement strand
GACCCTCGACGATCTCGGGATCCACACCCTGTGCGATACCGACTTTGTGCTCGTCAGCCCAAACGCGCTCACCGCCCATAGCGGTGAATTTTTCGGCAGGAACGCCGCAAACGGGGCAAGCATAGGGAGCCGCATCGCCCTCATGGACATAACCGCAAACAGAACATACGAATTTCATAATGATGACCTCCTGAAAATTATAGATTTTTTGATTGACATTTTTGGCACAGACCGTATTGCACGACCTCTGTGCGGGTGATCCGACAATCCGTCGGGGAAGGGGGGTGCCAAGCGTCGGCATCAAACGGGACATCCAAAACGGCACCGCAATCGGTACAGTAGAAATGTCCGTGGTGTTCCATACCGCCGTCAAAGTGTTGTTCTTCCGCTGTGAGCAACAGTTCACGGATCAGTCCGGCATCCGCCAGGATGTGGAGAGAATTGTAAACCGTCGTGCGGGAGAAACGGGGATCCTTTGCGACAAGCGCCTGATAGATGCTGTCGGCATTGGGGTGGGTGCGATGCTCCAAGAGGTAGGTGTAAACCGCCAAACGCTGCTTGGTAGGTCGCACGCCGTGCGCGGTCAAGACCGCTGCCAGATCTTTTCCCATCACGGTACCTCCTGCATAATCGAATTTGTAATGATTACAAATAGAATATAGCATACCTTTTTCGTTTTGTCAACACTTTTTTGTAATGATTACAAAAATATTTTTATTTTTCTCCATAAAAGGCTTGCAGGAAGGGAACGTCGGTGATGGAAAAGCTTTTTTGATTGAGATATGCCAGTTCGCCCGCGGGCGTGGTGAAATCAAAAGTGAGCTTATAGGAGCAAAGTGCCTGCTTGGAGAAACCTGTACCTTTGTTGAGCGCGTTGGTGCCGTATTTTCCGTCGCCGAGTAGCGGATGACCAATCGAAGCGAGATGGGCGCGAATTTGATGGGTACGTCCTGTGAGCAACTCGATTTCGAGCAACGATAGCCCGTTGCGGGATTCCAGCACGGTATAGCGTGTGGCGATACTGCGCGCGCCCGCCTGCGGTTTTTGGGATATGTAGACGCGGTTTTGGTCCTCGTTCTTTTCAAGGTAGGCGGTCAGCGTGGCGCTGGCGGGGGAAGGGGTGCCATGCACGAGGCAGAGGTAATATTTGTGCAGTTCGCGGTCGCGCAGTTTTTGGTTGAGCACCCGCAACGCCTCGGCGGTTTTGGCGGCAATGACGATGCCGCAGGTGTTGCGGTCGATGCGGTTGACCAACGCGGGAGCAAAGCTGTTTTCGGCATCGGGATCATATTGGCCTTTTTCAAAAAGATAGCGCTGTACTCGCCCGATAAGCGTGTCGCCGAACTCGCGGTCGTCGGGATGGCAAAGCAAGCCTGCTTTTTTGTTGAGCAACAGGACGTGTTCATCCTCGTAAACGATGTCCAATTTGCGGGAGGCGGACATAAAATCGTGGACGGTGGGAGCTTGAATAAGGAATTCATCCTTTATATATAGTGTCAGCACGTCGCCCTCACACAGGCGGTCGGCGATGGTGCATCGCTTGCCGTTGCGTTTGATATCTTTCTGCCGTATATATTTATACATCATCGACACGGGTAAATTGCGAAAAGTTTTGGTAAGAAACTTGTCCAACCGCTGTCCCGCGTCGTTTTTTTGTATCACGATGGTTTGCATAACACAGCCCCCTTGCTCACGTTGTCAAGTATACCACACAAAACGAAAAAAGTAAATAAAAAAGGCTTGACAGTACGTAAAAGTTGTGGTAAAATAATCGGGAAATAAAACGAAGCAGAGCGTTTGCCCGCTCTCACCTGCGGATTTCGTTCCAACAGGTCCATACGGAAGCCTCCTTTTCAGGGGGTCATTTGTGTGTGCGGGCAGGAAACTGTCCGCTTTTTCGTTTTATCAAATTTTGGTGGAGGTGCTTACCCATAGCCATGAAGGAACTGCAGATCAACGAACAGATCCGCGATGCGGAACTGCGTGTGATCGATGCCGACGGCGCACAACTGGGCGTTATGTCCGCCCGCGACGCGCAAAAACTTGCAGACGAAAGAGATCTCGACCTCGTCAAGATCGCTCCGACTGCTGTTCCGCCTGTTTGCCGCATTATGGACTACGGCAAATATCGTTTCGAACAGATGAAGAAGGAGAAAGAGGCCCGCAAAAATCAGCATGTCGTGGACATCAAGGAGATCCGTCTGGGACTCAACACCGACGTGGGCGACCTCAATACGAAGGTCAAGCACGCTGCCCGCTTTATCCAAGAGGGCAACAAGGTGAAGGTTTCCATTCGTTTCCGTGGCCGTGAGATGGGACATCCCGAGATCGGTCTGGACCGTATGAAATCCTTTGCGGAATCCTGTGCAGAGTTTGCGGTGATCGAAAAGCCCGCGAAGCTGGAAGGCCGCAATATGCTTATGTTCCTCGCACCCAAGCCCGCTGCCAAATAATCGTTTCAATATTAAGGAGGATATCGCTATGCCGAAGATCAAAACCCACAGCGGCGCCAAGAAGCGCTTCAAGCTGAGCAAGACCGGCAAGGTCGTTCGTGGCCATGCCTACAAATCCCACATTCTCAACAAGAAAACCACCAAACGCAAGAGAAATCTCCGCAAGACCACGATTGCCGACGTGACCAACGTGGCGAAGGTCAAGCGCATGATTCCTTACAAATAATCGGTAAGAGTGGAACGGAGGTAACAACATGGCTCGTATCAAAGGCGCGATGATGACGCGCAAAAGACGTAAGAAGGTTCTCAAGCTGGCAAAAGGCTACTTCGGTGCCAAGTCCAAGCTGTTCAAGACCGCCAAAGAAGCGGTGATGAAGTCCGGTCAATATGCATATATCGGCCGCCGTCAAAAGAAGCGTGATTTCCGTCGTCTGTGGATCACCCGCATCTCCGCTGCTGCGAAGATGAACGGCATGAACTACTCCACCCTGATGAACGGTCTGAAAAAGGCAAACATCGCGCTCAACCGCAAGATGCTCGCTGAGCTGGCTGTTTCGGATGCCGCGGCGTTCACCGCGCTGACCGAGAAGGCTAAAGACGCGCTCAATAAATAAGCTGTAATCACGCCCACAGGGTTTCCTGTGGGCGTTGTTCGCTTTTATTTGGTGGTGAAAAAGCGTCGATTTTTGGGTGAAAGGAGTGGGAAAATGGACGTTTCCAGTCGCGATAATAAGCTGATAAAAGAGTGGCGCCGTCTGGCTGCGGATGCCCGTTTTCGCCGCAAAACGGGAGCGTTTGCCATCGAGGGCGCGCGCCTTTGCGCCGATGCCGCTCTGTCGGGCGCACGGCTTTCCGCGGTGATGGTCACTCTCCACGCCAAAGAGCAATACGCCGACCTGTTGGCGCCGCTTTTCGCCACCGACGCACCCGTCTATATTATCTCCGACGCGCTGTCGGCGTATATGTCGGAAACTGCTTCGCCGCAAGGCGTATTTGCCATCGGCAAATGCACGGACGCGACGCTGACCGTGTCGGCGAACGGTCGCTATCTGGCGCTGGAAGACGTGCAAGACCCCACCAATATGGGAACCGTCATCCGTACCGCTGAGGCGATGGGGGTGGACGGTCTGCTGCTGTCTGACGGCTGCTGTGACCTCTACAATCCCAAGGTGCTGCGGGGGAGTATGGGCGGTGTGTTTCGCCTGCCCACGCTGACCGTTTTCGATATGGCACAGGCGGTTGAAGACTGGCAGGCACAGGGACTTTGTGTGTTTGCCTGCGTGGTAGACAGCGATGCGGAAAAGCTGACCGACGTGACCTTTGCCGACGGTGCCGTGTGTCTGATCGGCAACGAGGGCAACGGTCTGCGCCCGCAGACGATTGCCGCTTGTCAACGGCGGTTGACCATCCCGATGGCGGGACGTGCCGAATCGCTCAACGCCTCGATGGCGGCGGGTATCGTGCTGTGGGAGCTTACCCGCGGTCGCGCGACCGCCAAGGAGGGCTGACGGTATGGACACACGTGTGTACTGGATATGGCTGCAACAGGTACTCGGTCAAGGCTTTGCCCAAACCGTACCGCTTTTGCGGCTGTGTGATACCGCTCGCGGGGTGTATGAAGCCGACGAAGAAATTTGGCAGCGCGCGGGGCTTTCCCAAGCGCAAATACGCCGCTTGCAGAAAAAAGACCTGACAAAGGCGGCTGCTTGTTTGAGAGAAACGATCGAGTGGGGTGGCTGGGTGCTGACTCCTGACGATGAACGCTTTCCGTCTACCTTGCGCGGCATTTATGCGCCGCCGCTGGTACTGTACGGTCGCGGCACGATGCCGGATCTTAACAACATTCCCGCTATCACCGTTGTCGGTACGCGCCGTTGCACCGACTATGGTATATACGTGACGTCGCGCTTAACTGCCGGCTTGGTGGCGGGCGGTTTTTGTATCGTCAGCGGCGGTGCCGTTGGTATTGATGCTACTGCCTTGCGTCAAGCGTTGGAGTGCGATGGGGTTACCGTTTGCATCCAAGCCTGTGGTCTGGATATCGACTATCCAACCCATAACACGCAGATGCGCCGCGATGTGCTGCGCCGCGGTGCGCTGTTGAGTGAATATCCTTTGGGAACACCGCCGCTCAAACAGAACTTTCCGATGCGCAACCGTTTGCTCAGCGGCATTTCGCACGGCACTTGTGTGACCGAAGCACCCCGCAGAAGCGGTGCGCTGATTACGGCGCGTCACGCTTTGGAACAAGGGCGCGACGTGTTTGCTGTGCCCGGTCCCGTACTCTCAGCGACAACGGTAGGAACGAACCGCTTGATTCGTGATGGAGCGTGCCTGATTACCGGTGCAGAAGACGTTATGCGCGAATATGTGGACCGATTTGGCGCACGGCTGCATATAGATGCGGCGGTGGAAGCCGAAAAGGCGTTTGATCGCGCGGTGAAAAAGCATCGCCCGTCTGCCGAAAAGGCGACGGACGCACCGCCCCAAAAAGTGAAACCTGCAAAAGCAGCGGAGCCGCCAAAGTCTGCCACACCTGCACCAAAGGAAGTGCAAACGGTGGTGCAGACCTTGCCCGAGCCGATTTTATCTGCTGTGGCAGATACACCGCCTACGCCTTGTCCCGACTACGTGTCGGACAATGCCAAGCGGATCTATAAACGCCTGCACCGCGCGCCACAAGCTATTGACGATTTGGCGGCGGCGGAACAGCTGCCTGTGCATCAGGCACTGGCGGCGTTGACTGAACTGGAAATTGCCGGCTGTGCCGCCATGATTGGTGGCGGCCAGTACACGTTACAATGATAAAAACAGGAGTGACCGCTTATGTCAAAATTGGTTATCGTGGAGTCTCCTGCCAAGGCGAAAACGATACAAAAATATCTCGGCAGCGGCTATGAAGTCGTTGCCTCGATGGGTCACGTGCGTGACCTGCCGCGCTCGCTTTTGGGCGTGGATGTCAAAAACGGCTTCAAGCCGCGCTATACCGACATCCCCGGCAAGTCTGCGCTCATCCGCCAACTGAAAATGATGGCGGCAGAGAGCGACGGCGTCATTCTCGCCACCGACCCTGACCGCGAGGGCGAAGCGATCTCGTGGCACTTGGCGCAAATGCTCAAAGTGGATCTGAAAGACGCTAACCGCGTGACCTTTAACGAGATCACCAAAACGGGCGTGATGCAGGGCATGAAAAATCCGCGCTCGATGGATATGGATCTGGTCAATGCCCAACAAGCGCGCCGTATTCTTGACCGCATCGTGGGCTATCAGTTAAGCCCCTTCTTGTGGAAAAAGGTGCGCAAGGGTCTTTCCGCGGGTCGTGTGCAATCTGTGGCGGTGCGTATTATCGTTGACCGTGAAGCAGAGATCCGCGCGTTTGTCAGTGAGGAATACTGGACGATCGACGCCAATCTGTCCGACAGCCCGTCGGGACACCCCTTTGCCGCCCGCTTGGCCACTAAAAACGGCAAAAAGCTGCGCATCACCGAAAAAGCACAGGCGGACGCTATCTTGGCAGATCTCAAAGACAAATCCTTCGTGGTGGATACCGTCAAACGCGGCACCCGTCAGATCTCGCCCCAGCCGCCGTTTATCACCTCTACCTTGCAGCAGGAAGCCAGCCGCAAGCTCGGCTTTGCCGCTCGCCGCACGATGAAAGCGGCACAGGAGCTGTACGAAGGCGTGGACGTGGAAGGTATCGGTGCTGTCGGTCTGATCACCTATATGCGTACCGACTCGCTGCGCATCTCCGAGGATGCCCGCCGCGACGGCAACAAATATATCCGTGAACGCTACGGCGATGCTTATCTGCCCGAAAAGCCGCGTTACTATAAGTCGCGCAACAACGCACAGGATGCGCACGAAGCGATCCGTCCCTCTATGCCGGAGTTGACGCCCGATCGCGTGAAAAATTCGCTCACGCCTGATCAATACCGCCTGTATAAGCTTATCTGGGAACGCTTTATCGCGAGCTTAATGGCCAACTGCGTGCAGGATACCTGCCAGTTGACCATCGCCGCCAACGATTATGCGTTCAAAGCCAGCGGCTATACCGTGCGCTTCGACGGTTTCACCACCCTTTACGTAGAGGGCAAGGATGAAGAGAGCGAGGAGGACGGTGCGCTGCCCAACCTCAATCAGGGCGACGTGCTGACCTTGCGTGAACTGAAAGGCAACCAGCATTTTACCCAGCCGCCCGCACGCTATACCGAGGCAACGCTCATCAAAGCGTTGGAGGAAAACGGCATCGGTCGCCCCTCGACTTATGCACCTACCATTTCCACGGTGCTGGCACGTGAATATATTGAACGCGACGGAAAAGCGCTCAAACCCACCGCGCTCGGTGAAGTGGTCACTGAACTGATGAAAGAACGCTTTGCCGAAATCGTGGACGTAGAATTTACCGCCCAGATGGAAAAACAGCTCGACGAAGTCGAACACGGTAAGGTGGAATGGGTACAAACCCTCTCCAACTTCTACGGCGGCTTTGAGCAGACGCTGAAAAAAGCTGAAGAACTTCTCTCCGGCGAGCGTATTGACGTGCCGGAAGTGGAAAGCGACGTCGTCTGCGAGCTGTGCGGTCGCAAGATGGTGGTCAAAAGCAGCCGCTTCGGCAAGTTTTTGGCGTGTCCGGGCTATCCGACCTGTAAAAACACCAAACGCATCGTCGAAGAAACGGGCGGCATCTGCCCCAAATGCGGCGGTGCGATCGTGGCGAAAAAATCCAAAAGCAACCGCAAATTCTACGGTTGTGCGAACTATCCCGCCTGTGATTTCGTGACGTGGTACGAGCCTGTGTCCGAGGTTTGCCCGCAATGCGGCAAAACGCTGTTCAAGAAAAAGGGCAAGGCAAGCGGACTGCTGTGTATCACAGAAGGGTGCGGCTATGAAGCCGGCAGTAAGAAGGGAAAGCATGAAGGCAAATGAGATCACCGTCATCGGTGCGGGGCTGGCAGGCTGTGAAGCCGCCTTTGCCGCCGCCAATGCCGGTTGTGACGTGCGGCTGATAGAGATGAAGCCGCTCAAATTCACCCCCGCTCACAAAAGCGAGGGGTTTGGCGAGCTGGTCTGCTCGAACTCGCTCAAAGCCGCGCGACTGGAAAGCGCCGCAGGTCTGCTCAAAGAGGAAATGCGGCGGTTAGGTTCGCTGTGTATGCAAGCGGCGGCCACCTGTGCCGTCCCTGCGGGCGGCGCATTG
>SVOU01000071.1 GCA_015066215.1 Oscillospiraceae bacterium | reverse complement strand
GGGTGATGGTGCGAAAATGCCCCCACAGCTTGTTCATTCAGACGCCTCCTGTCGGGCGGCGATGCGTTTGAGATCGTCGGCAGTGAAGCGGTAAACGTTATCGCAGAAACTGCAAGTGGCTTCGACAATGCCGTTTTCATCGGGCAGCGTTTCCAGATCCTCTGCCTTCATTGCATAAAACGCATTTTCAACCTTCTCGCGCGAGCAGGTGCAACGATAGGTGGGCTCATAGCTGTCGAGTACGTCGAACTCCATACCGTCCAAAATCATCCGCACCATGTCTTCGGGGGTGGCTTTGTTTTGCAGCATCACCGTCACGGGCGGCAACTTCTGTACGTTTTTCTCCACCTGATCAATGATACTGTCAGGGCAGAAGGGGAGAAGCTGCAACAAAATACCGCCCGCCGCCTGCACCGTCAGGTCGGGGTTGACAAGCACGCCCAAGGCGCAAACGGTGGGGGTCTGTTCGCTTTGCGCATAATAACTGGTGATGTCCTCGGCAATCTCGCCCGAAACGATGGGCGTACAGCCGACGTACGGCTCTTTGCCGCCCGTATCACGCAGCACGTACAGCATACCGTCCGTGCCGACGGCACCGCTGACATCCAGTTTGCCGTTGGCTTTAAGCGGTATTTCTACAATAGGGTTGGCGGCATAGCCGCGCACGTTGCCGAAGCTGTCGGAAACCGCTAAAATCTGTCCCGCAGGACCGCCGCCGTTGATCTTTAAGGTCACGGAATCGTCGCGACCTTTGAGCATCACGCCCATCATAGAAGCGGCGGTGAGCAGGCGACCCAGACCCGCAGTAACCACCGCGGATGGGTGATGGATCTCTTCGGCTCTGGCGACAATATCGGTCGCGTCCAAAGCCATAGCCATAACGGCGCCGTCGGTGGTCAGACAGCGAATGATTTTTCCCATAGGTATTGCCTCACTTTTGCGTATCGTAGTGTGTAGTCATATTGCGCACGACCCACAGCTCGCGCTGTGTCGTATCGCAGGGTGCGTCGTCGGATAAATCGTCATATACCGCGACCACTTCAAAAGAAGCGGCGGCAAGCAGACGGCGCAAAGTAGCGGGGGAGTAGGCGCGCTCGCGGACAACATCCGTTGCGCGGGTGTAGGTGTCAGGGACTTCTTCTGCAAAAAAGTCCAGCACCTGCGTGACCGTGTGGGTGCGCGGATGATAATCGTTGCGCCACACGCACATAAAATCGTCTTGCTCCAAAACGAAACTGTTGTTGCCGAGAATGTGTTGGTGTTTATAAACCGTGTTGACGTCGAAAATGACCAGCCCTTTCGGTTCGACGAACAGAGAAAGGCGGCGAAACACCTCGGTGATATCAGCAGTCGATAGCAGGTGATTGAGGCTGTCCAAAATGCAAACGGCGCCCTCGACGGTGCCGAACAGGTCAAGTTCGCGCATATCCTGCTCCAAAAAGAGCAGATCGTCGCGTCCCGCCGTGCGCTCCATCGCGATTGACAGCATATCGGCAGAGCCGTCAACACCGATCATATCGACACCCTCGTCCGCCAAAACGCGGGTAAGCGTGCCTGTGCCGCAGGCCAAATCCAAAAGGCTTGCGGGACGCTTGCGATGCCGCTCAAAGAGCGTCAACAGACGCTCGGCGCGGCGAATATATTCGACGTCCTCGGTGAGCCGGTCGTAAAAATCCGCAAAGACCGTATATCCGCTCATTGGCCGTCCTCATCTTCTTCCATACGCGCAAAAACCATCGCATAGGACTCACAGCCGTATTCCAAAGAGCGCTTGACGCGGCTGATAGTGGCGGTGGAAGCGCCCGTCGCATTGACGATGTCGTTGTAAACGGCTTTTTCGCTGAGCATTTTGGCAACGACTACGCGCTGGCTCAACGATTGCAGTTCGCGCACGGTGCACATATCCTCAAAAAAGCGGGCGCATTCCTCGGGCGTTTTCAGCTGTAAAATCGCGCGATATAAAAAATCGGTGTTGGGGGTATGAAGCTTGAGATTCATAGTCCGTCTCCTTTGCCGTAACATTCTATAAACAGTTTAACACAGTGAAGCGAAAAAGTAAAGAGCAATCAGTCAGGATTATTGTCCCTGTGTTCCTCCACGTATGCGCGCGGCGAAACACCGAAATAGCGTTTGAACATACGCGAAAAGTTAAAAAGATCGGTATAGCCAACAGAAATAGCCGCCGTTGTGGGGCGTTCGCCTTGCTCGGTGAGCAGCTTTGCGGCAGTTTCCATACGCAGCTGCAACAAATATTGCTGTGGCGAAACGCCCAGCGTGCGCTTGAACAAGCTCGAAAAATAGGTGCGTTCCAAGTTGAGTCGCTTGGCAAGCTCGGACACGGTCAGCGCGTTCATATATTCTGCGTGTATGCAGTGCAGGGCTTTTTCAATGGGGTCAGTGCTTTTTTGGCGCTTTTCCATCAGAATGCTCATCAGATCCCACAGGCAAGAACAAAGAAATGCGCTGCGCCCATTTTCAAAGTTGCGGCAGGATTTCATCCGCTCAAATACGCTTTGCGCCTCGGGACAATAGATGGTCGGCTCCAGCTTGAGCGGCAGGATTTCATCTGCCGTAAAGCCGATCCAGATATAATTCCACGGATCTTTTTCGTCGGCGCAATAGGAAATCTCTGTTTGCGGCGGTATGACAAACATCTCACCTGCGTGTAAATGATATGTTTGACCGTTTATGCGAAAAGAGCCCATTCCTGACAGAACATAATGTATCAGCCAGTAAGTGCGCAATCCGGGACCGTAGCTGTGCGAGGGTGCACATTGTTCATAGCCAAACTGAACGGGATTGAGTGCGCGAAAATGGTTGTTGACAACGATTTCAAAGTGTAACAAGCTCATACACATCCTTTGAGAAACTAACATTATAACAAGTATATCATATTCGTGTTCATTGTCAACAAGCGAAAAGAATTATCAAAAAACATACATAATGCTATTGCTATGTAAGAAGAGCGCTGATAGAATAAGAATAACGAATCTTGAGGGAGATGATCGTGTGAAAATTACCTTTATGGGCGCGGGCAGCACCATTTTTGCCCGCAACGTCATCGGCGACTGTATGTGCTCCGAATCGTTGCGCGACAGCGTGTTTGCCCTTTATGATATCGACGGTGAGCGCTTGGAGGAAAGCCGCACCATTTTGGAGGCGATGCGCACCACGATGGGTGGTTACGGCAAGATAGAGTGCTATCTCGGCGTGGAAAACCGCAAAGACGCCTTGCGTGGCGCACAGTTTGTGGTGAACGCCATTCAGGTAGGTCTTTATGACCCGTGCACCATTATCGACTTCGAGGTGCCGAAAAAGTACGGTCTGCGCCAGACGATTGCCGATACGCTGGGTATCGGCGGTATTATGCGTGCCTTGCGCACCATTCCCGTGATGGCGGATTTTGCTCGCGATATGGAAGAGGTCTGCCCCGATGCGCTGTTTCTCAACTACACCAACCCGATGGCGATGCTTTCAGGTTTTATGCAGCGCTACACCGGCATCCAGACGGTCGGTCTTTGCCACAGCGTGCAGGTGTGCGTGGAAACGCTGCTTAGAAACGTGGGTATGCTGGACAAACTGGACGGTCACCGTTCGCTGATTGCGGGTATCAACCATATGGCGTGGCTGTTGGAACTGAAAGATAAAAACGGCGTTGATCTGTATCCCGAAATCCGTTCACGCGTGGATGCCTATATCGAAAATCCCGATAATTATGATAAAGTGCGTATGGAATATATCCGCAACTTCGGGTATTACTGCACCGAATCGAGCGAGCATAATGCCGAGTACAATATGTTCTACATCAAGAGCAAATATCCCGAGCTGATCCAGCGTTATAATATTCCGCTTGATGAATATCCGCGCCGCTGTGTTGCACAGATCGAGGGCTGGAAAAAGGAATATGCCCAACTGCTCGAAAGCGGCATCAAAGAACACACCCGCAGTCTGGAATATGCTTCCCACATTATGGAGGCTGTGGTAGAAAACAAACCCTATCAGATCGGTGGCAACGTCCTCAACAAAAACCACCTCATCACCAACCTGCCTGCCGAGGCTTGCGTGGAAGTACCTTGCCTTATCAACGGAAGCGGCGTCAACCCGTGCTACGTCGGCGCGTTGCCCGTGCAGTGCGCAGCAATGAATATGACCAACATCAACGTACAGCTGTTGACCATTGAGGCTGCCGTCACCCGCAAAAAGGATCATATCTATCAAGCGGCGATGCTTGACCCCCACACCGCCAGCGAACTGGATATCGACACCATCAAGAAAATGGTTGACGATCTTATCGAGGCTCACGGCGATTATTTGCCCACTTACCACTAATATGAAAAGAGCGTGCCGACGGCACGCTCTTTTTGCTTGTCCTTTTATTCCACGATGACCTTGTGGAAGGCCTTTTTGCCTTTTTTGATGATGTGTTCCTCGGCTGCGATGGCGGCTTTGGTGAGAGCCAGTTTGTTGTCGGTCACCTTTTCGCCGTTGATCGCCACGCCGCCCTGATCGACCAGTCGGCGCGCTTCACCCTTGGAAGCGGCAAGACCGCACTTGACCATCAGATCCAAAAGACCGATGCTGTCATCTGTGAAATCTGCCGCCGTCAAAGCGGTGGTGGGCATATTCTCGCTGGAAGCGCCGCCGCCAAACAGCGCACGGGAAGCCTCCTGTGCTTTGTTGGCTTCTTCTTCACCGTGCACCAGCTTGGTCAACTCGTAAGCCAGAATTTCTTTGGCGGTGTTGAGCTGGCTGCCTTCCCAAGCGTCCATCTTGTTGATCTCTTCCAGCGGCAGGAAGGTGAGCATACGGATGCATTTGAGAACGTCTGCGTCACCAACGTTGCGCCAATACTGATAGAAGTCAAATGGGCTGGTCTTGTTGGGATCAAGCCACACCGCACCCGAAGCGGTTTTGCCCATCTTTTTGCCTTCGGAGTTCAGCAGCAGGGTGATGGTCATTGCATAGGCATCCTTGCCGAGCTTTCTGCGGATAAGTTCCGTGCCGCCGAGCATATTCGACCACTGGTCGTCGCCGCCGAACTGCATATTGCAGCCGTAGTGCTGGAACAGGTGATAGAAGTCATAGCTCTGCATGATCATATAGTTGAACTCGAGGAAGGAGAGACCCTTTTCCATACGCTGCTTGTAGCATTCGGCGCGCAACATATTATTCACCGAGAAGCAAGCACCCACTTCACGCAGCAACTCAACGTAGTTGAGCTTTAAGAGCCAGTCGGCGTTGTTGACCATGATCGCCTTGCCCTCGCCGAAGTCGATAAAGCGCTCCATCTGCTTTTTGAAGCAGGCGCAGTTATGCTCAATGATTTCGGGGGTCATCATCGAGCGCATATCGGTGCGACCCGAGGGGTCACCGACGTAGCCCGTGCCGCCGCCGATAAGCACAACGGGGCGGTTGCCTGCCATTTGCAGGCGTTTCATCAGGCAAAGTGCCATAAAGTGACCGACGTGCAAGCTGTCGGCGGTGGGGTCAAAGCCGATGTAAAAGGTCGCTTTGCCGTTGTTGATCAGTTCTTTGATCTCGTCCTCGTCAGTGACCTGCGCGATCAGACCGCGCGCCACCAGTTCGTCATAAATGTGCATACAAAAACCTCCATTTTTGGTATACGCAGGAAAAATAAAACGCCCCCTGCGCCGAAAGACACAGAGGGCGACAAAGTCGCGGTACCACCTCAGTTTGCCGTTTTCTCACAAAAACGGCCTCACGGTGTTTGAAAACACCAGCGCGTTAACGGGCGCACACGACCGCTCCTACCCACGCACAGGGCGTCTCAAAGCGGCAACTCCGAGAGGTAACTTCATCCGCAGAAAGGACTGCCTTGCAGCAAACGGCAGCTCTCTGAACCGTTTCAGACGGATTACTTCTTCTCATCACGGTTGTTGAGGATATTAAACCATATCTGTCACAAAAAGTCAAGATGATTTCTTTTTGGCAAATATCAAAAACTTGCTGAAAATGTAGTTGAGAATGACGACCACAACCTGCATAAGCAGCTTCGCAAGGAAATCGCCGCTCAACTCGAAGCCAAAAAGCGTCATCGAAAAACTGTTTGCGCCTGCGATGTCGACCAGCAGCCACAGTCCCGCCTCTTCAATCAGCAACGAAAACACGCGGGCGGATACAAACGCGGCAATTTCGCGCCAAATCAGCGGTGAAGCCCAACTTTTTGACGCAAACACCCACAACTTGTTGGTCACGAATGCAAACGCCACCGCAAAGCACCAGCTGATAACGTTGCTTATCAGATACCATTCGTCGCCGAGAATAGCGTTGGCGGCGGCGTAGGTCGTCAGGCTGACGACCGTTGTGAGCGCGCCGAACAGCAGATAGAGTAGCTGTTCTTTGTATTTTAACATCAGTTTGCGCATAATATAAGCTCCTTAAAACGTCCGGACTGTTTTTAACTCTACCACAAAACCGCCTTTGTGTCAATCGTTTCGCAATGTGACACCCGTATAGTAATATCGCAAGATCTCATCATAGCGCATACCCTGCCGTGCCAGATAGCCTGCGCCGTATTGACTCATACCGACGCCGTGACCAAATCCTTGCACGGTGAAGGTGAAAACGCCGTCTTTATAGGCGACATCAAAGGAGGCGGAACGCAGCCCCAACAGCTTGCGCAGTTCTCTGCCTGTGAAATCTACCTGCCCGATGGTCAACCTTTTGACCGTCCCTGCCTGTGTGCGCTCGATTTCACCCAGCCAACCCGCTGCGTCGCCGCTTAGTTGTACGTGCGGTGTATTTGCCAATGCAGCCGCCAATTCGGCGGTGGTAAAGGTGCAAACGGAAGTGAAATCTTCCGCCAGCGCATCGCCGGTACTCGGCACAGATTGCAGATAGGGGAGTGCGGTGTCCCATACGTTTTCCGCACTTTCGGTCTGCCCGCAGGATATGGCGTGGTAAGCCGCCATGATCAGCGCGCCGTCATAGCACATCGTTGTGCCGAAAACAGCATCCACGGCGGTGTTGAGCGTTTTGAAATGCTTATCAAAGTTTTCGCCCCATCGCTCACGCCACGCCTTTTCGTTATAGTTTTCGGGGAAATCGGACGGTGCGTCGGCAAAATCTGCACCGTGCAAATCGGCGGAGGGGGAAAGCTTCTCTTGCTCGCGCTGATAGCAGTAGTAGGTGTAGCTGGCAATCGCTTGCGCTTTGAGGGCTTCCTCACCGTAGCTGACCGGCATTTCTGCCGCCACGGTGTAGAGGATAAATTCCCGCTCATCCATAGAAATCGTCCGGTTTTCTTCCTCGCACCAGACGCGAAACTCCTTTTTGACGGCGTTATCTTCGTCGGGCTTGGGCTTTGCCACGGGTGATGAGGGGGATGGCGGCGTGATATCGCCCAGCGCAGGCAGCGGCAAGAGCAATAGTAGGGCGATGAAAGCTGCGTGTACGACGACGTTCCTTTTCATAGTATAAACTCCTTTCGCTTTGGCATACGTGCGAATGAAAATCTGCTTATTGACTTTGCGGTTCAAAGATTGTATAATAAATCATTATCCTTTTTAAGCGAGGTGCTTTTTATGTCTATCGTGAACGAGCCGGAGCTTGACCGCTCCTTGGACATACTATGCGAGGAGTTTCGCAATCATACCGCTTTGGATCCCCAAAAAGCGTCCCGCTATCCCGTCAAGCGCGGTCTGCGCAACGAGGATGGATCGGGCGTTATGGCGGGGCTTACCAACATTTGCAACGTGCACGGTTACGTGCTCAACGAGGGCGAAATCCACCCCCATCCCGGTCACCTGACCTATCGTGGTGTGAACGTGGAAGAACTTGTCGAGGGCGTGGTGAAGGATGGTCGCTTCGGTTATGAGGAGACTGCGTGGTTGTTGCTGTTCGGTCATCTGCCCAACAAGGAG
>SVOU01000070.1 GCA_015066215.1 Oscillospiraceae bacterium | reverse complement strand
CTGCAAATCGTTCTTCGGTAATCGGAAGAGGAGTATCGTCACTTATTCCATCCAAAGACGGCAACTGCGATATTAAATAATATTCAGCCATAGTTATTACTTCGCCTCTTTCAAAAGCTCGGTAACCTTAGGACTAAGATAATTTGAAAGCATATCCACAACTGCCTCTGCCGAATAATCGTAATATGCACTACCGTTATTTACAGCAATGCGGAATCCACCGTCAAAATTATCATTCGCCTTCAAAGTGATACCCTTTAACATTTTTTCTTTAAGAGCTGCCAGTAAGGTTTCTTCTAATTTGTTAAGGTCTTGAGCATTCAAAATCACCGCGATATCTTCTGCCTCAGGCTTATTTGCCCAGTTTTCAATAATGCTGACAATCAGACTTGCTAATGCATCCGATGAATATACAGCAGTAACATTTTCGCCAACGATAGCATTGAGTTCTCTCGTTACACTTTCTCTGAAAGAAATAAGCAGATTGCGACCTGCCTGACGAATAGCATCCTCGCTCGATTTCGTCATTCGCTCAGTTTCAGATTTTGCACCGGCCAAAATTTTATCTGCCTGTGCCTGTGCATCAGCAATAATTTGTTCCGCATTTTCCTTTGCAGCCTTCACTATAGCTTCAGCCTCGGTTTCAGCAGCTTCTACACCATCCTTTTTAATTTGGTCAATCAGTTCTTGGAGTTGTACTTCCATAATGCTATCTCCTTTTTGTATTTAGTTAAATTTACTGCTAAAAAACAAAATGGATCCAGCTTCCTCTGCAGACAGCTGGATCCATTAATGAAATTATAACTATTTAATTTTTTGTATTATAGCACGCTTTTTTATTTTGTCAAGTCTTTAGAAAGATAAGTCCACAAAAAATTCAATTTTGTAAATTCCAAAAGTGAATTCCACGTGCAAATTGAAGTGGAATTTACTTTGGAAATTCATCCATATATAAAAATGTTTTTCATTCGATCCACATATATCCGCTTAAAAAGCAAGTTTAAATAAACGGATAAGTCTATATCTCATCCGTTTTTGTAACGCTCCGAATATTTGGTTTTAGCCAAAATCAGCAGATTTTCACTGGAATTTATGCAAATCCGAGCCCAACAAAATCAGCGAAAACCCCAGTGTTTATGCGGCTTTATAGCTCTTGGTGTTATTATACCTCATTCATCTATTCTTCTCACAATACCTGTTGCTTTCATATATACATTTCTTCTTAAATTACAAATTGTGTTGTTATTATCTGTAATTTGAGGAGATTTATACTGCTTGAATTTGCTTTTTGAGTTAGTTGTGATATAATAAATTTAAGGCGGTGATTTTGTGAAATACTTTTTACCCGAAGAAGAATTAATTGAATATGCAAAGCCTTATTTGAAAGCAAAAGGGTTTAAGAAAAAGAACAAGCGCTGGACAAAAGATATTGGCGAATTTACCCTTTGTTTTTATATTCAAGGTAGTTGCTATGCAAAAGAAGACTATTACATAAGACCGGGGATTTATATCAATGCACTATTACCGACCAATTTGGGATACGGTCATTTTATGACACAAATTGAGCAAACAACACCTGAAGAAATAATGCAAAAGTTTGAACAATGGTGTAAGGAATGGACAAATAAAACCTTAATCAAGGAACGTTTGCTTGCTTTTATTGAATGGGAAGAAAGAAACCCGCTTGAAAAACGCAGAGCAAAGCTTGTTGATTATAAGAACGACCCTGTCCCTGCCGAAGAATTTTTTATGATTGACACAAAAACCAAACCATATATTTTAGATAATTTCTAATGCAACAGCGAGGTGAACTTCACCTCGCTGTTGCATATCTATTTCTCTCTCATTCCAACCGCTCAAACTGTGCGGTGGTTTGGCAGGCAAAAGCTTGCGCGATTTCTGCCTGCGCGTCTGCTGTGAGGGCGTCGAAAACAATATCCTTCTTGGCAATGCCATAACTCTGTGCCGTTTCCAGCACTATGGTGGCGTCGTCTATGTCTTTGACCGACACAACTGCCACGCCGCCGTATTTTTTAACGAGCGGGAATACGTCTGCCATACGGGCGGCGGTGCCGTCGATATTGCCGACCAACGCCTTACCGTTATAATGCCGCAACGCGGCTTCCAGCGCGGCAGGAGAGTGGGCACACAGCAGTAAGGGCAGACGCACCATCGATTGCAAGGCACAAACGGTATTTTTGAGCGCGGCGACCTCATCGATGCCGTCCGCGGCAACATCCACCGCCAAAATCTCGGCATCCTCGTCCTGTTGGTCCATCGCCTCGTCAGTGACGTAATCCATATCCTCATCCGCCAAAGCAGCGGCAAATTCCGCGTTATCGGCGGCAATCAAGCGGTTGCCGACAATCACCGTATCACCGCCCAAAACCAACGCGTCACTGCCGGTAGAAACGACGGTCTGTTGCTTATCCGTCATCGCATTTACCGCCAAACCGCTCGTCTTGCTCACCAGCGCGGCAATATAAGCGGGCGTTGTGCCGCAACAGCCGCCGACCGCTCCAAGCCCCTTTTGCACAAGGGCGGCAACGTCCGCGGCAAACTCGTCTGCGTCCACGTCATAGCTGACCTTACCGCCGAGCATTTGCGGCAATCCCGCATTAGGTTTCAAAAACACAGGCACCGACGCATATTTCAAAAGCTCGTCGGCAACGCCTGCGAGCTGCTTGGGGCCAAACGAGCAGTTTGCTCCAATGGCATCCACGCCCAAGCCTTCCAGCATGGTCACCATCGCGGCTGGAGTTGCGCCCATCATCAGCCGCCCGCCCTGTGCATAGGCGTTGGACACCAATATAGGCAGATCGCTGTTTTCTTTGGCGGCAATCACGGCGGCTTTGGTTTCCAAGCTGTCGCTCATCGTTTCGATGATGATGAGATCCACACCGTATTGCACGCCCAGCTTTACGGTTTTGGCAAACACCGTCACCGCATTTTCAAAGGATAAGTCGCCAAACGGCTCGAGCAGCTTGCCCGTCGGGCCGATATCCAAAGCGACAAAACGCGGCTTGTCGGTACTTGCCGCCTTGCGTGCGGCGTTGGCGTTGTCCACCGCCGCTTTAACGATCTGCGCCAACTCGTCATCGCCGTATTTGAAGGTGTTGGCACCAAAGGTGTTGGTGGACACCACGTGGCTGCCCGCATCGTAATATGCCTTGTGCACCTGTTGAATAACGTCGGGGTGGGAGATATTCCACCGCTCGGGCAATTCGCCCGTGGTCAGTCCGTGCGCTTGCAGCATCGTACCCATACCGCCGTCGAGATAGACGATATTCGTTTTGAGATATTCTCTAAAATCCAAGTCCAACACCTCTTTTTTCGTTCTGTTTTCATTATAGCACCGTTTTGACAAAAAGCAAGGCAAGAGAAAACGCGGCACTCAAACGAGTGCCGCGTTTTTTGCAGTATATCAGAGAGTTTCAAAGAACTTGACGATGACGTCCCACAGGGGAGTTAACTCCACCAGCACGGGTACCAAGATCAAGGAGATGACCGACATCAGCTTGATGAGAATGTCCATGGCAGGGCCGGCGGTATCTTTGAGAGGATCGCCCACTGTATCGCCGGTGATAGCCGCCTTGTGAGTCTCACTACCCTTGCCGCCAAACCTGCCGCTTTCGATATATTTCTTCGCGTTATCCCAAGCACCGCCCGCGTTGGCCATAAACACAGCCAGCATAATGGCAGACACCAAGCCGCCCAAGAGCATACCGCCCAGACCTGCCGCGCCGAGGACAAGACCCACAGCAATAGGTGCCAGAATGGCCAACAGACCGGGAGCGACCATCTCACGCAGCGAAGCTTTGGTGGAGATATCGATACAGCGGTTATAGTCGGGTGTGCTCTTGCCTTCCAGAATAGCGGGATCGTTTTCAAACTGCGTGCGCACCTCTTCCACCATCTTGTTGGCGGCTTTACCCACGGAGCCGATGGTCATAGCGCTGAACAGGTAGGGGAGCATGGCGCCGATGAGCAGACCGACGAGCACGCAAGGGTCGCTCAGCGAAATATCAAAGGAGGGCACGTGTACCTTGACCGCTTCAATAAAGGAAACGATAAAAGCGAGGGAAGTCAGCGTGGCAGAGCCGATGCAGAAGCCCTTGCCGATAGCCGCGGTGGTGTTGCCGACAGAGTCCAGCTTGTCGGTGATCTCACGCACTTCGCCGGGCAGACTCGCCATTTCGGCAATACCGCCTGCGTTATCGGCGATGGGGCCGTAGCCGTCAACCGACACCGTAATACCCACGGTGCAGAGCATACCGACAGCTGCCAAAGAGATACCGTAAGCACCGCCGAAGAAATATGCCAACGCGATCGCCGCGCCGAGGCAAGCGATGGTCAGCCAGGTGGAGCGCATACCCACGCCCAAGCCGGCGATGATGTTGGTGCCGTGACCTGTCTGGGATTCTTTGGCAATATCTTTAACGGATTTGTATTCGTCAGAGGTATACAGTTCTGCGACGAAGCCCACGCCGATACCGGCCGCCAGACCGACGATGACGCAGAACATAAGCTTGTAGTTGCCGAGATAGAACAGCGCCAACAAAACGGCCGCCACAACCACCAAAGCGGTGGCAATATAGGTGGCGATGTTGAGTGCCTTGTGGGGATCCTTCCACTTGCGGGCGCGAACGATGGTCACGGAAATAACCGATGCCAGAATACCGACGCCGCAGATGAGCAGGGGGAACAGCAGATGCTTGAAGGAAAGACCGGAGAACAGTGCCATGGTCAGGCAGGAGATGATCGAACCGACGTACGATTCGGTCAGGTCGGAGCCCATACCTGCGATGTCACCGACGTTATCGCCCACGTTATCGGCGATGGTGGCGGGGTTGCGGGGATCATCCTCAGGAATGCCCGCTTCCAGCTTGCCTACCAGGTCAGCACCCACGTCAGCGGCTTTGGTATAGATACCGCCGCCCACACGGGCAAACAGCGCGATCATGGAGCAGCCGAGACTATATCCCGTCAGGATCTGCACGGGTGCGCTCACGTCGCCGGTGATCAGATACACTACCAAGAAGATGCCGACCAAGCCTAAAAGACCAAAGCCGGCAACCGAAAGACCCAGCACGGCGCCGCCGCCAAAGGCAACCTTCAGCGCACCCGACATACCCTCTTCTTTGGCCTTTATAGCGGTTCTGGCGTTGGCTTTGGTAGCGATAGCCATACCGATCCAACCTGCCGCGGCAGAGAAGCAAGCGCCGATCACAAAGCAGATGGCGGCTTGCCAGCCGACACCCTCAGCGCCTTTCAGCGCGGGGATAAAGCCCAGACCGGCGAGCAGGGCGCCAACGCCCAGCACAAAGGGGATGATCAGCTTGAACTCACGGATGAGGAAGGTCATCGCACCGTCGTGGATGTGGTTTTGAATGATTTCCACTTTTTCATCGTTCACCTGCAAGCGGGCAACCCTGCGAAACAGCACGAAAACGTAGCACAGGGTGACGACCGCTGCAAAAGCAACGATGGCGAGGGGAAGATAAATAGATTTTTCCATAACAATCTCCCTTTCATTATGTTACTTTGATTTTATCATATTTGACCCGCCGATGTAAAGAGCATTTGACGTTTTTGCGACAAATAAAGTATAAAAACGCACGGCGTTTGTACACCGTTTGCTTTTGTGTTGCCTGCTTTGGCAGAAACTTTGGGCTTTGCTTGGTGCTTTGTTGACATTTCAACAAGAGCGTGCTATATTTCTTACTGACAGTACAACATCAATGAGGAGGATGTTTGTGGAGGGGAGATTTGAAACGTTCACGGTGCTGATCAACCGCATCAGTCGCAGTGTGCGCAAAATCAAAAATCAAGAGATGGCGGGATATCAGTTGCGTAGCGCCCACATCTCCTGCTTGTATTATCTCTACGCCGTCGGCAGGCTGACCGCCACCGAGTTGTGTGAACGGTGCGAGGAGGACAAAGCCACCGTTTCCCGTGCACTCGACTTTTTGGAGGAAAACGGCTATCTTTTATACAAAACCAAAAGTGACAAGCATTATCGCAGCGTGATCACCCTGACGGAAAAGGGTAAGGCGGCGGGCAAACAGATCGCGGATAAAATCGACCGTGTACTGGAAGAAGTGAGCGTTGGGCTGACCGACGAGGAGCGCGCGGCGTTTTACCGTGCTCTTAGTATCATCAGCGATAATCTGGAACACGTCAGCAAGGCGTAAAAGCATAAAAAACGACCACCCGACGGGTGGTCGTTTTTGTTATCTGTAGGATTTCGGGGGGCGACCGTAGGCTTTCTTGAACACGCGGCTGAAATAGTTGTAGTCTGCAAAGCCCACCGCCTGCGCGATCTGCTGTACCGACATATCGGTGCTTTTGAGCAGTTGCTTGGCTTTGTGGACGCGGCGGCGGCGCAAATAAGCGGCAACGCCCATTTTGGTCTGCGCCTTAAACAACTCATACAGGCGGGTGCGCCCCATGTTGAGCTCGCGGCACAACGCGTCCACCGAAAATTCCTCGCCCAAATGCGCGTCGATATACGCCTTTGCCGCGCTGATAAGGCGGTCGTTTTCCGGCTCGATCAGCTCACGGTAGAGGATATACGAGGTGCAAGCCTCCAAAATCTTGGCGGCGGCGTGGATCTGCTCTTCCGAGCGATAGGTGACCGCTTGCAGGCTTTCTCGCAAGGCAGTCTCGTCCAAGTGATATTTTTGGGCGCACAGCTCGATATAGGACAAAAGCGCGGTCTTTTCGGCGCTGTCGGTGATCTGTCCGAACATCAGATAGCCGATGATCTTTTCGCTTTCGTGCAGGGGGATGACCGCTTCTACCAGCCCCGCGTGACATTTGTATAACACCAACGCGTTGGTTTTTTCACACTTCTCAAAGGAACGGTGGTCGGCGTAGGTGCATTTGCGGCGCGTCTGCGGACACGCCTTCATCATTTGACAAAACGGGCTGCTTTCAGTGGGGTAGGAAATCACTTCGCGAAACGCCGTGTCAAACAAAACCAAACGGATGCCCGACAGGGTATAAAACGAGCGCAACAGGTCTTCCATTTCTTTGGTATTCAGACGAAGTGGCATAAATATTCGCACCTTCCGTACAAATTTACCAGTTAGAGTATAATATTGACTATCATTATAACACCCTTTATCTTAAAATGGAAGTATAAAATTTCGGGAGGTCTTTTTGATGAAAAAACAAACCTTTGCCTTGTTTTTCGGTAACCGCGGATTTATGCCCGCCGAGCTTATTGAGGGCGCCCGTGAAGATATGGTCAAAGCGGTGACAGACGCCGGCTATGACTACCTGATTATGGACAAAGACGCGACCCGCTACGGCGCGGTGGAGACCCGCGACGAGGGACGCGCGTATGCCGCGTGGCTCAAATCTCACGAGGGCGAATATGACGGCGTGATTTTGTGTATGCCTATTTTCATCGACGAAAACGGTGCTATCGCCGCGTTGCAGGATGCGGGCGTGCCGATCTTGATGCAGGCCTATCCCGACGAGATCGGCAAGATGGACTTCAAACATCGCCGCGATGCCTATTGCGGCAAATTCTCCGTCACCGACGTGTTTGAGCAGTATCAGGTGCCCTACACCGTGATGAAGCCCCACGTCGTGCATCCGCTCACCCCTGCGTTCACCCAAAATCTGCACGATTTTGCCGCCGTTTGCCGCGTGGTCAACGGTATGAAGCGCTTTACCATCGGTTGCATCGGCGCGCGCACCACGGCGTTCAAGACGGTGCGTTTTGACGAGATCACCATGCAGCGTCACGGCATCAACGTCGAAAGCTTTGACCTTTCCGAGCTGTTCGAGTTCGTGCGTGCGAAGAAGGATGACGACGAAAAGGTGCTGGCGAAAAAAGCGGTGCTGGAAAACTACACCGATTTCACCAACGTGCCCGAAGATAAGAAAATGATGCTCGCCAAGATCAGCGTGGTCATTGACGAATACATAGAGACCTATCATCT
>SVOU01000069.1 GCA_015066215.1 Oscillospiraceae bacterium | reverse complement strand
AAGCGCGGACGCGGTCAATGCCTATGCCGCTTCGTCTTTTTATGCCGTAGACCGCTATGCCAGCTTTAAGCAGTTTTGGCAGGCGGATTATGAAAGCGACCGCTTGGTCGTGGCGGCACGCTACACCACCTCGAACGCCATCCACCAGATGTCCAAACTGCCCGAAGCGCAATGGGACGCATTTTTGGAGTGGCTGTTTTACTACGAGTATGAGCAGTTGGGACTTCCCAAGCCCGACAGCGTGATTTTTCTCGATATGCCTTTGGATATTGCGCAGCAGCTGCTGGCGGCGCGTTATGAGGGCGACGAGAGCAAAAAAGATATCCACGAGCGAGATAAACAGTATTTGCAGACCTGCCGCAAAGCCGCGCTGTATGCGGCGGAAAAATGCGGCTGGCAGGTGATCACCTGTGGCCGCGACGGCAAACCCGACGCGCCCGAGGAGATCACGGCGCGTCTGCTCGACAGCATCAAAGGAGTTTTGTAAGTGGCTCTTTCCACTTTGGTTCAATTTAAGCCCGTCACGATTGACGATGCCGACTGGGCGGCACCCGCGCTTGCGCAATCGACGCTTGCCCAATGCGAACACAGCTTCGTGACGGTGTATATGTGGCGTCAACGCTATGGGCATCAGATCGCGCGTGTCGATGACCGCGCACTGGTGATGGCGGATTATGACGATACCCTTTCGTTTTTGTTTCCTATGACCGCGCACTGGCGCGAGGACGTGGAACTGCTTCGTGCAGTTGCCCACGACCGCGGCGAACCGCTGTGTCTTTACGGTATCCCGACCGCGATGCAGCCGCAAGTGGCGGCGGCGTTTCCCGATACGTTTGCCTTTTCGGTTGACGATGCCGATTCAGACTATATCTATCGGCAGTCGGATCTGGCACAACTTGCGGGCAAGACCTACCAAAAAAAGCGCAATCACGTTTCCGCCTTTTCACGCAAATACGCGTGGCGGTATGAAACGCTGACCGACCGCAACGCCGACGCGGCGTTGGTGCTGACGGAAGAGTGGTATGCAGCACAGCCTGCGCTATCCCAAGAACTGCAAGCCGAAAAAGCGGCTATCCCTGAACTGTTGCAATATCGCGAGCGGCTGGGACTGCGCGGCGGACTTTTGTTTGCCGATGACAAGCCCGTGGGCTTTTCACTGGCCTCGCTTTTGCGTCCCGACACCGCCAACGTGCATATCGAAAAAGCACTGGCGGATTATGACGGTGCTTATGCCGCCATCAATCAACAATTTGCACAGCACGAGCTTGGTGACGTGCTGTTTATTAACCGCGAAAACGATATGGGACTGGAAGGCTTGCGAAAAGCCAAGCAATCCTATGCCCCCTGTCGTTTGGAAGAAAAAATCAATGCGGAGGAGCTCCGCGGATAGGAGAAGTCTATGCCCGTGCAGGGATTTGCCAGACCGGACCAGATACCCGATATCCGCCGCGTGTGGCTCAAAAGCTTTCCCGAAGACACCGAAGAGGTGGTCGATACCTTTCTCAAACGGGTGGATATCACCGAAGAGTGTCTGATATACGTGGAAGACGGTCGCCCCGTTTCCATCGTCTTTTTGTTGCCGCTCGCTTTGCAACTGGGCGGTGACGTGGTGCCTGTGCAGTATATCTATGCCGCGGGCACAGATCCCGCCTATCGCCGACGCGGCATCTTTGGCGAGCTGCTCAAAGCCGCGATGGAGGTGGCGCGTGAGCGGGGACAGATCGCATCTTGTCTGCAACCCGCTTCGGAGCAACTGGAGCAATATTATGCCAATTTCGGCTATCACACCTTTTTTAAGGTCTATCGCGCCCAATGGACGCGGGCAGAGCTGGAGGCGCACTGTGCCGACAAGCCCGCGGCAATAGCCCAGCAAGAGATCTCGCCTTGCTATGCCAAGCTGCGCAACCGCCGCCTGGAAACGCAAGCCGCCTTTGTGCGCTGGGAGCCGCGTTTTACCGACTATACCGTCGAATGGGCGCAAAGAAGCGGCGGCGGTGTGCTGGTGCGCGAGGGTGTCAGCGCGCTGTTGGAACCCGTGGGTGACACCTTGTTGGTGCGCGAGCTTTTGTGCGAGGACAAGGATCTGCCTGCTATTTATCGCACGCTTTACACGCAATTCCCCTATCCTTACTATGATATTATCCACCCCGCGCGGGCGAACAAACCGTTCACCGCGACGGGTATGTGGTGTCCCTTGTCCCCGCGTGGGGAAGAACTGCTTGCGCAAGCGCCGAGCCTTCTCCCATATATGGGATTGACTCTTGCGTGAACAAAAACGGAGGAAACAAGCTATGATCTATGTGATGCTGGCAAACGGATTTGAAGAGATCGAGGCGCTGGCGGTGGTGGATATTCTCCGCCGCGCAGAACTGGACGTGTTGACCGTCGGTATCGGCGGCAAAACGATCCGCGGGGCCCACGGCATCGTGGTGGCGGCGGATATCGGCGAGGATGAAGTGCGCGACAAATATCTCAAAGCGCTCATTCTTCCCGGCGGCATGCCCGGCACGCTGCGTTTGGAGCACAGCGAAACGGTATCCCGCCTGATCGATACGGCGATCGAGCGCGATCTTTTGATCGGTGCGATTTGCGCCGCCCCGTCTATTCTCGGTCACAAGGGTCTGCTGGAAGGTCGCCGTGCGACCTGTTTCCCGGGCTTTGAGCAAGAGCTTTACGGTGCCGAGGTGCTGCCCGACACGGTGGTGGAGGACGGACAGCTTGTGACCGCCAAAGGCGCGGGTGCCGCTGTGGCATTTGGTCTGTGTCTGGTCAAACGGCTGGCAGGCGAAGCCGAAGCGAAAAAATTGCAGGAGGCCATGCAGTGCCCATGAAGGATATTCGTCCCTACAAGGCAGAGTTGCGCGCCCAAAGCAAAGCGTGGCGGCGCAGCTTGATGCCGGAGGAAAAAGCCGCCTTGGACGCGGGCATATTGGCGCGCCTGTGCGATACGTGGCAGTATCGGCAGTGCCGCTTGGTCTTGGTGTATGTGTCCACCGACATTGAGGTGGACACCCACGCCATTATTGCCCGTGCGCTGGCAGACGGCAAGCGTGTGGCGGTACCGCGCTGTGTTCCCGACACGCGGGATATGGAGTTTTACTATATCGACAGCGAGGATGAGTTGACCCCCGGTATGTTCGGCGTGCCCGAGCCTTCGCCCGAGCGGTCGGAGCTTTGTACCGAATTGCAAGAGGGACTCTGCTTGGTGCCCGCGCTGTGGTATGATTGGAACGGCTACCGCCTGGGATACGGGAAAGGGTATTATGACCGCTTCCTCGCCAAATTTGAGGGCGACGTGGTGGGAATTGAATACAGCCACTGTGTCAAGCAACGCCTGCCGCACGGTCGCTATGACCGACAGGTGGATCTGTTGGTGACGGAAAACTATATTCGACGCACAGGCACCGTGGTGTCTGCAAAAAAGGAGCGATGAGATATGTCGGAAGAACTGGATAAGTTGCTCTTCGAGGTACAGGCTGAAAAAGAGGCGAAAGCCCGTCGACAGGAGGAGCTGCGCGCCGAATTGGAGGCCAATATGCCCACGAAAGAAGAATTGGAGGCGCAGCGCAAGGAAAAGGTAGCGGGCTTCCGTCTGCAACTGGACCTACCCGATGACGAGCCGCCTGCGCCGACGCAGACGGAGGCTCCCGTTGTTGCCGATATGCCTGAGCAGGAGGCTCCTGTTGATGATGCAGTTGCCGAGGAGCCCGTTGCGGAAAAAGTCGACGATGCCTTTTCGGGATTTTTTACCGAGGAGGACACCAAACCGCGCCGTGAAAAAGCGGAAAAACCGCACAAAAAGCGTAAAAAAGGCAAAAACAGCGCGGCGGTTGCTATTCTGAAAGCCTTTATCTACGTGGCGGCTGTGCTGGGTATCTCCGGCACATTGGCCTATTTCTGCATCGCCGGTGTGATTGACCTTTTGGGTATGAACAAATCCTCGGAATCGGTGGTCATCTCCATCCCCGAAGGCTCCGGCACGGCAGATATCGCGGAGATCTTGCACCAAAACGGGCTGATCGACCAGCCGTTTATCTTCCGTCTGTATTCCCGTTTGACAGGCTCGGACGGACAGTATAAGCCGCACAAGCAGCTCGAACTGATCCCCAATATGGGCTACGGCGGCTTGATTGACGCGATGATCGCCTCTCCCAAGCGTGAGGAGATCACCGTCACCATTCCCGAAGGCTTTACGGTGAAAAAAATCGCCGCACTTTTGGAGGAAAAGATGGTCTGTACCGCAGAGGATTTCTTTGCGGCTCTGGAAAAGGTGGATTACAGCGACTACGACTTCCTTGCCGATCTGCCCACCGCAGAAAATGATCCCAAATACGCCAACCGTGTGTATACGCTGGAAGGCTATCTGTTCCCCGATACTTACAATTTCTTTACCAACAGCGATGCCGAAACGGCGGTGGCGAAACTGCTTGACGGCTTTGGCAACCGTCTGTCCACAGACCTGCGTACCGCTTTGAAAGCCAACAAAATGAGCATCAACGATGCGGTCATTCTGGCTTCTATCGTACAGGCGGAGGTTTCCGACACGGTGGATATGCAAAAGGTGGCACGCGTGTTGACGAACCGCCTGAACAACCCCGCCGATTTCCCCAAAATGCAATGTGACACCACGCAGGAATATATCACCCGACTGATGGGCACCGACGATATGACGGAGATCCGCAAAGCGTATGACACGTACGTTTGCGAGGGTCTGCCTGTGGGTGCTATCTGCAACCCCGGTCTGGATGCTATTCAGGCGGTTGTCAAACCGTCTGCCAACAAAGATGTCGTCAAGTGCTATTTCTTTGCCACGGACCTCAAAACGGGTATCACCTACTTTACCCGCACACATAGCGAACACGAGGCTATCTGCAAAAAATACGGGATCGGTATATACGGATGAGCCAAAATATCAAGAAATTACCCGAGTTGCTCGCCCCCGCAGGTGACCGCGAGCGGTTGCTCGCGGCACTGCAATACGGTGCCGATGCGGTCTATCTGGCGGGACAGCAGTTCGGTATGCGTTCCGCACCCGATAATTTCGATGCTGACGGCTTGCGTGAAGCGGTCGACCTTTGTCGCGCGCAAGGGGTGAAGTTGTACGTCACCTGTAACATATTGCCGCGCAATGATGAGTTGACGGCGCTTCCTGCTTGGCTGGAACTGCTGGATGAACTGCGTGTGGATGGTATTATTGCGGCAGATCTGGGCGTAATCGAGATGACCAAGCGCCACGCGCCGCACTGTGCGCTGCATATATCCACTCAGTTTGGCGTGGTCAACTACGCCACCGCCACCGCACTCTATGATATGGGTGCGTCGCGCGTGGTGCTGGCGCGCGAGCTGTCTTTGGAGGATATTCACACCATCCGCGACAAAACGCCCGCTGCGCTGGAGCTGGAATGCTTCGTTCACGGCGCAATGTGCGTGTCGGTGTCGGGCAGGTGCCTGCTTTCCAACTATTTCACCACCCGCGACGCCAATCACGGCGACTGCACCCAGCCTTGCCGTTGGAAATATGGGCTGGTGGAGCAAAGCCGCCCCGACCGCGTTCTGGAAATCGGTGAAAACGAGAGCGGCTCGTATATTCTCAACGCCAACGATATGTGTATGATCGAGCATATTGCCGCGCTGTATGAAGCGGGCGTTGGCTCCTTCAAGATCGAGGGGCGCGCCAAAGCCGCCTACTACACGGCGGTGACGGTCAACGCCTACCGCGCGGCACTTGACGGCTTTGCCGCGTCAGACTTTTCGCCGTCTTATCGTCCCGCCGCGTGGATGGTGGAGGAACTGCACCGCGTGAGCCACCGCCCCTACGGCACCGGATTTTATTTCGGCACGCCCGCTCAGGAAGTGAACGTGGGCGGCTATGTGCGCGATTGGGAAGTGGTCGCCGCCGTGGAAGATTGGCAGGACGGCAAGCTGTATCTGTCCCAGCGCAACCGCTTTTTCAGCGGCGAAACCGCCAGCGTGCTGATGTCCGGCTGTGAGCCGTTTGACCTGAAATTAGCTCCGCTTTACGATGAAGAAGGGCAAGAACTGTCCGTTTGTCCCCACCCCACGATGCGCTTGTGGATGCCCTGTGACCGCCCCTTGGTCAAGGGGGCGCTGTTGCGTTGCAAGCGCACTTGATGTTGTTATGTTTGAGGAGTGAGCCTTTTGACCACCAAAGAACTGCGCGAGTTGTTTATCACCGAAGCGTTGCCGCACGCGATGTTGGATGACCCTACCGCTTTTTACGACGCCTTTTCGGAGGGCGAAGCGGAGGTGACCGCTTTCTTGACGGCGGTATGGGAAACTCTGTGCGTGTCGCACGGAGACACCTTGGCGGCACATCCTTTTTTTCCCGACGTCGCCTTTTGGCTGGTGGATGAAACGGAGGAAAACTTCACCTGTATGATGGATGTTTATCTGCCCGCGTCGGGTGCTTGCGCGGCGTATTATCAGGCGTTGGTGTTCGGTGCGGCGATGGACCCGCGCTATTTTGGCGGCACGCCCAAGGGCAACGCGGTGACCGTCACCGAATGGACGATGACGGGCGATACGCTGACGGCAACGGCTTGCGGCTCGCTGGACGCAGATATCTCCGAGGATGAACGCCGCGAGCGGTTTATGGAGCAAGTCTACGCCGTTTGTGATGCCTATTCTGCGGAAAACTGATTATTCACCCCCTTATGAGGGCAAACTTCCCTCATAAGGGGGAATTTTTATGCACAAACGGACGGTGATCGTGTTTGCGGCGCTGCTTTTGGTGCTGACAGGGATTGTGTGGCGCTTATACGACTTGGCGATGACAGATCATTCACAGGTGACGGAACAGCAATCCTTGGCTACCGTCACGGTATCCAAAGGGCGTGGGAATATTTATGACCGCAACGGCAAAAAATTGGTTAACCGCGACGTCACGTTTGCCAGCTGTGTGGTGCCGTATCCCGCCACGCTCACCGCACTGTCGCAAAAACTGCCGTCTGCAGAATGGCAAACGCTCAGCGAGCGGCTAAAACAGGGCAGACCCGTCGTCACCACCCTGCCGAAACTGTACGGTAGTATCAGCGGGCTGTGGCAGTTTATGGCACCGCTTCGCTATACCGACAACACCTTAGCACCGCACCTGATCGGCTATCTGGACGGCGAAAGCTATCACGGCGTCAGCGGTATTGAGGCGGCGTTGGACGACCTGTTGACCGCACAGTCGGGTGAGGTGAAAATGACCTTTGAGATCGACGCCGCAGGGCGTGCGATCGAAGGCGTCAAGCCGCAGATACAGGATACGCTGCGCGATAATGCGGCGGGAGTGGTGCTTACGTTAGACAGTACGGTACAGCATATCGCCGAAACGGTTGCGGCGGCGCATATGGAGCGGGGCGCCGTGGTGATACTTGATCCTGCCACAGGCGGCGTGCGCGCGATGGTGAGCTTGCCCGATTTTGAACCGCAAAACGTGGCGGCGGTGCTGGATGCGCCGCACGCACCGCTGCTCAACCGTACCCTGAGCAACTATAACTGCGGATCGGTGTTCAAGATCGTCACGGCCGCCGCGGCTTTGGAAAGCGGGCTTTCAAAAGAACAGGCGTTTTCTTGCAACGGCAGCGTAACGGTGGGGGACGTCACATTCGGTTGTCACAGCACGTTGGGACACGGCAAGCAGGCGATGAAAAACGCCTTTGCCCAGTCCTGCAACCCCTATTTTATCCAACTGGCGCAAACGGTGGGGGCGTCGGCGTTATATGATCAGGCGGTAGCATTAGGGCTCGACAGCCCCATTTTGCTGGCGGAGGAATATAAAACCGCCCGCGCGCTGTTTCCGTCGTTGGCAGAATTGCAAGTACCTGCCGCGTTATCCAACGTGGCGATAGGGCAGGGGAGCTTGATGGTCACCCCGGTGCATATAGCGCAGATCGTGGCGGCGGTGTATAACGGCGGTATGCTGCCGACAGCGACGGTGATAGAAGGAGTTATGCAGGCAGACGGTGCGTTTATTGCCGAAAGCAATTTGCCGCCGACAAGAGCGTTTTCGGAACAGACCGCCGCCGTTTTGTCCTAC
>SVOU01000068.1 GCA_015066215.1 Oscillospiraceae bacterium | reverse complement strand
GTCGGTAGAAATGGTGAGCGGGCAGTCACTTTCGTTTTTGATAACGGTGCGCTCAACGTAAACGGCGTCGTGCGTATGGGGAAACACCGTCCGCGTGAAGGATACCCGCCGCGCGCGATCAAACGACCGCACCGTCAGTACGCCGTCAAAGGTCACCTCATCGGGACATTCCACCACCGTTTCCCCATTAACAGCAAACGTCTGGCGCTCCTCATCGCCGTGGACAACACGCAGCGTACCGTGGGTGACACGCGGGATGGTGCGGATAGCGGGATAGTATAACTCGCGCGATAACTGCAAAGCGCCGTCGTCATCCACGCCGTAGGTGACGATGACGGAAATATTATCACCCGTCATCTCGACGGTATCGGTAAATGGGCGGTCGCACTTGCGTGTCGGCACGCCGCTTTTCAAACTCCAAAACAAATCCATACGCAAATACCCTTTCTCATATCAAGGCGGCGACCGCATTTTTGCGATAATGCTGCGGCGACACGCCGTATTGCTTTTTGAACTGGCGGCTGAAATAGGCGGGGTCGGCAAAGCCCACCGCCTGCGCAATATCCGTCACGCTGCGGTCGGTGCCGACCAGCAGCATACAGGCGCGGTTAAGCCGAAACGCGGTGATATAGGTGGCGGCAGTCACTCCCGTGCTTCTGCGAAACAGACGGCAAAAATAGGACAAGTTGAGATTGCAGACGTCTGCCAGCGTTTGCGGGGAGAGCGCGTCTGCGAAGTGTTGCTCTATATACTGCAAAACGTTTTTGAGATGGCGATTCTTTTGTCGCTGCCCCTTGCTGACCGCGACCGTCTGCCGATGGTTACGGTACAGGTTCGCCAAAAGGCAAAACAGCTCACCCCGCACCGCCCATTCATAGCCGCTTGCGGTATTTTCCCATTCGCCCAACACCTTGTCCAGCAAGGCGTTGACCGCCGCGTCTTGCACGCGCGGATCGATCTGCCACTGCTGGCTGCTCAACGCCTTCCACAGCGCGCCGTAGGTGTCGGCGGTGTCGCCGCCGAACATCTGCGGGCTGACGATAAAGCACCAGTATTCCGAATCTTGCTTGCCCGGCTTGACGACGTGAATTTCAGAAGGATTGACGACGAAAACGTCTCCGTCGGCGGCGTCAAACCATCGGTCGCCGATCAACACCCGTGCCCCGCCCTTGACAAAACGGTGCAGCTCCAAATGCTCGTGCCAATGCACCAGATAAGATATGCTTTGCTCCACCTGTGCATTGGGTAACGCATAAAAAGATACCTTCATCGGTAAGGGGGCGTTTTCAAAGGATATGGATTCGTAAACGGACGGCTGCATGACCTCACCTCGCTGCCATTATATCAAATCTGCGAAAATATGCAAGCAAATGAACATAATTTTGCTAAAATCAAGAGAGAAAGTCAAAAAAATCCAAAAACAGGTCAAAACAATTATTGCAATATGCGGAATAATCTGTTATTCTGCAATTACCGAATGATAAAAAGGAGCGATGACAATGTATCCCTTTTCTATTGGTGTAATTTTGGATTCTTTCCGCTGCCCCATCCCTGAGGCTATCAAAAAAGCCCACGAAGTCGGCGCGACGGGCTTGCAGGTGTATGCCACCGCCGGTGAAATGGCGCCCGAGGCGATGACCCCCGAAAAGCAGGCTGAATTTTTGAAGCTGTGCAAAGAGAATAATCTGGTCATTTCCGCTCTGTGCGGCGATATGGGACACAGTTTTACCGACCCCGCAAAAAATCCCCAGCTTATTGAGCGGTCCAAGCGCATCGTGGATCTGGCTATCGCGCTGGGTACCAACATCGTCACCACCCACGTCGGCACGATTCCTGAGGACCCCAACTGCGAGACCTATAAGATATTGCAGGCCGCTTGCAAAGAGCTTGCGGACTATGCCGATTCCGTCGGCGCGCATTTTGCTATCGAAACCGGCACCGAGCCTGCTACCCGTCTGCGCGACTTTTTGGATACGCTCGGCTCGACGGGCGTGGCGGTCAACCTTGACCCCGCCAACCTGACGATGTGCGTTGAGGACGACGCAGTCGAAGCGGTCTACACGCTGCAAAAATATATCGTACATACCCACGCCAAAGACGGCATCAGCCTCAAAGGCGACAAAGCACAGCTCAACAGCGAGGCCGCGATCCGCGCGGCGGCAGGAGAGAGCTGGCTGGAGCTGCCGCTGGGCGAGGGTGGCGTCGATTGGCCGCGCTATCTCAAAGCGCTGGACGATATCGGCTACAAAGGTTTCCTCACCATCGAGCGTGAAGTGGGCGCCAATCCCGAAGCCGACATCCGTATGGCAGTGGATTTCCTGAATGACCATATCCGCTAATAAGGGGGATCTTGTGATGGAAACGAAAAAGATCAAAGTGGCCGTCGTTGGTGTCGGCGGCATTTCGCATTTTCATATTATGGGCTACAAAGCCCTGCCCAACGTGGAATTGTATGCGCTGTGTGATATCAACGAAAACACGTTGAAACAAAAGGGCGCGCAGTACGGCGTCACCCGCCTGTATACCGACGAAGCGCAAATGCTCGCGGAGCTGCCCGAAATCGACGCGGTGAGCGTTTGCACTTGGAACTCTGCTCACGCGCCCTGCACCATTATGGCGCTGAACGCGGGCAAGCACGTGCTGTGCGAAAAACCGATGGCGACCAACGCCAAAGAGGCGGAAGAAATGCTGGAAGCGGCGCGCCGCAATAACCGGTTGCTGATGATCGGCTTCGTGCGCCGCTTCGGCAACGACTGTGCGGTCGTCAAAGATTTTATCGACGCGGGCGATTTCGGCGAGATCTATTACGCCAAGGCGAACTATACCCGCCGCAACGGCTGCCCCGGCGGTTGGTTTGGCGAAAAAGCGCGCTCGGGCGGCGGTCCGCTGATCGACCTTGGCGTACACGTTATCGATCTGGTGCGCTATCTGATGGGCAACCCCAAACCTGTGTCGGTCTACGGCGTCACCTATGATAAACTCAAAAACCGTCCCGGTATCAAAGACGGCGTGGCGTACACTTCCGCCACCGTCACCGAAAAGCCCATCTTCGACGTGGAAGATCTCGCTTCGGCGCTTATCCGCTTTGAAAACGGCGCAACGCTCGCGGTGGAAGCGGCGTTCTCGCTCAATATCCCCGCCGACGTGGGAAAAATTGAGCTGTTCGGCACCAAAAGCGGTGCGGTCATCGACCCTGAGCTGAAAATCTACACCCAGCAGAACCAGTACCTGACCAACGTGTCCTTGGCGCGCAGCACGGCGCTGAGTTTCGACGGTCTGTTCGAAAACGAGATCGCGCACTTTGTCAGCTGTATCGCCGACGGCATTCCTTGCCGCAATCCCGCCGAAGACGGCGTGGCGTTGATGAAGATTCTGGACGCCGTCTACGCCTCTGCCGCCAGCGGTCACGAGGTCGTGCTCGACTGAGCCAAATTGTAGAAATTGCGAGCAACCCCTTGACTTTGCCTATCTTGCGTGCTAAAATGTTTTCAATGTCAAACCGACGAATGAGAGTAAGTAGCCTTTCGGACTGTCGAAAAGCGAGTCGCGGGCGGTGTGAGCGCGACCGACAAGCGGAAGGGGAATGGACTCATGAGGGCGACCGAAAGCGTGAGCAAGTAGCAGTCGACGGCAACCGCCACCGTTATCCGGCGGAGCGTATGTTGGTACGCGTGAGGTGGACGCTTTTGGCGTCAAAGTGGGTGGCACCGCAGAAAAGTTTTTTCTGTCCCACGGGATTTTACCCGTGGGACATTTTTGTTTTTCGGTGTCAAAAGAAAGGAGGACCGCCCAAAATGATACGGCTGAGTAAACGATGGCGAAGCGGCTTTTTGACAGGCGGCTTTTCCAACTCAAATTCCACAACAAAACAAAGGAGTGCTTGAATTATGAACCAATACAGAGATTTTGACCACTATCTGAAAGAATATCCCGACGAAAACGGCTATTTCGGGCAGTTCGGCGGTGCTTATCTGCCTCCCGAGCTGATCCCCGCTTTTAAGGAAGCGGACAACGCCTATGAGGCGATCTGCCATTCCGCGCAGTTTATCAACGAACTGCGCCGCATCCGCAAGGAATTCCAGGGTCGCCCCACCCCCGTCTATCACTGCGAGCGTCTGTCCCGCCTGTTCGGCAACTGCCAGATCTATCTCAAACGCGAGGATCTCAACCACACGGGCGCGCACAAGCTCAACCACTGTATGGGTGAGGGCTTGCTCGCCAAATATATGGGCAAGAAAAAGCTTATCGCCGAAACGGGTGCGGGTCAGCACGGTGTGGCTATTGCCACCGCCGCCGCTTATTTTGGTATGGAATGTGACGTCTATATGGGCGAAGTCGATATCGCCAAACAGCATCCCAACGTCATCCGTATGAAGATGCTCGGCGCCAACGTCATCCCCGTGACGCACGGTCTCAAAACGCTCAAAGAAGCGGTCGACGCCGCTTTCGAGGCGTATCTCAACGAATATGACAACGCCATCTATTGCATCGGCTCGGCATTGGGTCCCCATCCGTTCCCCAAGATGGTGCGCGATTTCCAATCGGTCATCGGCATCGAAGCGCGTGAGCAATTTTTGGAGATGACGGGCATTATGCCTGACGCTGTGTGCGCCTGTGTGGGTGGCGGCTCCAACTCCATCGGTATGTTCGTGCCGTTCCTCGCCGATCCCGTGGAGATCTACGGTATCGAGCCGCTTGGCCGCGGCTCCAAGGTGGGCGATCACGCCGCCACGATGCAGTACGGCACCAAGGGCCGCCTGCACGGCTTCGACAGTTACTTGCTGCAAGACGAAAACGGCGAGCCGCTGCCCGTCTACTCCATCGCCAGCGGCCTCGACTACCCCGGTGTCGGTCCCGAGCACGCCTTCCTGCGTGACAAAGGTCGCGTGCATTACGAAACCGTTTCCGACGAAGAAGCGATGGAAGCCTTCTTCCTTTTGAGCCGCTATGAAGGCATCATCCCCGCCATTGAGAGCGCCCACGCGGTGGCGTTTGCCATCCGCTATGCCAAGGAGCATAAGAGCGGCTCCATTTTGGCCAGCCTCTCGGGTCGCGGCGACAAGGATATCGATTACGTCTATGAAAACTACGGCTGCGGCGAAGGCTTCAAGCTGGACTATGACGTGTAATCTCCCGCGAGAAAGGAAGTTCCCTTATGCGCCTGCTCATCATCCGCCACGGTGACCCCGATTACAGCATCGATTCGCTGACCGAAAAGGGGTGGCGTGAGGCAAATCTGCTCTCCGACCGCTTGGTGAAAGAAAACATCACCAAGGTCTATTGCTCGCCGCTCGGTCGCGCACAGGATACCGCGCGTCCCACGTTGGAACGGCTGGGAATGGATTTTGAGGTGCTGGATTGGCTGCACGAGTTTACCTCGGGCGTCAAGACTGACTATGCGCCCGACGGTGCGGTGGCGTGGAATATGCCGCCCGCCTATTGGTCGCACCGCGAGGGGATCTACGACCGCGACGGCTGGCGCGAGGTGCCGTTGTTCAAGGAGAGCAACGTGCCGCATCACTATGATCAGGTCGGTCGTGAGCTGCAAGCGTTTTTGGAGAAAAACGGCTACCGCCGCGTCGGCAACGGCGCAGACTATGAGATCTTGCCGGGCTTCGAGGATGACGACCGCACCATCGCCTTTTTCTGCCACTTAGGATTAGGCAACGTGTTGCTGTCCCACCTGACGGGCGTGTCGCTGCCCGTGTGGTGGCACAACGTGTTTTTGCCGCCCTCCTCGGTGACCACCGTCTATACCGAAAAGCATGATCCCGCCAGCGGCAAGACCATTATGCGGCTGGTCGGCATCGGCGACACTTCGCACCTGTTCGCAGGCGGTGAACCGATCTCCTGGTCAGGTCTTCATAGCCCTATTCGCTAAATACAAATGCCCGTTGTGTGACAACGGGCATTTTTGCGAAAAAGCGGAAAATTTTTCGAAAAAATCCAATAAAAACACTTCCCTTTTTATGTGTTATATGATATACTTGGTATGTTGTGCCGTATATATCGCGAAAACGCGAAAAACGGCGTGAACGGATATGTTTTCCCCGCTGCCTTTTTCGGGTGTCGGGGCGATTTTAAGAAAGGTGTTGACTGCAAGAATGAAAACTCTGCAAGAGCTGAATGCCGTACGCGATCAGTACAAAGACGTCATCGCGATACGCAAACAGCACGAACAAGGCGACATTCAAAAACGCCACGTCTTGGTCTGCGGCGGTACCGGCTGTACCTCCTCCAACAGCGAAAAGCTGATTGCTGCGCTGAAAGAGGAGATCGCGGCTCAGGGTCTTTCCGACCGCGCGGAAGTGGTGCGCACGGGCTGCTTCGGTCTCTGTGCGCTGGGCCCCATCATGATCGTCTATCCCGAAGGCTCCTTCTATTCCATGATGAGCGTGGAAAACGTGAAGGAAGTTGTCACCGAGCATCTGGGCAAGGGCAACGTTGTCACCCGTCTGCTGTATGATGAGACCGTTGAAGGCGACAAGATCCTGCCGCTGGAAGCGACTCCCTTCTATCGTCAGCAGAACCGTGTGGCGCTGCGCAACTGCGGTGTCATCAATCCCGAATCTCTGGAAGAGTACATCGCTGCCGACGGTTATCAGGCGCTGGCGAAGGTCGTCACCGAGATGACCCCCGAGCAGGTTATCCAGACTGTGCTGGATTCCGGTCTGCGCGGTCGTGGCGGCGGCGGTTTCCCCACCGGCCGTAAATGGGCGCTGACCGCTCCCAACAAGGCTCCTCAGAAATACGTGGTCTGCAACGCTGACGAGGGTGACCCCGGTGCGTTTATGGACCGTTCCGTTTTGGAAGGCGACCCCCACTGCTTGGTGGAAGCTATGGCCATCACCGGCTATGCCGTGGGCGCGACCAAAGGCTTCGTGTACGTGCGTGCGGAGTATCCCATCGCCGTGCACCGTCTGCAAATTGCTATCGACGAAGCGCGTGAAGCGGGTCTGTTGGGTGAAAACCTGTTCGGCTCCGACTTCGACTTCGATCTGGAGATCCGTCTGGGCGCCGGCGCCTTCGTCTGCGGCGAAGAGACGGCGCTGATGACCTCCATCGAAGGTAACCGCGGTGAGCCTCGTCCCCGTCCGCCTTATCCGGCTGTCAAGGGTCTGTTCGGCTGCCCCACCGTCGAAAACAACGTGGAAACCTTTGCCAACATCCCGCAGATCATCCTGCGCGGTGCTGATTGGTTTGCCTCTATGGGTACCGAGAAGTCCAAGGGCACCAAGGTGTTCGCTCTGGGCGGCAAGATCAAGCACACCGGCTTGGTCGAGATCCCGATGGGTACTACTCTGCGCGAGATCGTCGAAGAGATCGGCGGCGGTATCCCCAACGGCAAGAAGTTCAAAGCGGCGCAGACCGGCGGTCCTTCCGGCGGCTGTATCCCCGCTGACCTGATCGACACCCCCGTTGATTACGACAACCTCACCGCCATCGGCTGTATGATGGGCTCGGGCGGTCTGATCGTTATGGACGAAGACACCTGTATGGTGGATATGGCGAAATTCTTCCTGGAATTCACCGTTGACGAGTCCTGCGGTAAGTGCACCCCCTGCCGTGTCGGCACCAAGCGTCTGCTCGAAATGCTCGACAAGATCACCGAAGGCAAAGGCACGCTCGAAGATCTCGACAAGATGGAAGAGCTGTGCAACTATATCAAAGCCAACTCCCTGTGCGGTCTGGGTCAGACGGCTCCCAACCCCGTGCTCGCCACCTTGCGTTTCTTCCGCGATGAGTACGTTGCTCACGTGGTGGACAAGAAGTGCCCCGCCGGCGTTTGTAAGAGCCTCTTGAGCTTCGTCATCGATCAGGATACCTGTATCGGTTGCGGCAAATGCGCGCGCAACTGCCCTGTGGATGCGATCCAGAAGACTGACTACGTCGCCCCCGGTCACAAACTGCCCTCCTACACGATTGATACTGCCAAATGTATCAAGTGCGGCGCTTGCTTGGCCGGCTGTAAATTCAACGCCATTGCGAAGGTCTGAGAAAGGAGATGCTTTTGATGGATATGGTAAATGTAAAGGTCAACGGCATCGCCGTCAGCGTGCCGAAGGGCTCCACCATTCTGGAAGCGGCCCGTGTCGCCGGCGTGGAGATCCCGACCCTGTGCTTTTTGAAAGATATCAACG
>SVOU01000067.1 GCA_015066215.1 Oscillospiraceae bacterium | reverse complement strand
AACGAACATTTTGCCGTTTTCAGCAATACAGCAACCGAAGGCGTGGTCATCGGCAAACTCCCCCAGAGAACTTTCGTCTGCCATGTCCACGAACTGATAACACCCTACCTTTCGGGTGATGCCTCCACGGTGACCCCACGCGGCGTTGCGCATCCACTCAAACCGAAGAAGTTTGCCGTCCCACACCACAGGTGTGGACTCCACCACCGAGATTTTAACCGTGCCTAACTTTTTCATAGCTTTTCGCACAGGCATTTTACCTTGCTTTAAGTTTTCGTACAAATTAGTCAGCATATTGCCACACCTCAAAACAGAATGTAGGATACCCACATTCTAGAACAACCATATACAAAAATCAAGCATAAATAAGGAAATGGTGCCGGGTGTTGTTTGCAACGTATGCTTGACAACGCGCCACATTTGGGATAAACAAAACACCGACACCCAAAAAGATGTCGGTGCTGCAATATGGCAAACTGTACCGATTTAGATGCCAAGATATTGATGCACGATCGGCCACGCGTCATCTGCGTAGAATCTATGTCCGCCGTTCCCTTTGACGAGAGTGCAACGGGAACCTGCGTTAAATGCGTCATACACGCGTTTGCCGCTGTTAAAAACCTTTTCGGCAGCCACCAGCGGGAAAATATCATCCTCTTTGCCGGATACCTGAATGAAATATTTAGGATATGCCATAGCGATAAGATCATCCATATCAAAGTATTCAGCGATATGAGGAATAAAATTACAAGAACAGTGCGGCATAGCTCCTATAGAGTCTTTGTACGTGCACATGGCACACGAAGGCATAGCAAGAACGATTCTGTCTTCAAGAGCTGCAACGTATGCAGTCGCGGTGCCTCCGCCTGAATTGCCCATACAGCAAATCAGATCGGTATTTACAACGTCCTTGAATTGGGCTTGGATGACGTCTATAAGTCTGGAAACGTCCCACACACGCTCGCCGATTGTGGTGCGCCCCATCATAAGCGCTACCATACTCGAGTAAAGACATCGGGGGCCGTTTTCGTCCCCGCCACATTCACCAAAGTTTCTTTGCTCCAAAGCAATGGCGGCAAATCCTTCTTTTACGGCACGCACACAAAAATCCCGATCGCCGCCAAGGATGGTGTCTTCATCACCTTCAAATTTAGGTCTGCCCAAGGAAATATGCATTCCCGTCGAGTGTCCCTGCAAGCAAATCATCACCGGAGGTTTTTCAATCCCGTCGGGAAGCAGCATATGACAAGGAACACGGTAGCCCGCTTCACTTTGATAGGTAAAACGAATTTCGGTAACACCCTCGTTTTTTTCTTGATATTCTATCTTAAAATCCAAATCAACCTTATTAAACTTATCCAGCCCCAAAAGCTGTGAAAGTTTATTTCTGGCGGAAATCCGCCACTCTTTAAAGGCGGAAATATCACAAGACATAGAGGGAGTGACATTTTGCATTAACGCTTTGTTATTATCGTAAGCGGTTTTCATTTTTTGATTCCTTTCAAACACATTGTTTTCAGATAAATTGTAATGCGTGGATGACTTGTTGTCAAGTCGTAAGCGCGCTGTTTGATGAGTTATAAAGTTGGAATAAGTGAAGAGTGAAAAAATCCTGAACGCTTTCGCGTCCGAGAATTTTGGGTTACGGAGGCAGGGCTCGAACCTGCGACCTTCGGGTTATCGCTTTGCGCCGTTTGCGGTGCCCGAAAAAATCATCGGGCTGACGCGTATCCTCGATTTTTTCGACCGCTGCACCCGCTTATTGCTCGCTGCATCTGCCACAGGCGGCGCTCGCAAACGCGCCCCAACGAGCCACGCTCGTCGGTCTCATAACCTAAAGGCACACAGATCAAGTCCGCCCTAAAACAAGAAAAATCCTCACTCCCAAAAGGGAATGAGGATTTTTTTGGTTGCGGAGGCAGGGCTCGAACCTGCGACCTTCGGGTTATGAGCCCGACGAGCTACCACTGCTCCACTCCGCGATATGTTGTTCAGCCCTATTACTATACACTATTTCGGGACGGAATGCAACCCCTTTTTTGAAAAAAGTCAGATTATTTTTTCGGTTTCGGTAGGGGAACAGGTTGCACAGGTGCGCAAAAAGTCGTTTAATGCCGACTCGCCGATGACGGTAATGCCGTTTTGCTGCAGCAATTTGGCGGTGACACCGTCACCGTCAATCAGCGTCTTGGAAAAGCTGCCGTCATAGATAGTGCCGCTGCCGCAAGAGGGGCTGCGCTCCTTCAAAACGGCATACCGACAGCCGTACAGCTTGGCAATGCGCAACGCTTCTGCTGCGCCGCGTGTATAGGCATCGGTAATATCCGCGCCGTCCTGACGAATGACGGCGTTGCCGCATATCTCCGCAGGCAGGCGTGGGGTAGGCAGCCCGCCCAGTTGTTCGGGGCAGACGGGGATAAAGGTGACACACTCGTTGGAAGTGGGAATAGGCGAGAGCGGGTGCGACTGTCCGTCATAGCGACAGGCAACGCCCAAAAGACAGGCACTGATCAGCACAAACAAAAGATTTTCCTCCCGAAATCATATTTTTGGTTGCGGTTGGGATATACTTATGGTACAATTTTATCATCAACACAAAGGGGCGACTGTATGAATATTTGTGTATACGGAGCGGCGAGTGATAACATTCACGCGGAATATTTGGCGGCAGGCGAAGAGCTGGGACGGCTGATGGCCGAAAAAGGGCATCGCTTGATATTCGGCGGCGGTGCCAGCGGCTTGATGGGGGCGGTTGCCCGCGGCGTGTATGCCGGTGGCGGTGAGATGGTGAGCGTTGTGCCGTCGTTTTTTAACGTGGACGGCGTGCTGTTCGCTCACAGCAACGAGCTCGTCTACACGGAAACGATGCGGGAACGCAAGCGTATTATGGAAGAGCGTTCCGATGCCTTTATCGTCACGCCGGGTGGTATCGGCACGTACGATGAGTTTTTCGAGATGTTCACCCTTCTGACGCTCGGGCGGCACCAAAAGCCGATCGTTATCCTCAACACGCGCGGCTATTTCGATGCTATGCGCGAGATGCTGGACAAAACCGTGCGCGAGGGCTTTATGACCGAGACCAAACGCAATATGGTATCGTTTTTTGATACGCCCGATGCGTTGCTCGACAGTTTGACGGTATAAATACATCACGTAAGAAACGCCCTGCGATGCAGGGCGTTTCTTGTTATTATGTTGTTTATTGAGGCTTTTTGGTGCCGCAGTTGGCGCAGAACAGGCTGTCGGGCTCGTAGGGGGTGCCGCAATTCGGGCAGAACACACGAGCGGGAGCCACAGGGGCCACAGGCGCAACGGGAGCCACGGGGGCTACGGGGGCAACGGGTGCCGCCACGGGAGCGACCACAGGCGCCACGGCAGGAGCTTCCACAACGGGAGCGGGTGCCTCGACGACGGGAGCGGGAGCTTCCACGACGGGAGCTTCTACGACAGGCTCCTCGATTTCGGGCTCAACGGGGGCGGGCTCATCTTCGGCTTTGCCGGAGAGCTTGTTGTTGATGGAAATCACGTTCTTCACGAGCAGGATCAGCATCATCAGCAACTCAAAGGAAATGCGCACGCCGATGGGACCGAGAAGCATCGTGGCGAATGCGGCCAGCACATCCAGACCGTTATCGATGAGGAACAGATCAAAGAAGCCCTGGAAGATGACGTACAGCGTGAGGAAGCAATAGAGTGCTTTGAGGATCATCTCCAACAGCAACCATTTGAAGTTGAACAGATCGTGCGCCATTTGCAGGATGCGGGGCAGCTTTTCGCGTTTTTTCTCAGGCAGAACGAAGAGGAAAAGCACGACGGCGCCACCAATGGCGAACAAAATAGCCAGAATGGTCAAAACGGTCGAGGCAACGGCGGAACCGCTCGAATAGCCGTAACCGTAATCCGGCGTGACAGATGGCATGTAGGACATAACGATAACCTCCTTAAAATCCCTCGAAAGGGTCATTATCTATGTATATTATATCATTTCTAAAAAATGTGTCAATCCCTGTATGCCACAAATGATGGGGCAGACAGCAAAATTTAATAAACAACAAAATACTATGGAAATATCTTGTGAATTTGTTATAATGAAGTTGCAAAATCCCCATATAAGGAGGCACACGTAAATGATTGTCAAAACCCCGCCTATGGGCTGGAACACCTGGAACACCTTCGGTATCAACATCGACGAAAAGCTGATCAAAGAATCGGCAGATGCGTTGGTTCAAACCGGCCTTGCCGACTGCGGCTACAACTATCTGGTAATGGATGACGGCTGGTCCGAGCATAAACGCGACGAAAACAATCGCCTCGTTCCCGATCACGTGAAGTTCCCCAACGGCATTGCGCCCGTGGCTGATTATCTTCACAGCAAGGGTCTGAAGCTCGGTATGTATTCTTGCTGCGGTTATCAGACCTGTGCCGCTTACCCTGCCAGCTATGAGTTTGAGTTTGTCGATGCGGAAACCTTTGCGGAGTGGGGCGTCGACTTCCTTAAATATGACTATTGCTATAAGCCCAACAACGAGCCCGGTCAACTGCTCTATCGCCGTATGGGTACTGCGCTCGCCAACTGCGGTCGCGATATCGTGTTCAGCGGTTGCTCATGGGGTGCCGATAACACCCACGAGTGGATCAAGTCCACGGGCGCGCATATGTGGCGTTCCACCGGCGATATTTTTGATACGTGGGATTCCATCAAAACGCTGACCAAGGCGCAAAATCCGCTGTTTCCCTATAACGGTCACGGTTGTTTCAACGATATGGATATGCTGGTCGTCGGTATGCGCGGCAAAGGCAACGTTGGCTTTGCGGGTTGCACCGACGTGGAATATCGCACCCACTTCTCTATTTGGGCGTTGTGTGGTTCTCCCTTGATGATAGGTTGCGATATTCGCAATATGTCCCCTGAGATCGCGGCTATTTTGAAAAACAAAGAAGTCATTGCGATCGATCAGGATCCTGCTTACAATCAGGTGTTCCGTGTGACGGGTGACGAGGACCGTTTCGTGTGGGCGCGTCTGTTGGCCAACGGTGATTATGCCATTGGTATGGTCAACCTCAGCGATACGCCGTGGAGAGCATCTTTTGCGCTGAGCGATATGGGCATCAACGGTACCTGTAAGCGCAAACTTGACATGAAGGAACTGTGGAGCGGCGAGGAGACCTCTTCTCTGGAAGGCTACTTTATGGTTGACGTGGCTGCCCATGACTGCAAGCTGTACCGCGCGAAGGTCGTGAAGATCTGATGATCTGCGAACAATGCGGCGCGCCGCTTGACGGCGACGATATCGGCATCTACAAAAAGCTCATCAACCGTGGTGCCACCAGTTTTTGTTGCCGCCCGTGTTTGGCAGAGCGGCTGCACTGTTCGGTGGAGCTGTTGGACGAAAAGATCCGCCAATTTCGTGCGCAAGGGTGTACGCTGTTTGCACCGCTGACCGAGCCGACGCCACTACTTACTGATAACAACTAAATAAAAAAGGTGCTGACCGATTGGTCAGCACCTTTTTGTTTAGTATTTGATCAGGCCTGATTTTCGCTGCCCATAACGTCACGGATCTTATGACGCACAACGTCAGCGATATATTCGCGACCTTCACCCAGATATTGACGGGGGTCAAAGTGGGTGGGGTTCTCCGCAAAGTGCTTGCGGATGCCGGCAGTGAGCGCCAAACGCAGGTCGGAGTCCACGTTGATCTTGCAGACGGCCATAGAAGCGGCCTTGCGCAGCATATCCTCGGGGATACCGATAGCGTCGGCCATCTGGCCGCCGTTTTCGTTGATGATCTTCACGTGCTCGGGAGAGACGGAGGAAGCACCGTGCAGAACGATCGGGAAGCCGGGCAGACGGTCCATAACCTCTTGCAGGATGTCAAAGCGCAGCTGGGGCTTCTGACCGGGCTTGAACTTGAATGCGCCGTGGCTGGTGCCGATGGCAATAGCGAGGGAATCCACACCGGTACGGGTGACGAAATCCTGCACCTGATCGGGATCGGTGAAGGAAGCCTTGTCGGCATCCACGTTCACTTCGTCCTCAATACCCGCCAGCTGACCGAGCTCACCCTCGACGGTGACGCCGTGCGCGTGTGCATATTCCACAACCTTTTTGGTCAGGGCAACGTTTTCTTCATAGGGCAGATGAGAACCGTCGATCATCACGGAGGTGAAGCCGCCGTCGATGCAATCCTTGCACAGTTCAAAACTGCTGCCGTGGTCGAGGTGCAGCGCGATGGGCAGACCGGTCTCTTCCTCGGCAGCCTTGACCATATTGTACAGATAGGCGTGGTGCGCATATTTGCGGGCGCCGCCGGACACCTGCAGGATCACGGGGGAGTTGAGCTCTTTGCAGGCTTCGATGATGCCTTGGGTGATTTCCATGTTGTTGACGTTGAAAGCACCGATGGCATAACCGCCTTCATACGCCTTTTTGAACATTTCTTTTGTGTTTACGAGGGGCATAGGATCAACCTCCTGAATATTTTTTTACTGTTTCATAGTATACACCAAAAAGTGACAAAGGAAAAGAGTAAAAACACAAAAAAATTAAAAACTTTCGGAATTCTCCTCATTTTCCAAAGAAGTCCAGATTTCTTCCGCCGTTTGTGTGCAAGATGGTTTGGTCGGATCGCCTTTTTCGTGGCGACAGACCGCGTGATAGTCGCAAAAACGGCAAGGGTCCTCCGATTCGGCGGGCAAAGCCGCCACGTCACCGCTGTGCAGCGTCTTGATCATATCGGTGAGAAGCTTTTCGATTTTCTTTTTCAGCAGCCCCAGTCGTCTGAGACTTGCCACAGAGGAGTGGGCATCAAATTGTCCGTCCTTTTTGAGCTTTGCGGGGATAAAGATGCCCTCCATATCCCATTCCATCGCTTGCAGCACCGAGGGCTCGTCCAGCAGCAGCCCGTTCATTTTCATAGTACCCAGCTGCTTTTTGTGTAAGGTAGAGTCGTCGATATCTCTGTCCCCCTCGACGATGGGCAGCGCTGTGGGCAGATACAGCACGCCGGCAGGGGTGACCTCGCCGTAGTGCGCCGTTCCGTTATCCCAGATGGCAAACAGATAGATGAGCATCTGCAGATTGATGCCGTCGACGATATCCTGTAAACGGAACTTCTTGCTGCCTGTCTTGTAGTCTACCACGCGTACGTAACGGCGACCGTCCTGTTCAAACAGATCAACGCGGTCGACGATGCCGCCGAGCTGTACCTGACTGCCGTCGGGTAAGGTGGAAACGGTGGCGGGAATCACACCGTCACCGCCGATGCGCAGTTCAAAATCCACGGGTACGAACTTGCTTTGCCTGAATTCCTGCACTACGTGCCACAGAAAATAGCTGACGGTATGTGCCAGCCGTTCCATTGTCTCCGCAAAAGCATCGCCCTTGTCGGCGGCACCGCCCATACGCTCGTCCACATAGGTTTCCACACAACGCCGCGCATCCTCGGTGACGCGCTCGCGGGTGATGGTGTTCCAGCCTTCGTCGCGATAAACGGGCACCATTTTCTCCATCAGGTCGTGTGCAAGCTTGCCCACCTCCATGCTGTCCCACTTGGCGGGACGCGGTGCGACCACGCCTAAACCGTAGCGGCAGAAATAGGAAAAACGACAACCGTAATATTTGTCCAGTTGCGTGGGCGAGAGGCGGATATTCTTGCCAAACAGTGCCTTGGCGTTTTCGGGATCGGTGAAGGCAAAGGGTTGCGGTACTGCTGCCTGTTGCATGGCGTTGAGCAGTTCTTTTCGTTGCCCGCTTTGCTGTATGGCAGCGTATAAGGTCGAGGACGCCACGGTGGGATGGTGCCAATGCGCACCCATACGCTGCAAGCCTTCCCCGACCGACTGCACGTCGCTGCCGTCGGCCAAAGCCCAAGATGAGTCTTTTAGCGTGGGGAAAATTTGCCGTATAGTCTGTACGATAGCGGAAGGGGTGAGCTTTTCGCCGCTTTGGTTGCTTTCCTGCCAATAAACATCCAACTTTTCCGACGGTGCAGACATAGCGGTGTAGGCATAAAACCGCTCCTCCATCGCCTGTCTGTCGGCGGGCTCCGCCATTGGCAGTCCCAAACCGATGAGCGCGCGCCGTTCGTGGTCAGTGAGCAGTCCGTCGGTGGGGGGATAAGCCGGGAAAACGCCCTCGTTTGCTCCCAATATGCACACCACACGCGGCGCGGTCAGACGCACGCGGTCAACAGCTCCCACTTGCACGCCATCCAGAC
>SVOU01000066.1 GCA_015066215.1 Oscillospiraceae bacterium | reverse complement strand
CTGCCCGCTGCCAACCATAATGGCAACGGGAGTGGCAAGTCCCAAAGCGCAGGGGCAACTGATGACCAAAACGGTCACGCCGTGCACCAGCGCTGCGCCGATATCGGCACCGCAAAGCAGCCACGCGGCAACCGTCACCAGCGCAATACCGATGACCACGGGCACGAAAATGCCCGACACGCGGTCGGCGACCTTGGCAATAGGCGCCTTGGTCGCGGCGGCGTCCTCCACCATACGAATAATCTGCGAAAGCGTGGTATCTTCTCCCACGCGGGTGGCCTCACAGCGCAAAAAGCCCGCGCGGTTGACGGTGGCGGCGGAAACCGTATCACCGACTTGTTTATCCACGGGTAAACTCTCGCCCGTCAGCGCGGATTCGTCCACCGCACTGGTGCCTTCCAGCACCAAGCCGTCAACGGGTATACTCTCGCCCGGACGCACCAGAAATATATCGCCCTTGCGTACTTCGGCGGCGGGCACCGTCAATTCCTGCCCGTCACGCACCACCGTCGCCGTTTTGGGCGAGAGTTGCATCAGGCTTTTGAGTGCGTCGGTGGTGCGCCCTTTTGACCGCGCTTCCAGCATCTTGCCGACGGTGATCAGCGTCAAGATCATCGCCGCCGACTCAAAATAAAAGGTGTGCAGATAGTGCGCGGCGTGTGCCGTGTCGGCGGTCATCACAAACAGCATCGCGGTGCTGTATATGAACGCCGTAGCAGAGCCGAGCGCGACCAGCGTATCCATCGACGGACTGCGCCGCCAAAGACTTTTGACACCGTTTATAAAGAATTTCTGGTTAATGACCATCACCACGGCGGTCAACAGCAGCTGCAAAAGTCCCAGCGCCAAGGGGTTATCCGCCAATGCGGCGGGCAGCGGCCAGCCCCACATTACGTGTCCCATCGACACGTACATCAGCACCGCCAAAAAGCCCAACGAAGAAAACAGCCGCTTTTTGAGTTGCGGCGTTTCGGTGTCGGTGAGTGGATCGTCTTTTTTTGCCTGCGGCGCGGCACCTTTGAGAGCGGCGGTGTAGCCCGCGGCAGAAACCGCCGCGATAACCGCCTCTGGCGAAGCGGTGCCGTCCACCGCCATCGAGTTTGTCAGCAGGCTGACCGTGCAGGCGGTCACGCCGTTGACTCCGCGCACCGCCTTTTCCACGTGGGCGCTGCAAGCGGCACAACTCATACCGCCCACGGTATATTGCGTCATAGGTGCCACCTCACTTCATAAATTTACGCAACGTGTCCATCAGTTCGTCAATCGTTTGCGCATTGCCTGCCGCCAGATCCTGAGCGACGCAGGTGCGGATATGCGTCTCCAAAAGCTGCTGTCCAAACGCCTGCAAAGCGGCGTTGGCGGCGGCTGTCTGGGTGAGAATATCGGGGCAATAGGCGTTTTCCTCCACCATACGGCGCAGCCCGCGCACCTGTCCCTCAATGCGGTTGAGACGGTGGATCAGCGCGGTCATTTCCTCTGCCGAGCGCTCTTTGGTGCGGTGACAACAATCCATAGTGTGTCCTCCTTGCGTGGTGGTATGTGCTTTCTTGTCAATATTATATACCCCAATGGGGTATAATGTCAAGATAAAAAAAGGCCGCCGCAGGGGGCTCTGCGGCGGCTTTGAAAAGGAGGTTCAGGGCGTGAAGATCGCCCCGAAATAGGTCACGGTATCGGGACCGTTTATATAGCGCATATCGCATAACTTCGCAAGCTGGGAGACCTGAATGCAATAGCTTTCCAAATTGCCATACGTCAGGTCGGGGAAACGGCAGGGGATGCCGTCTTGTACGCCGCAACGCTCGCAGAGCGGGCAACCGCCCGCACCGAGCAGCAGAAAATCGTCGAGATTTTCGCGGCAAATTTTCAAAATATCGGCGGTCAAGCGGTGAAACTGCTGTTTTGCTTCGACCATGCCCTCAAAGTCGAAGGAATCCTCCAAAGGATAGACCTTTTGAAACAGCGTCACGTTTTTGTACGCCTTTGCCTCTTTCATCAAAGCCTCAGGCGTGCCCGCGTGGGGCGGGCAGGTATAGGTCTTGCCGAACATACCGCAACTGTTCATCTCACACATTTCCCGCAGCGCAGGGTCAAAGGGAATCAGATCGGTGGACACGGTACCGGCGCGGTCAACACCCGCAGATATGATAAGATCGATCATAAGCATTCACGCATCCGTTGGCAATAGTATTGCACCAGCTCAAACTCGGCGTCGGGCGCAATGCGGTGGTCGGGGCAGGGAATATAGCCGCCAAGCTCCACCAGCTTTTTCAGGCGCTCCACTTCCTCGTCCACAGCCGCCTTGTCGCGGGCGAACACGGTTTTGTTCATACCGCCGACGCCGCGCACCTGCTTGCCATATTTCTCACGCCACGGGGCAATGTTGGCGCCCCAGGTGCCGACTTCGATGGGGAACATCGTGTTGACGCCGTTTTCAAGCCAGATGGGCAGCAGTGCGTCGATACAGCCGTCGCAGTCGAGGGAGATGATATCTACGCCGTATTCAGCGAGCAGATCGCTGATCTTGCGATACCACGGACCGACCAGCTCTTCAAACACACCGGGCGACACCAGCGGGCCGTTTTTGTAGCAGATATCCTCCCAATAGTGGGCGTAGTCAAACTTGACACCCGTTTCCAAAATCGCCTTGGCGCAATCGTAGCAGAGACCGCACATCGTGTTGATGATCTCCTCGTAAAGCTCCTCGTCATCAGCATAGAGATAACTGAGCTCCTCCACACCGAGCATATTGCGCATATTACCAATCAGCGAGCCGAGATGCAAGCCGATGGGGATCTCGCGATCCTCGGGGGCGGGCAGGGATTTGAGTACGTCGTAGGGGATGCGGTCGGTGCGCATCTGCAGCTTGGGCAGATAGTCCTTTTCCCAAGCTTCGCGGTCGGTCAGCGAAGTGCCGATCTCGCTGGGGATGGACACCGTGCCGGGTTTCACCTTGCAGATAAGACCCATCGAGTCGCGGATGATCTGGCTGCCGTCAGCGAGCACCTCGCGCACTTCCACGTCGAACATCGGGGACAACTGTACCCAAGCACCGATGCAGGAGTTCCAGTTGAAGTCAAAGCCAAGCTTTTCCATAATGGACTTGTCACCCTTGCCGTTGTCGCCGAAACGGATATAATCGTCGGCTTCCTCTTGGGTGATGTGTCCCTCGTCTGCCCACTTCTGCACCGTTTCCGCCCAGAAGCCAAACGCCACGATGGGCATACGTTCATAGGGCTGATAACGCAAAATGGCCAGCACGTTTTCACGCAAAGTCATAAAAACACTCCTTTATCACTCTCTTGCGAGTTTGTAGATCAGATCATACGCAAAGGTCAGATCTTCAATAGAGCAGTGATCCTGCACAAAGTGGGTGGTGCAGCAGATCCAGCGTTTGCCTTTAAGCAAGCCGAACACGCGGCGGATCTCCGCTTCCAGTTGCGGCTGCGGTAAAATGCCCAGCGCCGACTGGACACAGACACCGCCCAAAATGGCAAACTTGTCGGCGTAGTTATTAAGATACAGGTCATAAGACATACCTGCCGATTCCTGCCACGGGTGTACCACGTCCAGTCCCAATTTGGCAATGCCGTCGACCACCTTTTCGACACAGCCGTCGGAATGCAGGCTGGCAAAAACGCCGCATGCGTGGGCGTGATCCACCACCTTTTTCATGTGGGGGTAAATCAACTCCCACCAGGTCTTGGGGCTGAAAAGCAGGTTGTTCTGCGAGCCCCAGTCGTCGGAGAAGTGGATCATATCCACGCCCGCCGCCACGCAGTGGTCGATAAAATGCACCGTCCATTCTGCCTGCTTGGCGTACAGCTCGTTTAACTCGTCGGGATACATCGCCAGATAAAGTAGATGGTTTTCGATGCCGAAAATGCCGTTGAAATGCTCAAAGAAGCCGGGAGCCTGCACGTAGCAGAAGCGTCCGCGCTCCTTGTGAAATGCGATCTCGCGGCGCATATAGTCGTAGTCTTCCTCGCGGTCGGGATCGGTGAACACCGGCTCGTCGACGATCAGGTCGGGGGTAAACTCCTCGTTTTCCGCCTGAATCTTTTCGATCAGCGGGCGCACAAAGGTGTCTGGCACGCCGAAAATGTGGGCGGCGTCAAATTCATACGCATCCTCAAAAGCCGCCACCGATCCCCATTTTTCGGAGATCTGCTCGGACAGGTTTGCCGACACCCAACCGTAGATCGGCTGGCGGTCAACAGGCTTGCCCAAAATTACGTTGCGTACGCGTTCAGTACCGGTCATTGGGCATTCCCTCCTTCAAAGTGGGCGGCAACCGCCTCCAGGTGGGTGCGGATAGGCAAATGCTGCGGACACATCCGCTCACAGTTGCCGCAACCGATGCAGTCGGAAGCCTTGCCAAAACGCTCGTTGAGGCTTTCGTAGTAAAGCTCCTGCGTCGTCCAGTCCTTGGATACGCTCTCCTGCTTTTCGGCGTTATAGAGCGCAAAATATTGCGGAATCGCGATATTTTGCGGGCATTCCACCGTGCAATAGGAGCAACCCGTGCAGGGAATCGCAATCGTGCCGTTGATCATCGCGGCGGCGCGATGCACCATCGCCACTTCGTCGGCGGTCAGCGGTTCGAAATCCGCCATAAACGCGGTGTTATCATCGAGTTGAGCGGGATTGCTCATACCGCTGAGCACCATCATCACGCCGTCAAGCCCTGCCGCAAAGCGCAAAGCCCACGAAGCCACCGAGCGATCGGCATCGTGATGGCGGAACATCGTCTCCACCACTTCGGGCACGTTTGCCAGCGCACCGCCCTTGACAGGCTCCATAATGATGATAGGCTTGTTGTGCTTGCGCGCCACCTCGTAGCAGGCGCGGGACTGTACGACGGGGTTTTCCCAGTCGAGATAGTTGATCTGCAGCTGCACGAACTCCACGAATGGGTACTTGGTCAAAATATGGTCAAGCATTTCGGGACCGTCGTGAAAGGAAAAACCGATGTGTTTGACCAGTCCTTGCTCTTTTTTCTCCTTGACCCACTCAAAGCACTTGTACTCTTCAAAGGCAGGGAAGGACTTGGCGTTGACGTCGTGGATGAGATAATAGTCAAAATAGTCCACACCCGTGCGCTCGCGCTGGGTGTCAAACACCTTGTCGCGATCCTCAAAAGAGTGCAGTAAATACGACGGCAGTTTGGTGGTGAGGGTGAATTTGTCGCGCGGATAGCGCTTGACGAGTGCCTCGCGTGCCGCCTCCTCGCTCTTGCCGTTGCAATACATCCACGCGGTGTCGAAATAGGTGAAGCCGCGCTCAATAAAACTGTCCACCATCGCGCACAACTGCGGCATATCGATACTGCCGGCATCCTCGGGGTTGGTCAGCGGCAAGCGCATCAGACCAAACCCCAGCTTTTTGGCGTTATTCATAAAGGTATCCTCCTTGGATCATTCTTCGGGGAAAAACATCTGCTCGGCAAAGGCGTTATTAAAATACGCACTGCCGCCGAGCGATACCGCTTTGGCGTTTTCGGCGATACGGGTCGCCTCGTCCACAAAACGGCTGTCACACAGCAGAGCCAAAGCACCCGCCAACGCGGCGTTGCCCAGCACCGCCATACGCGCATCATCCATCGGGGGCAAAAGCCCGATACGCACGCCGCTTTTGCGATTGAGGTGGCTGCCAAAGCCACCCGCGATGTATAGCGTTTCCACCGTATCCCAATCGGCGTTGGCGGTGTGCAGCAGCGTATCCATACCTGCCGCCACGGCCGCTTTGGCAAGCTGTACCGCGCGAATATCTTGCGGCAACAGCGAAACGCCGTCGGTAATGGTCAGCGCGTCCTCGTCGGTCGCGCCCGTCTCGTCAATATCGCCCGTATCCAAAAGCACCGCGACCGCGTCCAAAAGACCCGAGCCGCAAAGCCCGACGGGGGGCATATCTCCGATAGTGTGTGCCTTGATAGCACCGTTTTTAGCCCACACGCGGTCCACGGCACCCGTCACGCTGCCGCAACCGCAGGAAATTCCTGCGCCTTCAAACGCAGGGCCCGCGGCAGTTGAGGTGACGAACAACTCTCCACCTTGCCACAGCGCAATTTCACCGTTGGTGCCGATATCGCACAGCATCGCCGTCTGTTCACGGCGGCACAACCCTGACGCGAGCAGCGCACAGGTGATATCCGCGCCCACAAAGGCGCTCATACAGGGCGGCAGATAGGCGGGTCTGCCCAAAAACTCTACCGTACACCCAAAAAGGTCGTCCGCCGCAAAAGGCGCGTGCGCCAGCGGCTCGGGCGAACGCCCGACCAACAGATAGAGCATCGTGGTGTTGCCCGTGATCACAAAGCGTGATACGTCACTTTCCGCACGCTCCGCCTTTTGACAGGCGGCAGCAAGCAGTGCAGCCACGGCGGCTTCGATCTGTTGCTGTTGCACAGCCGCTTTGCCGTTGAGTGCCGCTTGTATGCGCCCCATCACGTCGGCGGCGATACCGCGTTGCGGATTGGGGACGGCCACCGTCACCAGCACCGCACGCGCGTCAAAATCCACCAGCGAAAGTGCCACCGTCGTCGTGCCGATATCCACCGCCGCACCCAAACCGTGCGCGTCATTATCCCAACCGTGCGGGACGTCGACGAAAGCGGTTTCGATCACCATCGCCGCAGGCGCGGCAATCGTCACCGTGGCGTCACCCAACAGCATCGCCTGACAGGACAGCCGACACCCCGCGGCTATCTCTGCCGCGTTGGGGGATGATACCTCGCCCGACAGGGTGACGGTACATTTGCCGCAACTGCCGCGCTTGCCGCAAGGATGGGGGTGAAAGAGCCCCAACTGCGCCAAAGCGTCAGAAACCAAAAGCGGGGGCGAGAAGGGCAACAAAAAGCTCTCCTCGCCCCGCTTGATGCATACGTTTGCCATTTGCTTATTGCAGGAACGCCGCCGCGCAGTCAGCCGCGCTGGCAGCATCGGACGTATAGGCGTCAGCACCGATCTGACGGCAGAAGGCCTCGGTGATGGGCGCGCCGCCGATCATAATTTTCACTTGGTCACGAATGCCCGCTTCTTCGGCGGCCTTGACCACGTCTGCCATCACGCCCATCGTGGTGGTGAGCAGCGCAGAGCAGCAGATGATTTGGCAGCCTTCATCTTTGGCGGTCTGCACAAAGGTTTCGGGGGATACGTCGGTGCCAAGGTCAATGACCTCGATGCCCTTGCCTTCCAGCATCATCTTGACGAGGTTTTTGCCGATATCGTGCAGGTCGCCTTGTACCGTACCGATGCAGACCTTGCCGATGCTCTGCACACCCTCGGAAGCCAGCAGAGGCTTGAGCAGGGTAGCACCCGTGTTCATCGCACGCGCGGCGATCAGCACCTCGGGCACGAAGATCTCATTGTTTTTGAACTTTTCACCGATGACGCTCATACCCGCGAGCAGACCCTCTTCCAGAATCTGTGCGGCAGGAATGCCGGCGTCGATCGCTTCTTGCACCAGCGTCTTGACCATCTTCACTTTGCCTGCTTGCAGTTGCAGGGAGATTTCTTGCAGATCCATATTGATGACCTCCGAAAATAAAAATGTTAAATTGTCGTTTTTTTGATTGCATTACAGCTTATATGTGTAGTATACTGGATTACAGTAGAATGCGTATTGCTTTTTTTTACGAAAAATTTTCTTTTTTTAAGGTGAGCTATGAATAACGGTATTTATTCTTTGGTGTCTGCCGAGCGTCTGCACGACGTGCTGGCAACCTTGCAGGCGTTTGTCGACCTGCCGATCCAGCTGATCGACGCCGAGGGCGGTATTTTGCAAACGCTGGGGGGACAGAGCAGCTATTGTGCGCTGTTGCGCCAATACGTGACGACGGAGCATTCCTGCGTGCAGCTGCACGCACAAGCAGGACGCCGCGCACAGGAGATCGGCGAAGCCTACATCTTTTCCTGTGATGCCCAACTCAACCATATCGCGTTTCCGCTATCTCACGGCGGCGTATTGCTCGCCACGGTACTGCTGGGACCGTTCTTGATGGACACCCCCGACAGTACGCTGGTGGGCGAGGTCGCCGAAAAGCATCAGCTGCCGCCCGCGGTAGCGTTGGAGCTGTATGACGAGAGCGGCAGTCTGCGCGTGTTGCCGCCGCCGCGTGTGCAACAGCTCAAGCACTTGGTCGAGCATCTGCTGTCGCCCCTGCTCACGGGTGAGCAGGCGACGTTGCGTCGCTCGCAGGAGCGGCTGTCGCAACAATCCCGCATCAACGAGCATTTACAACTGTTTAAGGAAACGGGTCTGCACGCGTCTGCCACGGATTTTCTCCAAAAGGAGAAGGAGTGGCTCACGCAGGTGCGGGTGGGCAACCGCCGCCAAGTCAAAAAACAGCTCGAACAACTGCTGGCGTATATCCTTTACACCGAAGGCGGAGTGACGGACACCGCGCGTATGCGTACGGTGGAGCTGGCAGTGCAACTGTCACGCGTGACGATCGAGGGGGGCGCTGTGGCGGAATCCACACTCGAAACCGCCCGCCGCACCACCGAATTGCTGCTGCGCGCCGCCAACGCGGATGCGCTG
>SVOU01000065.1 GCA_015066215.1 Oscillospiraceae bacterium | reverse complement strand
TTTTGGCGGAACATCTTGTAGAAGCAGAAATTTTATGCTATAATAGATTAGTTAAGATCTTATATCAAAGGACGATGTCTTATGGGAACACGCGAAAATTTACGAAACATTGCTATTATTGCTCACGTTGACCACGGCAAGACCACCTTGGTGGATCAAATGCTGCGGCAGAGCGGTATTTTCCGCTCCAACGAGCAGGTGGCGGAACGAGTGATGGACTCGGGCGATCTGGAGCGCGAGCGCGGCATCACCATTCTGGCGAAAAACACCGCCGTTATGTACGGCGATACCAAGATCAACATTGTGGACACTCCCGGTCACGCCGATTTCGGCGGCGAGGTGGAGCGCATTCTGCTGATGGTGGACGGCGTTTTGCTGTTGGTGGACGCTTTCGAGGGCTGTATGCCGCAAACCCGCTTCGTGCTGAAAAAGGCGCTGGGGCTCGGCAAACGCCCCGTGGTGGTCATCAACAAAATTGACCGCGACGGTGCACGCCCCGCCGAAGTTATCGACGAGCTGCTCGACCTGTTCATTGAACTGGGTGCCGACGAGGATCAACTGGAATTTCCCGTCATCTATGCGTCGGGCCGTGACGGCTACGCATCGACGGATCCCGACGTCCGCGAGGGCAATATGACGCCGCTGTTTGAGGCTATTCTGGAACACGTGCCCGCGCCGCAGGGCGATATCGACGGCCCCCTGCAGATCCTTTTCTCCAACATCGACTATGACGACTACGCGGGACGCATCGGCGTCGGTCGCGTGGAGCGCGGTCGCGTGAAAAACGGGCAGGCGGTCACCCTTTGCAAGACCGACGGCACCACCGTTTCCGCCCGTATCGGTAAGCTCTATCAGTTTGAAGGCTTGCGCCGCGTGGAGCACGAGGAGGCGGCGTTGGGCGATCTGGTCGCGGTGACGGGTATTACCGACCTGAACATCGGCGAAACCGCCTGTTCTCCCGAGCAGGTGGAGGCTCTCCCCTTCGTGCGCATTGATGAGCCGACCATCTCGATGCTGTTTATGGTCAACGACAGTCCCTTTGCTGGTCAGGAGGGCAAATTCGTCACCTCCCGCAACCTGCGCGACCGCCTGTTCAAGGAAGTGCAGACCAACGTCAGTATGCGCGTGGAGGAAACCGATTCCACCGATACCTTCAAGGTATCGGGACGCGGCGAGCTGCACCTGTCCATCCTCATTGAAACTATGCGCCGTCAGGGCTTTGAATTTGCTGTCAGCCGTCCGCAGGTCATTCTCAAGGAAGATGCCGACGGGCATATTCTGGAGCCGATGGAGCTTTTGATGATCGAAGTGCCTGAAAACTACGTAGGTGCTGTGATGGAAAAGCTCGGCTCGCGCAAGGCGGAGATCGTCAATATGGGTACGCGCGACACAGGCGTGTCACACTTGGAATTCCGCATTCCTGCGCGCGGACTGATGGGCTATCGCCAGACCTTCCTCACCGACACCAACGGCAACGGCATTATGAACAGCGTCTTTGACGGTTATGAGCCGCACAAGGGCGATATTCCCCAGCGCGTGCAAGGCTCGCTGGTGGTGTTTGAAACGGGCGAAACGAGCGCCTACGGTCTCTACAACGCGCAGGAGCGCGGTACCCTGTTCGTAGGCGCGGGCGTACCCGTATACGAGGGTATGATCGTCGGCTCCTCGCCCAAGAGCGAGGATATCGCGGTCAACGTGTGCAAGAAAAAGCACGTGACCAATATGCGTGCCGCGGGCTCGGACGAGGCGTTGCGTCTGACAACGCCCACCGTGCTGTCGCTGGAGCAGTCTCTGGAATTTATCAACGACGACGAGCTGGTGGAGGTCACTCCCAAGAGCATTCGTCTGCGCAAGCGTATTCTCTCCAAAGAACAGCGTATGAAACTGTATTCCCGTATGAAAAACGGTTAAGGAGTGTTTTTGATGCAAAAATACCACGAAATGACCATCTGCGGTCTCACACGCCGTCTGCCCATCTGTCGCTTAAACGAGCATCTGTCTATTGCGGGTTTCGTCATTTTCGGCGATGCCGAGCTGACGGTCGCCGCCGCAGATGCGCTACTCAAAAAAGCCCCCGATTTTGACGTCATCATCACCGCCGAGGCAAAGGGTATCCCGCTCGCACACGAGATGTCGCGTCAGAGCGGCAAAAAATATCTTGTCGCACGCAAATATCCCAAGCTCTATATGGAATCCCCCGTCAGCGTGGAGGTGCGCTCCATCACCACTGACAAAGTGCAGACGCTCTATCTTGACGGTCCGGAAATGGCGCTGATGCAAGGCAAACGCGTGCTGTTGATCGACGACGTGATCAGCACGGGCGAGTCCCTCGCGGCGCTGGAAGCACTCGTCAAAAACGTGGAATGTGACATCGTCGGCTACGGCTGTATTCTTGCCGAGGGCGATGCCGCCAAGCGCGATGATATTTTCTATCTCGAAGAGCTACCCCTTTTCTTTGATTGACGCTTTGCTTAACATATTTCGCACGGAAATGTGGTGTACCTGATGAAACGCCCCCTGTGGACCTGCGGTGTTACTTTTGGGCTGGCACTCCTGTTATCTACCCACTTGTCTTTTACAACGCTCATCACGGTTTGCGCCGTCTTGCTGATTCTCACCGTATTCGCCGTAGGACTCCCTGTCTGGCGCAAGACGGTCGCCGCACCCATACTCTTTTCCGCCTTTGTCGCCACGCTGTTGTTTGCCGTAACGTTTGTGGCAAGGATCGAGGCTGTCACAGCCTTTGACAAGCATACCGTCGAAATTGACGCCACCGTCACAGATATTGGCACCGACTACTTGGTTGCAACGTCTGTGGGCGGCGACTTGCCCGAGGACAGCCGCTTGATCGTATATACGGACGCTGACCCCGTGTTGGTCGGCAGCCGTCTGCACGGTCTTGCCACGGTTTATCTGCGGGAGGACGAGCGGTTGCTGCACGGTGCGCGCCTGTTCACCACCGACCCGCTGTCTGTTTCTGACGGTGAGGGCTTGCGTTGGCAGCTGGCAGTGTGGCAGCAAACGCTTGCCGACACCTTTGCCGACAGCCCCGTGCGCGGTATTTTGTCCGCTATGTGTTTTGGCGATACACGCCATTTGGACGAGGCAACACTCACGGTTTTTCGCCGTTCAGGCACCGCGCACCTTTTGTGCGTGTCCGGTTTGCATCTGTCTATCATCGCCGCCGCAGCGTTGGCGGTATTGCGCCGTGTGCGCCGCCCTTTTTGGCTGCGTCCCATTCTCGCAATGCTGTGCGTGCTTCTGTATATGGGGCTGACGGGCTTTCATTATTCCGTCCTGCGCGCCGGTGTAATGCAACTTTTATTTTTATCCGCACAGCTGTTTCGGCGTGAGGCCGACAGCCGCAACTCGTTGGGTGCGGCGTTATTGCTCATCTTGTTATTTGACCCGCTCGCCGTCTTTGACGCGGGACTTTGGATGTCGGTTGCGGCGACAGTAGGCATTTTGCTTTTGTATCCCGCTTTGCGCCAATATTTGCGCGACCGCTTTTGTCGCAAAAAGACCTTGCCCGCGCGTTTGGGCGGCTATATTTTGGACGCGCTGTCCGTCAGCGTTTGTACCACCGTCGCCATCACTCCCGTGCAGCTGCTGGTTTTCGGCACTTTCACGTGGGTATCCCCGCTGGTCAACCTGTTTGCCGTCCCCGTAGCAACGCCTATCGTCATCTGCGGCTGTCTGGCGGCAGTGTTGGCACAGATCCCCTTTCTTGCGTGGCTGTCACAAGCGTGTATGTGGGTAGCTGAGCAGTTGTCCCGCTATCTGCACGCCGTTTCCTCTGTCGGTGCGTCTATTCCCTATGCCAGCACGCAGATACAAGCGCGGTGGCTGATCTTGTTTATCATCGGCGTGTATCTTTTGATCGGCTTCGGCTGGGTACTTGCCAAGAAGCGCGGCGTTTTGTGCGGCGCACTGGCCGCCCTGCTGATTTTGGTCGCGGGTGGTGGTGCCAATGCGCTCGCCATGCGCGGCGTCACCACGTTTACGGCTATTCCCACCGAAAACGGCACCGTTTTGTTTTCGCAAGACAGTTCCGACCGCATTCTGCTGATCAAAGCCGGCAACAAACGAGCCGTTTGGCAGGCAGCCACCTATCTGCAAGACTGCGGCATCTATAATATCGACTGGCTCTTGTGGATGCCCGACGAAGGCGGCAAGGCAGACGATTTGGCTGTGTTTTTCGACAAAATCGACACCAAAAGCGTGGCAGTATCCTCCGACACGGCGCTCCCCATCGTCTGGCCGTCAGACTTTCCCGAACTGGTTTTCTGGGAACAAGCGCTTTCTCCGTCGGCAGAGTGGCGCATCCGACGACAAGGCGGCTTTTTGCAGATTACGGTCAAAAATACGCGTCTGCTCATCACGCCGCCCGACGGCGACACCGCCAGCCTGCCCGACGATTGGTTGCAGACGCACGTTGTGCTGTTTGACCGCGCACCGCCGCTGCACGCAACGGCTATCGACGCCAAACAAGGCGTCGTCTGTTGCAAAGCGGCATCCGTTTCGAGTATCTCCAAGGCGCTGCCTTGGTCGCTATATCCTTGCTCCTTCGCCGCTGTCGACGAAGTGATGCTGCGCACCCGCGGCGCGGGTGATATTCTGTTGGTAAAGGAGGGATAAACGTGCCCGCTACCGAAGCCTTGCTCAAGCAACAAATACAGGGCGGTGCTTTTTCGCCGCTCTACGTACTCTACGGCGAGGAAAGCTATCTCACCGCGCACTATGCCGGACAACTATCCAAAAAAGCCGCTGATGACGACACCTTTGGCGACTTTAACCGCCTGTCGCTGGACGGACAGGAATGTTCTTGGGAAACCATCGCCGACGCGGTGGAGGCGTTGCCGCTGATGGCAGAGCGCAAAAGCGTCTGCGTGCGTGAGTTGGACGTGACCTCCGCCGCCGTTTATGACCGTTTGATGGCGCTTTTGTCCGCTCTGCCCGCACATTGCGTGCTGATTTTGTGGTATGCACATCCGCTTGACAGTCGCAAGAACAACAAGTGGAAAACCTTCCTCACAGCCGCCGAAAAAGTGGGGACCTGCGTAAACTTTGAGCGCCGCACCGCCGCGGAACTCACGCGTATGCTCTGTTCGGGTGCCGCGCGCCGCAACTGCAAACTCTCCCCCGCCGCCGCCAACAAGATGGTGGAACAATGCGGCAACGATCTCTCACTGCTGCTCAACGAGTTGGAAAAGCTCTGCGCCGTCGCCAACGAGCAGGAGATCACCCCTCAACTGGTAGAACTGGTGGTCACGCGTCAGCTCAGCGCGCGCGTCTATGACCTTTCCAAAGCCATCTTCAAAGGCGATTATCGCACCGCTTACAGCATTTTGCACCGCCTGTTCGCCTCGCGCGAAGAGCCTGTCGCCATTTTGGCAGTGCTTTCGGGTGCGTTTGTCGATCTTTATCGCGTCAAAACTGCCGTCAGCGCGGGCGTTGCCGCCACCGATCTGGCAAGCACCTTCGGCTATCGCGGACGCGAGTTTGTACTGCGCAACGCCAGTACAGATTCCCAACGGTGGGATATCGTCCGCTTGCGCCAATGTTTAGACCTGCTGGCACAGGCCGACACCCGTATGAAAGGATCCCGCACCGCCCCGCGCGTGATTTTAGAGCAGACCGTCGCCTCTTTGATCGTGCTGGCAAAGGGAGGCTCGCTATGATACGCATACGCGAGGCAATCGTGGTCGAGGGCAAATACGACAACATCAAATTGCAAGCGGTCGTGGACACGCTCATTGTCGAAACCAACGGCTTTGGCATCTTCAAGGATAAAGACCGGCTCGCCTTTTTGCGCCGCCTTGCCGCCGAACGCGGTCTGATCATTCTGACCGACAGCGACAGCGCGGGAATGGTTATTCGCAACCATCTCGGCGGTGCCGTGCCGCCCGATTGCGTCAAACAGGCCTATATCCCGCCCGTCGTCGGCAAAGAACGCCGCAAAGCCGCGCCGTCAAAAGAGGGACTTTTGGGTGTCGAGGGCATCGACGGCGCGGTTATTGAGCAAGCGCTGCGCCAAGCAGGTGCGACTGTTTTGGACGAGCAACCCGATGCGCCGCAACTAAACCTCACCACCGCCGATCTGTTTGAACTGGGCCTTTGCGGACAGCCGCACAGTGCGGCGTTGCGGCAGGCTCTGCTCAAAGAATTGGCACTTCCCGCCTATCTCTCGACCTCTCGCTTGCTGCAATATATCAACACCGCCCTGTCCCCTGACAGGTGGCAAGAAGCTCTCGCTGCCGCCAAAAACGAAAAAAGCGCGTCACCTGTTGACAAATAAGCTTTTTGTGCGGTATACTATAAAGGATGCAACGCCCCATCGTGCGCCGCACGGTGGGGCGTTTTTATCAGATTATTTCAGGAGGTGACCGTATGGACGCCACGGGCAGTGGGAGTAGCGTACCCCGAGGTCGGGTGCGGCAGCTGTATTTGACGCTTGCAGCGTACCGTACGGTTGTCGCGTAAACTCCCTCGCGGGTGACTCCCCTTTATCCGTAAATATTACGAAAAGGAGGAATCACTGTGGAAAATGAAACCCAAGTGCGCCTTGACGAGCATTTAGAAGAATTGCTCGAATTGATCGAGGCGCGCCAATTCTCTGTGCTGCGCAAGCAACTGGCGGAACTGTTGCCCGCCGACGTGGCACAGCTTTTGGAGGACGTAGAGGACAAGGATCTGCCGATCGTCTACCGCCTGCTTCCCAAAGAAATCGCCGCAGAAACCTTTACCTATATGGAGGCGGAGCAGCAACAACAGCTCATCCAATCATTCAGTGACGCCGAGTTGCGCGAAACGCTGGATCAGCTTTTCGTGGACGACACCGTCGATATGATCGAGGAAATGCCCGCCAACGTGGTGGCGCGTATTCTCAAAAATACCGACGCCGCCACGCGCCGTTCCATCAACGATATCCTGCACTATCCCAAGGACAGTGCGGGCAGCGTGATGACCATTGAATACGTCAACCTGCGCCGTCATATGACCGTCGCCGAGGCTTTCGAGCAGATTCGACACGGCGGCGTGGATAAGGAGACGATCTATACCTGCTATGTGACCGAAAACCGTCACTTGGTCGGTGTTGTCACCGTCAAAGATCTGCTTCTTGCCGACCCCAACAGCAATATCGCTGATATTATGGAAACCAACGTGGTTTCCGTCAACACGTTGGATGACCAGGAATACGTGGCACAGCAGTTCAGTAAATACGACTTTTTGGCCATTCCCGTAGTTGATCGGGAAAACCGCTTGGTCGGTATCGTCACGGTCGACGATGCTATCGACGTTTTGCAAGAAGAAAACACCGAGGACTTTGAAAAGATGGCGGCTATCACGCCGACCGACAAACCCTATATGAAAACGGGCGTGTTTGAGACGTGGAAAAAGCGTATCCCGTGGCTGCTTTTGTTGATGATTTCCGCCACCTTCACCGGTATGATCATCACCAGCTTTGAAGCAAAACTGGCAGGCTCGGTCATCCTCACCGCCTTTATCCCGATGCTGATGGATACGGGCGGTAATTCGGGCAGCCAAGCTTCGGTCACCATCATCCGCGGTCTCTCGCTCGGCGAAGTAGAGCTGCGTAATATCTTGCGTATCATCTGGAAAGAGATCCGCGTGGCTGTTTTGTGCGGCGTCGTGCTGTCTGTCGCCAGTTTTCTCAAGATATGGCTGTTCGACGGACTACTGCTGGGCAATGCTGACATCACACCTTGGGTGGCACTGACGGTATCGCTGACAATGATCGTCACCGTTTCGATTGCCAAAGTCGTCGGCTGTACACTGCCGATGCTGGCAAAACGGTTGGGCTTTGACCCCGCCGTTATGGCAAGCCCGTTCATCACCACCACCGTCGACGCGCTGTCTTTGCTCGTCTATTTCCGTATGGCAACGTGGATTCTCAAGTTATAATGTTAAGAAGCCTGCATCCGTTTGGTTACAGGCTTCTTTTATACATAAACAAAACAAAAACAGCCTTTCCAAGCGGAAAGGCTGTTAGTTTTTTAGATTGTCCACACCCTGAAAACTGAATAAAGGTTGAAGGGAGGAAAAGTGATGAGTGCGGCAGCATCGAATGCCGCAGAGACCAAGCGATCCGTTAAACGAATGCGGGTCACAGTCCGTTACCGTAGCTCTCGCAACGGCTGTGACTGACAAAGGTCAAGCCCTCGGACGATTAGTACTGCCAAGCTCAAAGTGTCACCACTCTTACACATGCAGCCTATCTACCCGGTAGTCTTCCGGGGTCCTTACTTGATTTCTCAATGGGATATCTCATCTTGTGGCCGGCTTCACGCTTAGATGCTTTCAGCGTTTATCCGATCCGCACTTAGCTGCCCAGCTGTGCCACTGGCGTGACAACTGGTGCACCAGAGGTGCGTCCATCCCGGTCCTCTCGTACTAAGGACAGAGCCACTCAAATATCCTGCGCCCACGACAGATAGGGACCGAACTGTCTCACGACGTTCTGAACCCAGCTCGCGTACCACTTTAATCGGCGAACAGCCGAACCCTTGGGACCAACTCCAGCCCC
>SVOU01000064.1 GCA_015066215.1 Oscillospiraceae bacterium | reverse complement strand
ATATTTGAACTCGTAAACGTCGTGGTCAAAGGAAACCTCATAGACCATCGCTCCGTTTTCAAACTCCATTTCGACTTCAAGATCCCAGATAGTCTGCTCGTCAATCTGCGCGTGGGTCAGCGCAATCTCTTTGGCACGGTCGGCGCCGATATATTTGCCTTGGCTGGCAACGCCCTGACTGTCCACATCCTTTGCAGGATGCTTGCCGGAATTGCTGAGCAGGTTGAGCTCGTTGATGCTAAGCGCCGCCAGATCATCCGCCGTGTAGGCGGTGTTGCTCTTAATAATACGCTGAATCAGCACCGCTTTGCCCGCGCTGATGTTGTATTTTTCCATCAAAGCCGCAACGGAATCATCCTTTTTCACCGTCTGGCTGAGCACTGCACCGCCCGCCGGAGCGTCTTTGAGTACCGTATCCACTTCCTGCGCCAGAACCGTTTTCAGTTCCGTTGCTTTGGCATCGTCTTTGCCGTCAACGCTGATAAGGATAGAGTTGGCGACTTCGCTGATATAGCCTTTGCGCAGCATAGCGCCCACAAGAGCGTTGACCGCCACCTGTACGTCTGTGCCGACCAGATCCATATCCCCCAGCACCACGGCGCCGTCCTCATTTTCGGCCGTCACGGATAATACTTTATCTTTGTGGTTCACTTGCAGTGCCAAGCTCGGGTTGACGTCTAACATAACGGTAGAAGCCACCGCCTGTGTCTGATACAGATGCAGTCCCAAGCCGCCGCCTGCCACCAGCAATACCAAAGCGGCGGCAATACCCACTATACGGGTCAAGAGAGAGGTTTTCTTTTTGTTCGTCATAGATATCACCGTTCCTTCCTGTCGGTCACACACAGAAAGGATATCGTCCAACTTGTCAGGCGTTGCCCGCGTGACAGCGGTACGTAAAGCGTTTTCCAGTTCGCGTTTTTTCATTTGTCGGACTCCTTTCCTATATGTGTTTTCAGTTTCTTGACAGCACGGTGATATTTTGACAAAACGGTAGCGAGCGGCATAGCCAACTGCCGCGCGATCTCTCGGTGCTTGTATCCTGCCACGGCGTGCAGCATCAGTACCTGTCGCTCGTCTGCCGACAGCAGTTTGAGACACGATTCCAGCAGCACCCGCTCCTCAACGGATAGGTCGTCACGCGTTCCCACAAACGCTTCCCACTCCTCTTGCGGCAAGTCGGCAGTCGCACCGTCCTTACGCAAAACTTGCAGGCAGAGATTGCGGGTGATGGTCAATATCCACGCCATCGGTTTTCCCGCAGGCTGATAGGATGCTGCCGACCGAAAGATACGCACGAAGCAATCCTGTAAAACATCTTCCGCGCTGTGCGGATTTTTGAGTATCGAAAGTGCGAAGCCGAATACCGCCGAGCTCGTCGCTTCATAAAGCTGTGCCAGCGCTTGCTTGTCGCCCGCGGCGATATCCGCCAGATGCTGTTCCAGCAGTGCAGCTTGTTCGTCGGTATGCATAGTGTTTACTGACGTCAAGTAAATCATACGGCTTCTCCTTTCATATATATAACGCGCGAAAAAGACGTTTTATTGCATCGTTTTTCAAAAAATATTACTTTTTTCGTTTTTGTTCCTGCTCACGCACATATTGCATAATGCACAATGCTACGTCCACGCCCGTGCAGGCGGAGATCCCCGCCATATGGGCGTTGGAATTGACCTCGCACAAGAGCGGCGCGCCGTTTTTATCGTGGAGCAGGTCAACGCCGCCAAAATCCAGCCCCAAAAGCTGACAACTGCGTAGCGCCATCCAAACTTCTTCATCGGTGGGAGTATACGGCACCGTCTCGCCCCCAAGTGCCACGTTGGCGCGAAAATCGCCATCCGAGCGGCGTTGCATCGCGGCAACCACCTTGTCGCCCACCACGTACAGGCGCACGTCACGCCCCGCAGGCTCGATAAACTCTTGCAGGATAAAGGGGCGGGGACCCATATGGCTCACCAGCTCTTCCAACGCGGGCAGATCCTTCGCCAGATACACCTGACCGCCCAGCGAACCGTAGCATTCCTTGACCACCATCGGAAAGCCGAGAATATCCACCGCGCGGCGCAAAAACCAGCGGCTTTCGTCAAGTTCCATCTGCAAATAGGTCATCGGCGCGACCAGCGTGCGCGGCATCGGAATGCGATGCCCCGTAAGTGCCAGGTGGGTCGCGGCTTTGTCGTCGCACAGGCGCACGCCCTCCGCAGGATTATATACCCGTGCGCCGCACCGCTCCATCGCTTTTGCCAAGCGCACGTCCTTGTCCCAAAACAGCACGAAATCCGCCGCTGAAAAGCCCGCTACCTGTACGTCCTGTGCCATATCGGCAAGCAGCATCGTGTTGGGCAGCGGCAACAGCGGCAACCCGACCTTGCGACCCGCTGCCTCCAACGCACGGACAGGCTCGGGCGGTTGTTTCGGATTCCAAAATCCGTTGTAGATGATATATCCTCCCATAGAAACTCCTTAAATATAGGTGTGTTCCACCGTGATCACGGCAAAAAGCCGTTCATCCTGCGCGTGTATGCGCTGTTGCAATTTTTCCGCGATGCTGTCCACTTCCTTATAGGAAAACGGCACCACCAAGTCAAATATCAAATTGGTGTGGCTCGGGCCGAACACCGCGCGGAAATCGTGGATGGTCATACCCTCATCCATTTCCGCCACCAACAGAGCGGTCATCTCACGCAGCTTCACCACTTCGGGATTATCAAAATCGACGGGGTCCATATGAATACAGGTCAGCGCGTGATATTTTTCCTGCAACTCGCGTTCAATGCGGTCGATCAGGTCGTGGCTGCTCATCAGATCGGCATCGCACGGCACTTCGGCATGCAAAGACAGCACCAGCCGACCGGGGCCGTAGTTATGCACCATCAAATCGTGGATACCCACGATCCCCTCGTGGCTCATCACTGTCTTTTTGATGCTATCCACCAAATCGGCGTCGGGCGCTTGCCCTAAAAGCGGCGACACCGTGTCGCGCATCACCGAAAAGCCCGACCACATAACGAATAACGCCACCGCCGCGCTGATATAGCCGTCAATAGCAAACGGCAACAGCGGCGACACCACGGCGGTGAGCAACACCACGCTCGTGCAGATAACGTCGTTGCGGCTATCCGCCGCCGACGCGTGCAAGCTTTCGGAGTCGATACGCTTGGCAATACGCTTATAAAACACCATCATCCACAGCTTGACACCGATCGCCGCGACCAGCAGCACCAGCATCAGCGGGCTGATATCGGCGGGGGTGGGATCCTGTATCTTCTCGACCGACGCCTTTGCCAGTTCAAAGCCCGCGACCATAATCAGTGCCGCCACGCCCAGCGCGGACAGATATTCCATCCGCCCGTGACCAAACGGATGGCGCGCATCGGGCGGCGACGAGGAAAGCTTGAAGCCTACCAAGGTCACCACCGACGAGCCCGCGTCGGACAGGTTGTTGAATGCATCTGCCACGATTGCCAAACTGCCCGACAGCAAGCCCAATATCAGTTTTAAGAAAAACAGCACGCCGTTGGCGGCAATACCCGCCACGCCCGCCAGTTTTCCGTAGGTGTATCGCACGCCGCTATCGGCAACGTTTTCGGGATCTTTGACAAAACGGCGTATGAGCCACTCGTTCAAAGCCGTCACTCCTTTCATACAAAAAGCCCCGCCCCAAAGGGCGGGGCCAAAAAGACCGCATCAGAAATCCGCAGAACCCGTGGTGCGCGGGAAGGGCAACACGTCGCGGATGTTGGACATACCCGTCACATACATCACCAGACGTTCAAAGCCCAAGCCGAAGCCCGCGTGTTTGGTACCGCCGTAGCGGCGCAGGTCGAGGTACCACCAATAGTCCTCTTTTTTGAGTCCCAGTTCATCCATACGCGCTTCCAGCACGTCCAGACGCTCCTCGCGCTGGCTGCCGCCGATGATCTCACCGACGCCGGGGACGAGCAGATCGACCGCCGCCACCGTTTTGCCGTCGTCGTTTTGACGCATATAAAACGCCTTGATCTCTTTCGGATAGTCGGTGACGAACACGGGCATTTTGTAGATCTGCTCGGTGAGATAGCGCTCGTGCTCGGTCTGCAGGTCACAGCCCCAAGACACGGGATAGTCGAACTCATCGTTGTGGGGCGCGAGCAACTCCACCGCTTCGGTGTAGGTCACACGTGCGAAATCGGTCACCGCCAAATTATTGAGACGCTCAAGCAGGGTGTTATCAAAGAACTTGTTGAAGAATTCCAGCTCGCTCGCGCAGTTTTTCAGCAGATAACGAATAACGTGTTGCAGCATATTGCGTGCCAGTTCCATATCGTCTTCCAGATCGGCAAAGGCGATCTCCGGCTCGATCATCCAGAACTCTGCCGCGTGACGCGCCGTGAAAGAACGCTCGGCGCGGAAGGTGGGACCGAAGGTGTAGATCTTGCCAAACGCCATCGCCATGCACTCGCCCGACAACTGACCCGAAACGGTCAGCGAGGTGTGCTTGCCGAAGAAGTCCTGGCTGTAATCCACTTCGCCGTTTTCGGTTTTGGGGATGTTGTCCATATCAAAAGAGGTGACGTGGAACATCTCACCCGCGCCTTCGCAGTCACTGCTGGTGATCAGCGGGGTGTGGGCATAGACAAAGCCGCGCTGGTTAAAAAACTCGTGGATCGCAAAAGCGCAAGCGGAGCGCACGCGGAACACCGCGCTAAAGGTGTTGGCGCGGGGACGCAGATGCGCAATAGTGCGCAGGTATTCCATCGAGTGACGCTTTTTCTGCAACGGATAGTCGGGGGTGGAAGCACCCTCCACCTCCACCGCCGTCGCGTGGATCTCAAACGGCTGTTTGGCTTCGGGGGTGAGCAGCAAAGTGCCCGTCACACGCAACGCCGCGCCAACGTTTTGGCGGCACAGCTCGTCAAAATTGGACAGATTATTTTCCTCGGCAACGACCTGCACGTTGGACAGGCAGCTTCCGTCATTGAGTTCGATAAAGCTCAACGCTTTGGATTTGCGCAGGGTACGCACCCAACCGCAAACGTACACCTCTTTGCCGCCCAGCAATTGCGCATCCGCAAACAGCGCGGCGATCTCGGTTCTTTTCATAAGAGTTCCCTCCGTTTTGGCGGCTTTTGCCGCCGCATATATAGCATCGGTGTTTTTGACACCGTATACTGTCAAATTCACGCCAACAGGTCAGAAAGCAACATCTTGACGCCGATAAGGATCAGCACCACGCCGCCCGCAACGGTCGCCCATTTGCCGAGCAGATCGCCCACGCGGCGTCCCAGCCACACACCACCCAAGCACAACGCAAAGGTGATAGCCGCGATCACGCCGCAGGCAAGCACGCTGCCGAGTGAAAGCGCGAGTACGCCGGTCTTATCCATCATCGGGAAAGAGGCACCCACAGCCAGCGCGTCAATGCTGGTCGCCACCGCCATCAACAGCAGATTGCGGCAACAGGTGGGGTCGGCAGGCTCACCCTCTTCGTGGAAAGCGCCCCACAGCGCCTTGACCCCCACAAACAGCAACAGTCCAAACGCGATCCAATGATCCACCGCCTGTACCTTGTCTGCAAAGGTGAGTGCCACGCTATATCCCAAAAGCGGCATCAGTCCCTGAAACAGGCCAAAACTGCCCGCCATCAGCAAGCCCTGACGCACGGGATTTTTCGTCATCAACATACCGCTGCTCACCGATACCGCAAAGGCATCTGTCGCCAATGCGACCGACAACAGCAGCAGATCCAACCAAGACACAAGCAAAACCTCCCGCAAGACGGCTTACCAAATATTATACCCTTTTCTTGTGCTTCTGTCAATGCACCGATAACAAAATTTGCCGAAACCAACCTTGCGGTCGGTTTCGGCAAAGGGAATGTGCCAATTTATCGGCTGACGTATTTGAGCGGGTCTTTGCGGGTACCGTTGACGATCACCTCAAAGTGCAGATGCGAGCCGTAGGATTCGCCGGTGTTGCCCACCTTGGCAATTGCCTGTCCTTGTTTTACCTTGTCGCCCTTGCTCACCAGCAGTTTACTGCAGTGGGCATAGCGGGTACGCATGCCGCCGCCGTGGTCGATCAGCACGTAGTAGCCGTAGCTCCAATGTTTGCCCGCCTCGATCACACGACCGCCGTCGGAAGCAACGATAGTCGCACCGTGAACACCGCGGCCGGCAATGTCAATGGCACCATGAGGGCGACTATGACCGCGCAAGCCCTCATCCACCTCATTCGCGTAAGAGGTGATGGTCTTAAAACCGGGCAACGGCCAAATAAATTCGCCGGTCGCCTCACCCTTGGTGGCGTTGGGGTTGATCTCCTTCGAGCCGACCACAAGTACGCGGTCGGTAGGCGCCTTGACGACGGTGGTGCCGATAACCTTGCGGGATTGCTCCACGCCGTCGATATAGACCACCTCGGCGGTGACCTTCCGCACACCGTTTTTACCCGACGTCTTCACTTTTTCGTAATAAGAGTATTTCGTGGGGTCTTTGACAGTTTTGGTGGCGTAAGGAACCGCTTCCTCATACACCTCGGTACGCACCACCTGCACCTGCAGATAGGGCTGCGCACGGTTGACAAGCAGCTTATCCCCGACGTAGATATTCTCTTTCACATCGGGATTGAGTGCGCGCAGCTCGGACAGGGTCATATCGTGACGGCGCGCAATGCCGCTTAATGTGTCGCCCGCCTGAATCACATAGTATTTATCCACCATAGATTTGGCGGTCAAACGCTTTTTGAGATCGACGGGGCTGATGACCGTTTCAACCGGAAACAGACCGTCCATCACTTCAACATCCTGCACGAACTCGGCGCGTTCATCCACGCTGCCGTCGGTATAGCCCTCTTTAAGGGTTTCGAGCAGCGCGTTGAGCTGCTCGCGCGACGCGAGCGTGCCCTCAAATTTGCCGTTGACGTAAAGACCCGACAGCTCGGCGATCTCGCTGCCCGACTGCTGCAAAATGCGGTCGCAGATGGTGTTGGCATTCATCAGCACAATATCGTTTTGTGCGACCAACTCCATATAGGGGACGGAACTCACCCAGGTCATCGCCTCGCTGCTGTCCTCGTCCTTGCCGCCCTGCACATTTTCCGCCACCACGTCCATACGGTCGGTTGCCAGCTGAATGGCCTCGTGGATCACGTCGGCCTTGTCAATGTAACCGATACTCTCTTCCTCATATTTGACGGAAATCACGTAATTGCAATCGTGCCAATAGCTCACCGTGAAGCCAAACAGCACCAGCGCGGTGATCGGCAGCGCAATATTGCAGACCGTTGCCGCTGCACGCTTGTGGCGGCGAATCGCCGTAAACGGTAGTGCCAAGAAACGACCGATACCGCAAAACACGCCTTTTTCAAATCCCGCGTGCAGATGCGCCGGCACCTTGCGAAAACCGCCGACAATATGGCGGCACTCTTTCCAAACAGGCTGCACGTAGCGGTTGAACAGCCACAAAAGCGCGCGGGATATCACCATCCACAGCTTTGCAGCCAAGCGGCGCGCGCGACTTGCCAGCCAGCGGCCGTCACGATGCACGCGCGCACCTGTCAGGTACGCCCATTCATACAGGCGATCCTGCCACTCTTGCGAATACGTACGCATATCTGCTTTTTTCAAGCACTCACTTCCTTTCTCGTCCGCCAAGCAGCGGACAATGCGACGGCCTTGCGCCGTCAGGGGTGGGTATATCGTATATATGGAATATGTCAACAGAAAAAGTTACATTGTTGTAACCTTTTCTTATTATACACGAAAATTGCAAAAAAGCAAGGTCTTTTGGCGATGTTGTAACAATACACACTATTTTCTTTGCAATTTTGCGCAATTTTTTAGTGCAATTACAACAAATACCGCTGTTTTGCCACGACAACGGATGGCATTATTCCCATTTTTTGCCACCACTTGCCACACTCTCGGGATTATGGTACACTTATAAAAAGTATGAAAGGCGGTGAGCGAGCGTGCCCTTGCGAAAACTGCATATTCTGGCGGCAAGTTTACTGCTCGCCGTCTGCATTATGGCGGTGCAAAGTGTGCCGCAGCGTGTGTATGCACTATCAGATGAGCAACCGCAAAGCGCCGCACCGCTTACGGGAGACATCGATCTCAACGCCGCCACCGTCGAGCAGCTTTCCGCTCTGCCGCAGCTGGGCGAGGCATTGGCTGTGCGCATCGTGGCATATCGCGATCGTCACCACGGCTTCGACCACATTGAGGAGCTGCTGTTGGTAGGCGGTATCGGCGAAACACGACTGGCGCTGTGGCGACCGTATCTGCATCTGGGAATTTGGAGGGAAACCGATGACTAAAATATTGTTCGTCTGTTTGGGCAATATCTGCCGCTCACCGATGGCGGAAATGATCTTTCGGCATCTGGCAGAAAAAGCGGGATGCGCAAAAGAGGTTTTGATAGACTCGGCGGGCACCAGCGACGAAGAAGAGGGCAACCCGCTCTACTATGCCGCCAAGGAAAAGCTGGTCGCCGAGGGGATTCCCGTGGCACCGCACAAGGCGCGGCGTATCACCGCCGCCGATATGGACACCTTCGACCACATTTTGGTGATGGAGGAGAAAAATCTGCGCGCACTTTCTCGCCGTTTCGGCGACCTGTCGCCGAAGGTGCGCCGCCTGATGGAAGTAGCGGGCGAGCAGGCGGACGTGGCTGACCCGTGGTACACCCGCCGCTTTGACACCGCCTTCGCAGATATTCGCCGCGGGTGCGAAGCGTTG
>SVOU01000063.1 GCA_015066215.1 Oscillospiraceae bacterium | reverse complement strand
ACGCCGACGTGTTCCCCTTTATGAAGACCTTTATCCATCACCTGACCGAGCGGCAATACTGCAACCGCACCGTCGGTTTGGTCGAAAACGGTTCTTGGGCACCCTTGGCCGCCAAGGTCATGCGCACGATGCTGGCGGAATGCAACAATCTCACCTTTACCGATACTACTGTGCAGATCAAATCTGCGCTCAACCAGGAAAGTACCGCGCAGGTGGAAGCGCTGGCAGAAGAGTTGTGTCAGGAATATCTGGCGCAGCAGGACACCACCGCTGACAAAAACGATATGTCCGCGCTGTTCAATATCGGCTATGGACTATACGTGGTCACCTCCAACGACGGTAAAAAAGATAATGGCTTGATCGTCAACACCGTTACCCAGGTGACCAACACCCCCAACCGTGTAGCCGTCACCATTCACAAGGATAACTATTCCCACCACGTCATCAAACAGACGCAGAAAATGAACGTCAACTGCCTGTCGGTGGACGCGCCGTTTAAGGTGTTTGAGGTGTTCGGTTTCCAAAGCGGCCGCAATACAGACAAATTCAAGGATTGCACACCTCTGCGCTCGGATAACGGCTTGGTGTTCCTCCCCCGCTATATCAATTCTTTTATGTCCCTTAAAGTAGAGCAATACGTGGATCTCGGCACCCACGGTATGTTCATCTGTTCTGTCACCGAGGCGCGCGTGATCTCTCAGGCAGAAACGATGACCTACACCTATTATCAAAAGCACGTCAAACCCCAACCCGAAACCGAAGGCAAAAAAGGCTTCGTCTGCAAGGTCTGCGGCTGGGTCTATGAGGGCGACACGCTGCCCGATGATATCGTCTGCCCGCTTTGCAAGCACGGCGCGGCCGATTTTGAGCCGATCCAATAACTGATAACACAAAAACGCCTATGGCTTGTTAGCCATAGGCGTTTTCAATTTGACATTTATCAAAGCTGTGCACGCACATATTCCAACTGTGCATTGACCGAAGCGGCACAGGTGCCGCCCTCGCTGATGCGCTTTTCCACGCAGGTGACAAGGTCGATCTCTTGGTAAAGGTCTTCTTCAAACAGCGGGCTGTACGTTTTATAAACCTCCAGTGGCATCGTTTCCAAAACCAAATTTTCGCGGATGCACTGCGCCACGATCTGACCTGAGATCTTGTATGCGCTGCGGAAAGGCAGACCCTTTTTGACCAGATAGTCCGCAAGGTCGGTGGCGTTGATAAAACCGGCCTGTGCAGCCTTTTTCATCACCTCGGGCCGTGCAGTCATTGTGGCGATCATACCGACGAACACTTCCAGACACATTTTTACCGTGTCGCAAGCGTCGAACAGCCCCTCCTTATCCTCCTGCATATCCTTGTTATATGCAAGCGGCAAGCCTTTGAGAGTGGTCAACAGTGCCATCAGATCGCCATAGACGCGACCTGTTTTGCCGCGCACCAGTTCTGCCATATCGGGGTTTTTCTTTTGCGGCATAATGGAAGAGCCTGTGGTATAGCTGTCAGCCAGTTCCACAAAGCGGAACTCCCAACTCGACCACAAGACGATCTCTTCGGAAAAGCGCGACAGATGCATCATCAAAATAGACAAGGCACCAAGCAGTTCCACACCAAAATCACGGTCGGAAACACCGTCCAGCGAGTTGCGGCAAATATCGTCAAACCCCAACCTTTCCGCTTCAAAACGGCGGTCAGTGTCGTAGGTTGTACCCGCCAGCGCACAGCAACCGATGGGCGAACAGTTCATCCGACGGCGGCAATCTGCCAAACGGTCAATATCTCGCAACAGCATCATTGCATACGCCAGCAGATGATGCCCGAAACTGATGGGTTGGGCGCGTTGCAGATGCGTATAGCCCGGCATAATCGCGGTTTTGTATTCCTCCGCCTTGTCCGCAACCACGCCCACAAGCTTTTTGAGCAACGCGGTGATCTCATCGATCTCACTGCGTAGATACATACGCACGTCCAGCGCCACCTGATCGTTGCGGCTGCGCGCCGTGTGCAATTTTTTGCCCACGTCGCCGATACGCTCGGTGAGTACTTGCTCCACAAACATATGGATATCTTCGCAGGACATATCAAAGGTCAAAGTGCCGCTTTCCAAATCGTCCAGCACACCTTGCAACCCATCAATAAGTGCAGCCGCTTCATCGTTGCTGATGATACCCTTTGCGCCCAGCATAGCGGCGTGCGCCATACTGCCCATAATATCCTGCCGATACATACGGCTGTCAAACCGAATGGAAGAATTGAAGTCGTCCGCGATCTGTGCGGTCACACCGTCCGTTCTTCCTGCCCACATTTTTGCCATACTTATTTCTTCCCATCTACGATGGCCTGCACCTTGATCGGCAGACCATACAGGTTGATAAATCCTGCGGAATCTCTCTGGTCGTAGTCGCTCTCACCAAAGGTGGCGATCTCCTCGCTATACAGCGAATAGGGACTCCATGTACCCGCGTTGATGATGTTGCCCTTGTAGAGCTTGAGACGCACCTTACCGGTGACCTTCTCCTGCGTTTTGTCGACAAACGCAGACAGAGCCTCGCGCAGCGGAGTGAACCACTGACCGTTATACACCAATTCGGCAAAGGTGATGGACAGCTTCTGCTTCTCGTGCATAGTCATCTTGTCGAGGCAGAGAGTTTCCAGCACGTTGTGTGCTTTGTAGAGAATCGTACCGCCGGGAGTCTCATAAACGCCGCGACATTTCATACCGACCAAGCGGTTTTCGACGATATCGATAATACCGATACCGTTGGCGCCACCCAGCTCGTTGAGTTTAAGGATGATCTCCTTGGCGGTCATCTTGACACCGTCAAGCGCCACGGGGATACCTTTTTCGAAGTCCAGCGTGATATAGGTAGGCACATCGGGAGCCTGCATCGGGGACACGCCCATTTCCAGGAAGCCCTCTTTTTCGTACTGCGGCTCGTTGCCCGTATCTTCCAGATCCATACCCTCGTGGGACAGGTGCCACAGGTTCTTGTCCTTGGAATAGTTGGTCTCTCGGTTGATTTTCAGCGGAATATTGTGCGCCTCGGCGTAGTCGATCTCTTCCTCGCGGGACTTGATATCCCACTCACGCCACGGAGCGATGATGGGCATATTGGGTGCAAAATGCTTGATAGCCAGTTCAAAACGAACCTGATCGTTGCCCTTGCCGGTGCAGCCGTGCACGATAGCGTCCGCGCCTTCGTTGATGGCGATCTCAACCAAGCCTTTGGCAATGCAGGGACGCGCGTGGCTGGTGCCGAGCAGATAATCCTCGTAAACGGCACCCGCTTTCATCGTCGGGATGATATATTCATCGACATATTCATCAGTCAGATCCAACACGTACAGCTTGGAAGCACCCGTTTTGATGGCTTTCTCTTCCAAGCCTTCCAGCTCGTCAGCCTGACCGACATTGCCGGAAACCGCGATCACTTCGCAGTTGTTATAGTTTTCTTTGAGCCACGGAATAATGATCGAGGTGTCCAAACCGCCGGAATAGGCCAGAACAACCTTTTTGATGTCTGCTTTGTTCATTGCAAAGACCTCCTGAATGAATATTCATTATTTTGTTTTATTATACACGCGTATTTGCGCATTGTCAATGGGATTGTAGGGGAAGTTATAAGTATTTTCAATGGTTTTTTCGTTTATAATGCACAATCGCAAAAATCGCGCATTTGAAAATATGCATTTTCTTTGCATAAATGTATAAAAGAGCATTTCCTACGAAATGCTCTTTTTTCAGCAAGGAACAGCACCGATCTTTTGACCTAATTGCACCGGCATCTCAGCACCGTCTGCCGTTGCCATCTGCACCTCAGGCAACAACGTGGCGCGCTGTTTTTCCAGCAACAGCACGACCGTACTGCCGCCATACAGGAACAGTCCCTTTTCCTCACCGCGTTTGAAGGTGGCAGCACCGTGGTGGTTGTGGATCTTGCCGACCAGCATCGCCCCCACTTCCACCTGCGTGACGGTACCGAAGTTTTCGGTTTCCATCACCGTGTATTCACGGCAGTTTTGGGTAAACACCGCGCGGGATTCCAACGCAATAGGACGCACCGTATGCAATTTGCCGGGGATAAACACATTCTCGCCCTTTGTGCCGTTATCCAGATAGTGATAGCGGTGATAATGATGCACGCACAAGCGAAACACCAAGCAGAGTCCGTCGCGATAACGTTCCCAAATAGGATCATTGTTGAGCAATTCGGAAACGGTATATTGGCTTTGCTTAATGGGCAACACCGTGTCATCGCTGATGGGATAGACACTCAAAAGGCCGTCACAAGGGGCGATCAGCGTTGTCGGGGTATAGTCAATCGGGCGCTTTTCAGGAAGAATGCGACGGCAGAAACACTCATTGAAGCTGGCGTATTTCTGCTCCTCATAATCTTTGAGATCGATACCGTTGTGGTTGATAAACCGCGAGATATGCACGCGTGACACACGGGAATCCAAATATCGACCCGCCAGTCGGGACGGCCAGCGCGCCGTCAGTCCTTTCAGGCAAAACCGTCCCACACCGGTGCGATATAAAAACCGCAACGATTTGCTTTCACGAGATCGCTTTGCCATACAGTCACCTCAAGACCACACCGTTAATTCAACACGATCAAAGCAACGATAAGTGCCAAAAACTCAGCTACGCCGATGCCCACCATAATCAGGATACCACGCAAGCCCGCTTTGGGGAACTGCCATTTGCACAAGAACAGGTAGGCAGAAATGAGCATAGCCGCAAAGAACAGCAAAGAAAGGTCAATTGCCCACAGCTTTTGGAACAGATAATAAAACACGAGCAAGCTGGGGACAATGAGCGCTGCCGTCGTCACGGGCATACCGGTGTAGACCTTGCGCACGCCGCCCTCGGTCTTTTGGCGTTCTTCCTCTGTCACGTTAAAGAAAGCCAGACGAATGAGCGCCGCCAGCGCATAGACGATCACCACGGCATACAGCACCACTTCCAACACGCCACCGATCCAGTGGGAGTTATCGGTGATCCAACATTTCAAGAGCGGAGAAGTACGCAGCACAGCCACGCCGATACAAGCTGGCAACACACCAAATGCAATCACATCAGACAGGGAATCAATTTGAATGCCGAATTTGATCTCTCTTTCGCTACGGTTCGCCTTGGTGCGTGCAACTTTTCCGTCAAACGCATCAAACAGACCGCACATCAAAAGGCAAAACGCACCCAGATAAGGGTGTCCGCTGCCGCTCAAAGAGATAAAAATACCGGACATCGCAGACGCCAACGACAGATAGGTCAAAACCACCGTATAGTCATATACTCCGATCATCGCCCGATCCTCCTCGGTTTTCTCAAACAACATTTTATTAAAAAGGCAATACCGCAAATGAGTATGCACAAATAAAATGACATCGTACGGCTGAGCAATTCCAAGTTGACGGCGTTTTGTTCGCCAACGATTTCACCGAAGCCGTTAAGCAGCAGGTAGTCGGTCACGCCCATCGCGCCGGGAACAGGCACGCAGGTCGCACCCATAATCGTATACCCTTGTATCGCCCAAATATCCACAGCATTGCTCCAACCGCCGCCCAACCCTGTAGCCAGAAAAGCAAACAACGTGATGGCGATCTGTGAAAGGCGTTGCAGGAAATTATAAACAAATGTTTTGACAAGCAACCCGCCGCGTCCTTTAAGCATAGCGGCGCACTCACCGTATTCCTGCATCGTTTTACGCAACTTCGCCTGCTTGCGTTCTACGCGGCGCACCAGATGCAACTTGCCGAGGATGAACAGCCCTGCGCGGCATATCCGGTAGAGAAGCTTGTCCATATACAACAGCATCAGAAAAAAACAAGCCAGAACGAACTGCACGATATAGCCAACGATAATCAGCACCTGTGCAGTGGTATCAAACCTCAAAAAAATATCGGGGCGCAAGATGAAGTTCACAATACCGATTGCAATAGTCGAGAAAGTGTACATCGTCAAGTTGAGTAAAAGCGTCACCGCGGATACCACGCCGGGAATGCCGTCCTTCATCATAAAGTAGGCGGCAGCGGGTTGTCCGCCCGTTGCAGACGGCGTGATAGCAGAAATATACAGGTCGCTTGCTGAATAGAAAAAGCTGTTCGTACGGGTAGGTTTATAACCAAAGTTAGCGCATATACTACGCAACGCTGCCGCCTCGAACAGGATATATCCCAACATGCAAAGCAGACCGGCAATGATCCAAACGGGATTAACACCGGACAAAAAGGCACCGAAACTGTCTATCGAAAAGTCTTTTGCCTGCGACGTCACTGCCCACACACTCAACGCAGCGATGACGATCGTCACAAGCGTCCACATTATCTTTTTGCATGCACCCATCACTTTGGGGGACGATTTGTGCTGTATATGCTCCGACGGCTGTTCCATCGGAATTTTTTCCTCGCTCATAGCGTCCTCCTCAAAGATTTGGTTCTACCGATTATTCACGCGCCCAACGCGGTTGCACTTTTTCCATCAAACGCCATATACCGGTTTTTTGGACAAGCAAAAGCCCCAGCTCCGCAACTGCCACGCCACCGATGATGTCCAACACGAAGTGCTGTTTCACAAATACGACCGACGCAAATACCAGCAGCGTAAATACCAGAGAGATCGGCGCGTACCAGTTTCTCCTCCGCTTCATAGAAAGCGCACTACGGAAGCAAAGCCAGCTGAACAGACAGTGAATGGACGGAAACAGATTATTGGGCGTATCCGCTGCGAAAATCAGACGCGTCAGGTCATTCCACAGCCCGTCACCGACCGCCTGTGGGCGATCGATAGCCGTCGGAAAGGCCAAAAAGATAACGGCGGAAATCGCCAGCGACAGCGCATAGGCCGTGCAGTAGCGATAGCAAAACTCACGTCCCTCAAGCGCAATCAGCACAAGACCGACAATCCACTGAACATAAGCCAGCACATAAATGCTGATAAACGCGGGGGTAAAGGGGATCAATTCATCCAGCCAAATGGATATGTCATAGTGTACCCAATCGGCAGAAATCGGTCGCGTCCCGTAAAACGCAAAGAGGTTAATGGTCAACGCCAAAAGCACAGGAACAACAGCATAACGCGGAAAAACAGTAGGCTTCTTTTCCTGCAAAATCGGCACCTTCTCTCTGCACACGGTTAACAGGGGTATTATAACATACTTTTTCCGACAATTCAATCCTTTATTGACATCTTTTGAGCTAATTTTGATGTTTATGCGACACCCGAAAATGGGTTTGTTACAGCAAAAGCGAGCCGTCGCACACTGTCGACAGCTCGCAGTTGAAAAACGATCAGATAGAGATGCGCAACGCCATCTCGTACATATCACGGTCAAAAGGCTTTTTCATTTTGAGAGCCTCTTCGATGTCATAATCGCCCACCGTATCGTGCTGAATGGTGACCACACGGTTGCTCTTGCCCGAAAGCAACAGTTCAACAGCATGGTAGCCCATCTGGCTTGCCAGCACGCGGTCGATCAACGTGGGAGAGCCGCCGCGCTGCACGTGACCGAGAATGGTCGCGCGGGTCTCAATACCCGTTTCTTCTTCGATCTTTTTAGCAATCTCCACCGTGCCGCCGATGCCCTCAGCCACAACGATGATGAAGTGCTTTTTACCTGTTTTCATCATCTCCCGCACACGGTCGATAACATCTTTTTGCAGGTCGAAAGCAATCTCCGGCACCAAAATACAGGTCGCACCAACGGCCACGCCAACGTTCAGGGCCAAATAACCGGCGTGACGACCCATAACCTCAACGACACTGCAGCGGTCATGAGATTGCGAAGTATCACGTAGCTTGTCCACCAGTTCCATACAGGTGTTAAGAGCGGTATCATAGCCAATGGTGTGTTCACAGCAGCTGATGTCGTTATCGATCGTGCCGGGAATACCCACACAAGGGAAACCGCGCTTGCTCAGATCCTGTGCGCCGCGGAAAGAACCGTCACCGCCGATGACCACCAAGCCGTCGATATTGCGTGCGCGACAGTTCTCGATGGCCGTTTGCAGACCTTCTTCAGTCTTGAATTCAGGGCAACGGGCCGTGCACAGGAAAGTGCCGCCGCGGTGAATAATATCGGACACGCTGCGCAGATCCATCGGCACAAAATCGTTGTTGATAAGGCCGGAATAGCCACGAATGACGCCGTCGACCTCAACGCCGCGATCAAGCGCAGCACGAACAACAGCACGGATCGCCGCATTCATACCGGGGGCGTCGCCGCCGCTGGTAAGCACAGCAATTTTACGAAGGGACATTATCGTTCACGCTCCTAATGGGTGATGTTTGACCAAAGTGTTAGCCACATTTCGATATATTATACCACAACAGTCACTATTTGGAAATTGTATGACTTCACAAATAAGAAAACTTCCCGTCACAATATTTTGTTATTTTTGTCTTACGATATCCAGCGCACATTATCCGCGCCAAGTATGCGCCCCAGCTCCAAGAGAAGTTGTTCGTCGGGCCACACCGACATAGAGGCGGGAGCTTTCATCATCTTGCCCGTATCACAGGCACGCACAAACAGCGGTTCTTCCCCGCTAAACACCTGTAGCACCAGCACAGCGCGTTTCCACTCGCGGCTCTCCATTGACGGCACACGCAGATAGAGTCCGCGCTTGGCGGAAACAGTCTGTGTCGGTAATTGCGACGGTGCGGGCGGTACCGACGCGGGCTGTGTCGACGGGGGTGGTGCCGTTTCGGGAATTTGGTCAGGCGGCGGTGCAATCTCCAACTGGTCGATGGTGATATGCGGTGCC
>SVOU01000062.1 GCA_015066215.1 Oscillospiraceae bacterium | reverse complement strand
GTAGCCATCATTGTAGCCGTCCTGCAAGCCGTCCTCATAGGTCAGACCGCCGGTGGTGCCGGTGGTGCCGTCGTTATTGCCGTTGGTAGGCTGGGTGACGGGGGTGGTGGGTTTCGTGGCGGGTTTGGTGGTAGACTGGGTGGTGGGTTTCGTGGTGGGTTTGGTAGACTGGGTGGACGGAGTCGCATCCACGGAATAGAAGGTGAAATCTCTGACGCCAATATCCGCCGCGGAGGCGTTAAATTCCAGCGCGATCTCGGAGAAATCCGCCAAAGCATCGACGGGGCTAAACTCAATATGCGTGTAGGCTGCGCCGGCGGGGGTCACGACGGTGCTGGCCAGCGGGATCTCGGTGGAAACGTCACCGTATGCCGTGATGCCCATATTGTCGGGAGAACCACTGGTGATGACGGTGAATTTGAAGGAAACGAACTTCTTGCCTTCGGTATACACGTTGAAATAGGCAGCACCCTGTGTAGCACCAGAGGGGGACCAGACGTTCAGTTTGGACACGGCGCCGATGTAGGCCTGATTGTTGGCGCCGATCTGCTCAATAGCCATATTTTCAACTTGCAGGCGCTCGCCGAAATCTTCGATCACTTTGCCTTGGTTAAAGTCAAGGACGGTCTCCTCGGCGTTGGAGATATCTGTGCTGTCACCGGAAGGGGTGTTATAGTTAAACGCACCAAAAGCGACAAGGGGAAGACCGTATCCGTTAGCACCGGCAGAAATCTGCACATATTTGTAGCCCTTGGCAGCACTGGCTGCACCGGTGTAGGTGACGTATTTGGCATGCCAGTTGGCGTTAAAGTAATCGTTGGAGGTGCGGCTCAAACCAACGGTTTCCCAAGTGGAGCCGTCGGAAGAAAATTTGATGGTGGGTTTGTCTGATTCCGAACCGGTGTCATCGGCACTGTCGATGGTGGTGATCTCAAAGCTGGTGAACACCTCGCCGACGTTCAGCACAGCCGTGCCCGCCGTGGAGGAGCTACCGCTGCCAAAGGCAACGAAGCCTTCGGGCAGATTCTTGCCCGTGCCCAGAGAATCGGTTAAGGCAGAACCGGAGGCGTTTGCAAAATTCTTGGTTTTGGCATAAGTGGCCGCCGAAGAGGAGAAGGTGCCGATTGCCACCAAAGACACCAACAGAACGACTGCGGCGGTGGCGGCAATAAGCTTGCGGAATTGATTTTTCATATGATCAGATCCTTCCTTTTTAAGACACGCAGGGTGTCTTTATGTACGTTAAAAACGGGGAACGAAGAGGGGCGCTATTTTTGCGGGAGCGTGTCCTCCTGATGGCGGTAAACGAAAAATTTGCAAAAGAGGAATTCCAGAATGAAGTTGCAAACCATGGTCACGCCTTCGGTGAGATATTCGTTGGCGCCCGCTTCGGTTGCCAGATGTCCCAGCCACAAAGAAAGCGGTGTGAACACCAGATAGAAACCGAATACCTTTGCCATCGCCACGGGTACGTTGGCGGCGGATTTGAAGGTGTAGCGGCGGTTGAAGGTGAAGTTCCACAGTACCGACAGCACCAGCGAGATGAGATATGAAAGCCAGTAGTCCCAACCGCACAGCTCATTGAACAAGGTAAAACTGCCGATCTGGATCACACCCGCAGAGACAGAAAAAAGCAGGAATTTGACCGCCTGCCAAACAGATTTGCTATTCATAAACAGCACCAGCCTTGCGATATATAAATCATTTTATCACAAGTGAACATAAAAAACAAGAAAAACCTGTGCCAAAGGATATTTTTGTGCAAATGTGTTCATTTACAGGCGTTTTAATGTACAAATTCGCGAAAAAGCATAGCGAACAAAGTCCTCAAAGGGCATTTGACGGTAGTTTTCAGCGTGCGCACACGCCAACTCCAAATTGAGCGTACCGTCGTATGCTGCCGTTGAGAGTGCTGCTACGTAGTTGTCCCAATCAAACTTGCCGTCCAGCGGCAGCCAATGCTTATCTTCCATGCCGTCATTATCATGCAGGTGGGTGAACAGAAGCCTGTCGGCATAAAGCTGTTCATAGTGAATATTAGGTGTGTAGCAAAGTTGATGCCCTGTGTCATGGCAGAAACCGTGATAACGGTCAGCGTTTTGCATAACGGCATCTAAAAGATGCGGCGTGGTGGCATTTTCAAAGCAGAGATGTACGCCGCACGTCTTGGAGTAGTTGCCGAGCCTGCACCAAAAATCAAGCCCTGTGTCACTGACTGTGATGTCGGGAGAAACACCTGTATGCATCACCAACTTTTGCACCCCACCTGCCGCGCACAGGTCGATCATACGATGTGCGGTATCCTCATAGCCGATGGCGGCGTCGCCACCCAGCCACACGGCGTCCACGCCGCCCGACGGGCAGTGCACCGCCTCAAAACAGATATGGTGTGTGCGAGCAATGGATGCCCAGTGGGGGATCAGGTCAAAACGGTCGGTCACGCCTGCGCTTAAAAAGAACGCATCAAATCCCACCGCGGCGAACAGCTTGATCTGTTCGTCGATGGATGGGCTTTGCGGGTGTGAGATGATGGCGGACATGCCGACCTTATTCCGTTCAAGGGACAAATAATCACCGCCTGCTCATTTTTTCATAACATTCATTATACCAAAGCGCGTTGTCGATCGGGGTGTTGGGCGGGATATGGTTGCCGACCGCCATAATGAAACCGGGGCATTTTTTGCCGATATCCATACAACGCTTGACCTCGTTTTCGATATCCTCCTTGCTGCCCATCAGCAAAATACGGGTGTCTGCGTTGCCGATGAAGGAATGGGTCTTGCCGTATTTCTCGGCAATATAGGCCATATCGGTGGTCGGCTCCAGCACAAAGCCGTCCACGTTGCAAGCGGCGATATCGTCAATAAAGGCGGTGTAGGTGCCGTCAGAGGTGAATATCACCTTTTTGCCCGCCTCTTTGAGCGGCGCGATATATCGCTTGTAGCAAGGGAAAACGTAGTCCCTGTACCATTGCGGCGAGGCGAAGGGGCCCGACGTCCACGTGATATCATCGTGGATCATAATCACGGGGGCGTCGCAATCCGCCATCGCGTCAAAATAGCGTTGCAGCCAGACGGAATAGCGTTCCAACACCTTGCCGAATTGCTCGGGATCCTCGCCCAAGGCGTTGAGCAGATAATCCCAGCCAAAAAGGTCGATCAATGCCGACACCGCCGTGACGTAGGTGCCGACCGTATTGACAGCGTCCGCTTTGGTGCATCTGTCGGCATAGCTTTGGTTAAAGCGGTTGACAAGCTCAGCATGAGAGTGGTGCGGCAGCATCTCAACAGCGTCGAAGCGCAGCACCTCCTCAATGGAGTGGAAATAACTGTACGTATGGTTGTTGAAACCCGCACCCGCCGCGTAATTGGCGTGTCCCATACTGGTGTGGATCTCGCCGAATTCGTTGGAATAGATATCGGTCGACCACACGAAGCCGTAGTTCCAGGCTTGCATAAAATCGCGGCGTGCCTTTGTCCACAGCTCAATCGGTGCGTCAGGGGAGAGGTTTAACCCCAAAACCCTGTTGATGAGGTCAAGGTGCATCTCTACCGAATATTCCGTGCGGGGAACGCGGTCGGGCATTTCCAGATTGAGCGCCGCCATTCCGTCGATAAAGGACATACAAACGCCTCCTTTTCCGAAAACAAAAAGCCTCTTTTGCATAATAAACAAAAGAGGCTTTTGGGTGGTGCCGGTGACCGGGGTCGAACCGGTACGGTATCGCTACCACTGGATTTTGAGTCCAGCACGTCTGCCAATTCCATCACACCGGCACATATCGTCCCTTATTATACACACATTCCCCACAATTTGCAAGAGTTTTTTTAGGTTTTGCAAAAAAATTCGGGCACACGCCAAAACGTATGCCCGAAAAGGTTATTGTGCGTCCGTACCCTCCACGGCGGGAGGAGCGGGAGGTGGGGCTTCGGTGATCGGTACGCCGTCGGCGAAATCCGTCATCGTTTCATAGGGTGCGTTGTCGGTGGGCAGGTTGCGCTTTTGCAGCCGTTTGTTCACCCACAGCGTCACAAGATAGTACAAAACGGCGAACAGCGGCACACCGACGATCATACCCGTCATACCGAACAGACCGCCAAAGAACAGGAGCGCAAAGGTTGCCCAAAAGGCGGAAGTGCCTGTGGATTCCCCCAAGATGCGCGGCACCAGAATATTGCCGTCGATCTGTTGCAGTACGATGATAAAGATGATGAAAATGAGCCCCTTTTGCACGTCAGCCAGCAAAATCAGTGCCGCGCTGGGAATAGCACCGATAAACGGGCCGAAATAGGGGATCACGTTAGTCAGGCAAATGATCACGCTGACGAGCAGCGCATACGGTATCCGCAAAATGCTCAGACCGATGAAGCACAGCACACCGACAAGCAACGAGTCGATGATGGTGCCGACCAGATAGCCGCCGAAAATTTTATGGGCGCGGCGCACGGTGGTCATCACACCGCTTATATGCTTGGTCGGACAAAATGCGCACAGCAGCTTTTTGGACTGCCGCAAAAATTGCTCGCGGTCTTTGAGCACGTACACCGTCACGACCAGCGCGACCAACAGGTTAAAGACACCCTTGACCACACCGACGACGCCCGTGGTGACGTAGTCCAAAACGGTGGCGGCGGTGTCGGACAGGTTGGCGTTTTTCAGCCAATCGACGAGCATATCCAGCCCCTTGTCCAAAAGCTCGCGCACCTGCACCGCCCAAGCGGCGTCGCTGTTGAGATGCGTCTGTACCCAGTTGAAAGCGTCCTCGGCCTGTGCGGGCAAGCTTTCGGCAACGCGTCCCACGCTGTTGACGATCTCAGGAATGATCATCAGCGCCAAAGCGGCGATCAACACGATCACCAAAAGCAGCGACAGGGTGATGGAAAGCCCGCTTGCCAACTTTTTGGCGCGAGCAGGTTGCAACTTGCGTCCAAACCAAGCGGCAAAATGCCGTTGCAAAAAATTAGCAAAGGGGTTGAGCAGATACGCCAGCACCAAGCCGATAAAAATAGGGGTCAGCGCACCGGTGACGGTATTCCACAGGTCGGCGATACGGTCGATGCGGAACAGAAGAAAATAAAAGAGGATGCAAACCAACGCCACCAGCAAAATCGCCAGTGTTTTGCGCCGCCACAGAGCACTTAGCAGTGCGCGCGGCTTGCCGGATTTGGGTTCGGTCGTCACAAGGCAACCCTCCTGACATCAGATCTTGTAAAAGCGGTAAATCGTTTCGGAAGTGAACGGCTCGTTCGCCTTGATGAGCGTGGTGGGATAATCTGCACGGTTGGGGGTGTTGGGGAAGTGCTGGGTCTCGAGGCAAAGCGCCGCAAAGCGTTTGAGCGGCACGCCGCCCTTGCCGTTGGGATCGTCCAGACAGGTGGCGGAATAAAGCTGCACGCCGGGCTGATCGGTGTAGCAATCCATACCGATACCACGTTTTTTGGAGATAACGGTGGCAAAGGGTTGCTCACCCGTCAGCACGAAGTTGTGGTCATAGCCCTGACCCACCACGGCAAGCTGTTCGAAATCCGCGAGAATATCCTGACCGAGCGGCTTCGGGGTGCGGAAATCAAAGGGCGTACCCTCCACCGCCACGTGATCACCCACGGGGATAAGCAGATCGTCCACGGCGGTAAACTTATCGGCGCGAATTTGCACCGACAAATCCAAAGCACTTTCATCCACCGCACCGTTGAGGTTAAAATACGCGTGGCAAGTGGGATTATAGTGCGTGTCTTTGTCTGAGACGGCTTCATACACGATATGCAGCGCGTTATCATCGGTGATGGAATAGGTCACGCTGGTTTTCAAGCGACCGGGGAAGCCTTCCTCACCGTCCTCGGATACCAGCGAAAAACGCACCGCGGGAATGGCGGTCTCCAAAATTTCGGCGTCCCAGATCTTTTTATCAAAGCCCACGACACCGCCGTGGATGTTGGTGACACCCTTCTCGTTGGCGGCGAGGGTATAGGTTTTGCCGTCGATCACAAAGCGGCTGTTTTCAATGCGGTTGCCGTAGCGCCCGATGGACGCGCCCTGAAAACTGGTGCCTGCGAGATAGCCTTCCAGATTATCATATCCCAAAACGGTATCCACGCCGTCAAAGCACAGGGACTGCACGGTGGCGCCGTAGTCGAGAATAGAAGCGGTCAGACCGCCGTTGCCCACCAAGAGATAACGGTCGACCACCCGCAGATCGTCTAACATACCAAAGGGGGCTCTTTTCACAATAGCCATAACGAAAACTCCTTTCGCAAGCGGCAACGCCGCCGATCAGTTTCATTATACCGCAAGCGGTGGCGTTGTGCAACAGGGGAAAACAAAATTTTGCGACAAAAGGCGGTTGCCAAATGCCAAAAAGTATGATATACTCACGGAGAAAGGACGGTGAGCAGTGTGAAGCACTTTGATATCAAAACCCAAATCTACTTCGGCGAAAAATCGCTGGATCGTTTGGCAGAGCTCTCGTTTCGTAACGCCCTGCTCATCGCAGACAAATTCGTGGTCAAAAGCGGCCTTATCCACTTGGTCACCGTGCGCTTGCAACAAAACGGTACGCAATGGCACGTGTTCAGCGACGTCGTTGCTGACCCGCCGCTTGAAAAGATCGGCTTGGGTGCCAAGGCGTTGCTGGAATGTCGCCCCGACGTCATCATCGCCGTGGGCGGTGGTTCGGCTATCGACTCTGCCAAAGCTATCCGCGAAGTGGCGCTGAAAATGGACACCACGCTTTCCCGTCCCGCCTTGATTGCTATCCCCACCACCAGCGGCACGGGCTCGGAGGTCACTTCTTTTTCGGTGGTGTCCGACCCCGAAAATCAGCGCAAATTCCCGCTGGTAAGTGAAGATCTGTTGCCTGACGAGGCGATCTTGGATGCGGAATTGGTCAAATCCGTTCCCGCCAACGTCACCGCCGATACGGGCATGGACGTGTTCACCCACGCGCTGGAAGCCTACGTCAGCACCAACAATAACGAGTTTTCGGCGGCTTTGGCCGAAAAGGCGATTGAGATCGTCGGTTCGTTCCTGCTGCGCTCATTCTTGGACAACAACGATACCCACGCGCGGCAAAAAATGCACGTGGCGTCCTGCTTGGCGGGCTTGGCGTTCAACACTGCTTCGCTGGGACTCAACCACGGTATGGCGCATCAGCTCGGCTCGCATTTTCACATCCCGCACGGTCGCGCCAATGCTATGTTATTGCCGCACATCATTGAATATAACAGCGACATCAATAAGTATAGCCGCCGCAAGACGGATTACCCCAAGCACGTGCAAAAATACGCCACCGTGGCGCGTACGCTGGGGCTGCAAAACTTCAACATCGTCACCACCGTGCGTGCGCTGTCCAACTGGACGCAGTTTATGATGAAGGAAATGGATATGCCTTTGTCGGTGTCCGAAACGGGCAAATGCACCAAAGAGGAATATTTTGCCGCCATTCCCGCGATGGCGCAGGCGGCGCTCGAAGATGCCTGCACCGTCACCAACCCCCGCAAGCCCACCTTGGAGGACGTCATTCGTCTCTACGTGGAGCTGTGGTAAATATCGAACATAAATGAAAAGCCCCGACACCGTCGGGGCTTTTCTCGTATGGTTAGTGCTTGTTTCGGATATACCCATCTTTAAAGAAAAGCCGCACCGTTTTTTCGCTAAATTTTGGTGCGTGGTAGCCGACGTAAATACCGAAGGCGATCCAAGTGAAAAGTGCCACGTTGAGTATACCGACAAAAATCACGGCAAACAAGTTTTCTTCTTCATATATGCGGTTTTTTTCATCAAAGCTCAAAAGGTATGTGTCGCCGTGTGAAATAGCTTTGACGGAAAAATAGTTTTCGGCATCATCGGGGGTGATCTCTCGACAGTAAGCCGTCACCACCGTTTGTCCGTCACAAAGTTCGTGTATGTTTAAGGTGTCCAAAACGCGGCTTGCATAGCGAATCTGATAGTGCTGTTTGTCGGTGGAAATCAAGTCAACGGTGTCTTCCTGTGCGTTGATATTGTAAGAGGAAAAACTTACCGTTTTTGCAGTGGTGTTTTCGGGCGTGTAGGGTGCGAAAAAGACGCCGTATACGGAGAGAAAGAGGAAAAGCAATGCAAAAACAGAGAAGATACTGTAAATGACTATAAATCCTGTTGAATCTTGGATATTTCCGTTGAATGTGGGGCGCTTTTTAGGGTTAGACGGAAGGCGCTCGTGATGTATCGCACGATGTTTTCTCTTGACGAGGTCGAGAAAAACCGATCCGCCGACAGAAAACTCATCGATCATCACCCGACGTTTGCCGAGATACAGAAATTTCTCATACTTGTTGATGCGCAGAGAGGTGACTTGGTCGTAGGTATATTTTCTCTTGATGCCGAAGAAGTTTTTAACGACAAAGCATTCGTCGTCATAGAAAATTTTGCAGTTGAAATAAGCGATGAGGAGCGAGAGGGGGAGCAGAATGAGAACCGAGAAAATAATCGGTGCCAAAAGCGTTTTTACGGTAAAAAAAGTAATGATAGTGGGAATGAGAAAAAAGGCGGCACCAAACAACCCCAAGTACAAAAAACTTTTTGGCAAAAAGACTTTGCCCTTTTGGGGGTTGGGTAGGTTGTTGCGCATGTGCGAAAGGACACCTTTGACAGCGGCTGTCCTGAAAAAAGACTTAAAACCTTTGTTCATTGAAACACCTTCTCTCGGATACAGTATACCACAAACCCCGCCAAGCGTAAACTATACTTTTTATGATTTAGCGAAAAGTAAAAATCTCCCCGAACTTCGTCCGAGGAGATTTTTGGCTGGGCTGGTTGGAGTCGAACCAACACGGCATGAGTCAAAGTCATGTGTCCTACCGCTAGACTACAGCCCAGTATATATAAAGCGGAAAACCGCTTTACTTAACAATTCGGGACACACAAGCCGTGTGTCCCGCGATGTGGGGTGGGAGATGGGATTCGAACCCACGATCTTCAGTGCCACAAACTGACGCGTTAGGCCAACTACGCTACACCCACCGTATAAAAATGGCGCGCCTGAAGGGA
>SVOU01000061.1 GCA_015066215.1 Oscillospiraceae bacterium | reverse complement strand
ATCCAGTACAACTACTCCCACGATAACGAGGGCGGCTTCATTCTGCTGTGCGAATTTGAGTGTCCCACGAGCGATCCTTGGTACAAGATGCTGGATGCTACCGAGCACGAGATCCGCTTCAACCTGTCGATCAATGACGGTTGCAAGCCCGGTTTCAACGTCATTATTTCGACGCTGACGATTGCACAGATGAACATCTACAACAACACCTTCGTGAAGGTGAGCAACAACGGTGCTCTTGTGGGCGGCTTCAACAAGGTCAAGGATTATTATTTCAGAAATAATATCTTCTACGGCGCAGGCGCGTGCAAGATTGGCAGCCAGACCGGTTCTACCAACATCGTGTTTGATAACAACGTGTTCTACGGTGGCCCGGCTACTGCTCCGAGCGGCATCACCGTCAAGAACACCAAGACCGCGGACCCCAACTTCAAGAATGCGAACTTCTCCAACCCCAGCGGTCAGAATCTGCGTGCTCAGGCAATTGCTGCATTCACGCCGCAGAATAAGATCGGCGGCGCGTATTCCAACACCAACAGCGGCGGTAAAGATATCAACGGCAGCTCGTTCACCTCGACCTTCTATGGCTGCGTGAAGTATTGATCCTATCGCACAATCCATGTGATTGAAGATCCCCCTGTTATGACTCATAAAGGTTGTGACAGGGGGATTTTGTGTTGATGAACTTGATGTGTATGCGTTTTTTATCATCAAGTCAAGTACAGAAAAGAAAAGGACGGATTCTATGCGGCTTAAAAGAATTCTCGGGCTTCTGCTCGTCTGCGTTATGATATTGACGTTTGTGCTGACCGGCTGCAACGAAGTCCCAGAGGTGCCTACCGACGGCACCACGACCAGCAGCACGATGGCCGATAACAGCGGCAATGCTACGCAGGGCGGTAACAACTCACAAGGTAGCAACCAAGGCGGTAACGCTACGCAGGGCGGCAACGATTCGCAAGGTGGCAGCCAAGGCGGCAACGCCACGCAGGGCGGCAACGCCACGCAGGGCGGCAACGCCACGCAGGGCGGCAACGCTACGCAAGGCGGCAACGCTACGCAAGGCGGCAACGCTACGCAAGGCGGCAACGCTACGCAAGGCGGCAACGCCACGCAAGGTAGCCAAACGGTGCAAAATACCACCACCTCCACTTCAAAGGTGGAAAAAGAAGAGGTGCTGTTGCCATCCTTTATTCGCAATGACAACGGTACCTATACCGACCGCGAAAGCGGCGTCGTCTTTATTGATGACGAGTGCAACTCCGTTTCTATCGGTGCTTCCGACTGCCTTATATATGACACGGGTGGAAAGCTGCACGTTGACCAGCTCAACACCAAACTGTTCAACAATGACCCCTGCCGTATCATCCGCGGGGATACGACTTCCAGCGCTGCCTGGTGGTTCAGCTATAAACTCGACGCTGGTATCACCGAAGCGGCTATCTTTGCATTTAACGATCACCAGGACAAGGAGCGCACGCGCGGCTTTGACGTCTATGTTTCTGCCGATAACAGGAAGTGGACGAAGGTGGAGCCTACTTACAGCACGAAAGACGATCTTTTGATGACGGCAGACCCCTCTCGCAAATGGATTTTGCGTACTTACAAGGTCACCGGCATCGACAAGTCTAACAAATATCTGAAAATTCAGTTCACGGCGATGGACGGCGAGCAGTACGAGCCGCTGATCGGCCGTGTGCGTATCAATAACATCAACAAGATGGAAGACCCCTACCGCAATCTGGAAGGGCGTGCGGCCAAGACGTTCTACGTGTCTACGGCGGGTGTTGAGGGCAATGACGGCTTGTCGCCCGAGTGTCCGCTCCATCCTGACGTTTTGCACACGCGCTATTTCCAGCCCGGTGACAAGATCCTGTTCAAATCCGGTGAAACCATGTTGGGCAGTGGCATCAAGCTTTCCGGCTTTGGTACCGCTTCCAAACGCGTCACCGTCAGCACCTACGGTGGATCGGCACCTGCCAAGCTCGCGACGCGCGGCGACCAAACGCGCTCTAAACTTGAGGTGTATATCGATTGCGTGACTATCGAGAATCTGGAAATATCCAACCCGCTGGGGCGCGTCGGTCTGACGGTCGGCCCCGGACACGCCGGTGCCAACAAAGGTATCATTATTCAAAACTGCACCTTTAAGGACGTCAATAAAAATGCCGACACGTTTGTGTTTGAGTCGGGTGCGGTGCAGATTGCCGCTTCCGGCGGTGAACCCACTTGGTTTGAGGACCTTGTTGTGCGTAACAATACGATTCACAACGTTGCCCGCATTGGCGTCTTTGTCACCAGTAGCTGGGCAGAGCGTACCAACTGCGTCAACGGTGAATACAAAAATGGTAACGAGCAGTGGTACGCTAACAAAAACGTCAGCCTTACGGGTAACACGCTGACCGACGTACAGGGTGACGGCTTGTTGATTATCGGTTGCAACGGTGCGCGTATTGAAAACAACTTCGCCAATAACACCTATTGCGTCAACGAATCCACCCTCAAAAAGCATAAAGCAACGGGACTCACCACCTCTGTGGCTGTGATGTGGACGCAAAACGTGGATAAAGGATATGTCCAATACAACGACGTCGGCTACACTAACCTGCCCGATCATGCCAACGGTGGTGCTGACGGCACGCCGTTTGATATTGACGGCTTGTGCACGAATCACTTTATCCGCTATAACTATTCCCACAATAACGAGGGCGGCTTTATTCTGCTGTGTGAGTTCCCGCCAAGTTTTCTTTCGGCGACTTGGCAGTCCATGCTCAAGGAAACCACCCATCAAATCGGCTTCAATCTGTCGGTGAACGACGGCTGTAAGCCCGGTTATGCCGTCTTTATTGTCACCAGTACGCTGGCGCAGATGAATATTGTGAACAACACCTTTATCACAAGAAGCGGTAGCACGTCTTTGCTGATGGCGACCGAAACGGTGATGACCGGCTATACTTTCAAAAACAACATATTCTACGGCGCGTCCACCTGCAACATCGGTAGTTGCTACGGCGCTTCGCAGTTTGTGTTTGACAACAACGTGTTCTGTGGCGGCACGCTTTCCTATGGAAACGGTATCACCGTGACCAATACGAAGAACGTGGACCCCAACTTTGCCAACGCAAGCTTCAACAGTCCCAACAGCAGCCAGAATCTGCGCAGCCAAGCGATTGCAGCGTTTACCCCGCGCAATAAGATTAGCGGTGCGTATACCAATGTCAATGGTGGCGGCAAGGATATCAACGGCAGCTCGTTCTCCTCTGCTTTCTACGGCTGCGTGAAGTATTAAACCGAGCTTGTGACAATTTAAGCAAGACACAAAAGAATCCCCTGTTGCCAAAACGGCAACAGGGGATATCATTTTATGGATTTACGAAAATCAGAAAGAACCGTTGACCACTTGACCCGTGCGATGCGATTCAAACGCTGCTTCCATCACCTTCATCACGCGCATCGTTTCCTCAGGCTTGACGAGCGGCTCGGCAGTGCCGTCGAGCACGGCGGCGATATTGCGATAATAGGCGTCGTAGTCCGCCTGAAAATCGTCGGGATTAAGTAGGGTTTCTTCAACGGTATCCTTGGCACGCGGCGCCATCGTCTTGGTGGGACCTGCCTTGGTGTAGATGATCTCCTCCTCAAAGGTGATCTCGCGCTCGGTCGCGCGCACGATCTTGCCGTTACAGTTCCAATCGTTAATAACCATCGCACCGCGATCGCCGCAGACGTACCAACGCGGCGCGCCGATATAGTGGCTCGTGCCCACCTCAACGGTAGCGCGCAGTCCGTCTGCAAAGGTGAGTTGCAGCTTGAAACCGTCGTCACATTCCGCGTAGTTGACGTTATACATCTGGCAATAAACCGCGGTCACGGGGGAGTCGTTCATCATCATCAGTTGATCAATGAGGTGAACGCCCCAGTCGAGCATCATACCGCCGCCGGCGACGGCATATTGTCGCCAGCCTTCAGGAATACCGCGCGAGCCGTTGACGCGGGACTCAATTTCAAACACCTTACCGAGTTTGCCTGCCTTGACCACCTCTTTGACGCCAAGATAGTCGGCGTCGGCGCGGCGGTTTTGGTGTACGGTAAACAATTTCCCCGTGCGCTTGGCAGTTTCGATCATCACTGCCAGTTCGTCAGAGGACATGGCCACGGGCTTTTCGCAGATGACCGCTTTGCCCGCTTCCAAAGCCTGACAAACCAGCGGCATATGGAAGTTGTTGGGGGTGGCGCACAGCACGATGTCAATAGCGGGATCCGCCAACAACTCCTCATAGGAGTTATAGGCGCGGTCGAACCCGTCTGCCAGTGCCAATTCCATACGCGCGGGGTTGATATCATACACCCCCGCAAAGTGCATACGCTCGGTCTTGACAATACCCTCGTGGTGCCAGCGACCCATACCGCCGTAGCCAACCGAGGCAATTTGATACGTCTTCATAAAAAGGTCTCCTTTTAGTATTGGTCAATTGACATGCCGTTTGCCGCCAACTCTTCGGTCGTCTGTCCCATAGGCAGGCACCACAGCGTGGAACGTCGACAAGCGGGTGCCGCCCAATGTACGGCGTTGCGGATAATACGCCGAACATGCGGGTTGTGATAGATGGGATTGGTTTCGTGACCGGGCTGGAAATAAAACACCTTGCCCGTACCACGCTTCCAGCAACAGCCCGAGCGGAATAGTTCGCCGCCGCGAAACCACCCTGCAAAAACCAGCTCGTCAGGTTGCGGAATATCGAAAAACTCGCCGTACATCTCCTCCGTCCCCAACTCAACCGTAGCAGGCACGCCTGCGGCGATAGGGTGGGAGGGATCCAGACACCACAGACGCTCGTAGTCGTTGTCACGCCACCGCAAAGAGCAGGTCGTGCCCATCAGCAGGCGAAACGGCTTTGAATGGTGAGCAGAGTGGAGAAAAATGATGCCCATACCCAAAAGCACACGGTCAGCAACCTTGCGCGCCAACTCGTCGGGTACGTTGTGATGGTTGCAGTGTCCCCACCAGATCATCACGTCGGTGCTGTCAAGCACCTCGTCGGGTAAGCCGCACTCAGGCATATCCTGCGTGGCAATGCGTATCTCCAAATCATCGTCAACCGACAAAATTTCCTGCAATACGCCGTGCAAACCTTGCGGATAGATCTCCAGCAACTCCGGTATCTCTTTTTCGTGTTTATTTTCATTCCAAACAGTCACACGAATCATAGCGATGCTCCTTTATGCCCACCACATAGCGGCAGGCTGTTCGGTGATGATGACGTCTTTCATAAAGGCGATGGCTTTTTCCAAGCCTTCCTTAACGGACATCAAACCGTCCTCGTGTTCGATGCTTACCGCGCCGTCATAGCCGATAAGGCGCAAGGTCGCCATCATATCCTTCCACACTTCCAGATTCGAACCGTAGCCGACTGTGCGGAAACTCCAACTGCGATCGAGCAAAGAACCGTAAGAGCCGGTATCCAGCACGCCGTTTTTGGCCTTGTTGTAGGGGTCGACGTAGGTATCCTTGGCGTGGAAATGATACACGGCGCCTTTAAGCTCTTTGAGCGCCACGACGGGATCCATACCCTGCCAGATGAGGTGGCTCGGATCGAAGTTTGCGCCCAGCATGGGGCTTACCGCCTCGCGCAGACGCAGCAGAGAAGCGGGGTTATATACGCAAAAGCCGGGGTGCATCTCAAAGGCGATATATTTGACACCATAGGAAGCGGCGATCTTGACCGCCTCTTTCCAGTAGGGGATGAGCACCTCGTTCCATTGCCAGTTGAGTACCTCGCCGTAATCCGACGGCCACGCACAGGTCACCCAGTTGGGATATTTGGCATCGGGGCTGTCACCGGGACAGCCCGAGAAGGTGATGATGGTGTCCACGCCCAACTTTTGTGCCAGTTTGCAACTGTCCACAAACGCCTTATGATAGCCGGCGGCGATCTCTTTGTTGGGATGGATGGGGTTGCCGTGGCAAGACAGCGCGCTGACGGTCAGGTTATATTTTTCCAGCGACGCTTTGAGCGCGTCAATTTTGCTCTCGTCAGCCAGCAGAATATCGGGATCACAGTGGTTCTTGTTCGTATAGCCGCCCGTGCCGAGTTCCACAGAGGTGACACCCAAGCCGCTCAAATAGGCAAACGCCTCTTCGGCGGGCATACCTTGCAGCGGGACGGTCAAAACACCCAGTTTCATAGCATTTTCTCCTTTTTAACTTTGATCAGTCAAAAATCAGTCGAAAAACACAGGCTCGCCCGTTTTGGCAGAGGTGTAGATAGCTTCCAAAATGCGTGTGACGGTCAGTGCCTGCTCAGGCAGCACGACGGGGTCGGTGTCGTTGATGACCGCTTTGAGCCACTGATGGCACTCAATATCGGCGGGACTGCCGTTGGCATCACCGTCATAGAAATCCACGCCACCTGCGGCAAGGTCAGGTTTGATCTCGACCATCTTGCCCCACTCGACACGGTTGATCCACAGCCCACCGTGCATATCCGCGCCCGCTTTGGTACCGCACAGGGTGGTGGTAGCTTCTTCCACGCGACGGGTGTTGAGCGCCCAGCTGGACTCCAACTCAATGATCGCGCCGTTTTCCATGCGGATAAAGCCAAAAGCGGAATCTTCCACCGTGAACTGCTCGCAGTCCCAATCACCCCAGATGTTGCCCGTGTTCTTTTGATCCGCGAGCTTGTGGAAGGTCTGACCGACCACCATCTTGGGTTTGTAGTTATTCATCGTCCACAGCGTCAGATCGAGCGCGTGGGTACCGATGTCGATCAGCGGACCGCCGCCCTGCTCATATTCGTTGAGGAACACACCCCAAGTCGGGACGGCACGACGGCGAATAGCGTTGGCTTTCGCCGCATAGATGTCGCCCAGATCGCCTTTTTCGACGATGGATTTGAGCAACAGGCTGTCGGGACGGAAACGGTTCTGATAACCGATGGTGAGTTTTTTGCCCGTGCGCTTGGCGGCATCCAGCATCTTTTCAGCATCTTCCACCGTCTTTGCCATCGGCTTTTCACACATCACGTGCTTGTCGGCTTCCAAAGCCGCCACGGTGATCTCGCAGTGAGAGCGGTTGGGGGTGCAGACGTGTACCACATCGATCGTTTCGTCTTTGAGAAGCTCCTTATAATCGGTATACACCTTGGCGTCGGGGACGCCAAACTCTTTGGCGGCCTTTTCGGCGCGCTCGGGGATAATATCACAAAAGGCGACCATCTCGGCAAGCACCGCTTGACCTTTGAGGGCGGGCATATGTTTGCCGTTGGCGATGCCGCCGCAGCCGATGATACCTACACGCAATTTTTCCATAAATTTCTCCTCCTATATTGCCGCTTTTTTGTGCGGTTTGTTCAACATAAGCATACACGATTTTTGCGTCGTTTGCAATGCGTTTTTTGGACAAAAATTGCTTTTTCAAAGAGAAATATTGCTGATGTGGTTGTGAGAACAGACAGAATGTGTTATACTGTGGAAAATAGGAAGGTGATTTTTCGTGAACGGATTAAAGAATAAGAAATTGTTCCTTTTGGATATGGATGGTACGCTGTATCTGGGTGAGCAGCTGTTTGAGCATTGTCTGGATTTTCTTTCGCAGATCAAAGAAAACGGTGGGCGCTATCTGTTTTTGACCAACAATTCCTCCAAAAGTGTTGATGCCTATGTGGACAAATTGTGCCGTCTTGGCATCGCTGCCGACAAGGACGATTTTTTCACCTCGGCGGATGCCGCGTGCGTGTGGCTGCGCGAGCATTATCACGGCAAAAAGCTCTATGTGTTAGGCACCGCCTCGTTGCGTGAGCAACTGACGGCGGCGGGTTTTCCCGTCACCGACCGTGCGGAAGATGACGTCGACGGGTTGCTGATGGGCTTTGACACAGAACTTACCTTCCAAAAATTGGAGGACGCCTGCATTCTGCTCAGCAAGGACATTCCCTATATGGCGACCAACCCCGACCTTGTCTGTCCCACCGAATACGGCTACGTGCCCGACTGCGGCTCGGTGAGCGAAATGATCTTTAACGCGACGGGCAAACGCCCCTTCTTTATCGGCAAGCCCGAGCCCGCGATGGCACTGCTGGCTATGCAAAAATGCGGCGTTAAAAAAGAGGATACCGTGCTCATCGGCGACCGCATCTACACCGATATTGCCTGCGGTATCAACGCAGGGATAGACACCGTACTGGTGTTCAGCGGCGAGACCACCCGTGAGGTATGGGCGGCAAGTGAGCAAAAACCCACCTATACCTGTGACAGTATCACGGATATTTGGGAAGTGCTCAAAACCCCGTCTTGACAACCATTTTAGCGCGTGATATGATGGACAAAACTGCACAAGACCTGTGAAGAACAAGGAAGCGGGGTGCGATTCCCCCACGAACTCGTCGCCGTGAGCCGCGAGCCGTTGTCATAATGTCACTGGGAGGCAACTTCTGGGAAGGCGACAACGGCGTTTGAGCGGGCAGTCGGAAGACTTCCTTTGCAGGGGACGGCACAAAAGCCACGAGTCATTGGCAATATGTGCAAAAGCATCGGCTGTGGGGCAGAACGCGGTCGGTGTCTTTTCCATATCCCTTTTTTGTGTCGACCGCTTGTGGCGGTTATATCACAAGAAAAGGGGTTTTTTTATGAACAAAAAACGTATTCTCTCCATCGTTGCCGCTGTGTGCGTGCTGGCTGTGTTGGTTGTGGGCGCCGTGCTGCTTTACAACAACTTCGTCAAAACCGCCGACGGTGACAAAACCATCACCTTTGATGTCGTTACTGCCGACGGCACCGAAACCTTCACCATCAATACCGACGCGCTCTACCTTGCTGACGCGCTGCTGGAAGAAGGGGTCATCACCGAAAAAGCCGCAGACGGTATGTACACCACCATCAACGGTGTGGAAGCCCTGTGGGAAAACGATGAGGCATGGTGGAACATCACTAAAGACGGTGTCTCCTGTACCGTCGGTATGAACGAACAGCCCATCGCGGACGGTGATCATTTTGAAGCAACCTACACCAACGGATTCTCGTACTAAACTGCGCGACCTCGCCGTGCTCGGTATGTTCACGGCGCTGCTCATCATCGGCAAGGAAGCGATGTCCTTTTTGCCCAACATAGAGCCCGTTACGCTGCTCCTGCTTCTGCTGGCGGAGCGGTATCGGTTCAAGGCACTGTTACCCGTTTACGCCTTTGTGCTGGTGGAGG
>SVOU01000060.1 GCA_015066215.1 Oscillospiraceae bacterium | reverse complement strand
TGTGGAAGCAGGCTACTGGAATATGTTCCGTTACAACCCCGCGGCTGAAACCAAGTTCGTGGTTGACTCCAAGGCTCCCACCGCTGACTACATTGAATTCATCAAGAGTGAAACCCGTTATGCGCGTCTGGCACAGTCCTTCCCGCAGAGAGCGGAAGAACTGTTCGAAAAGGCAGCTAAGCACGCTGCTGCCAAGTATGACAGACTGCAGAAGATGGGCAAGCTGTACGAATAATTCTATATAACAGCATAACATAACGAACCGCCCGCAGAGAAATCTGCGGGCGGTTTTGCATTAGTGTATTTCTTGCTCCAAATTCCGAAAATCGTCGGTGTTGAAGAAGTCAATCAGTGTGATCCCAAGACCGTCGCACAGCATTTTAATGGTGACGATCCCGGGGTTCTGACTTTTTCCGTATAGAATGTTTTTGATGGTGGATGGCGGAACCGCCGATTCGGTGGCAAGCTTGTGTATGGGCATATGCTTTTCTTCCAAAAGTGCACTGACACGCGTCGCCAGATCGGCGCCGTCATCTGCATATACGTATTGCCCCAGAGCATCTCTGACCTGTTGCACCAACTGTGTCAGTTCAGACACCTGCGCAGGCGTTGCCAAGCAGTGCAAGCGCCACTCCTCGCCACAGCGCAGCAAGGTCGACTGTATGGGACAATCCGCCAAAATCGGCTGCAGCTTTTTGTGCAGAGACGCGGTGGACAAACCGTAAATGCCAAAGGTCAAAAAGCCCTGCGGTCTGCCGCTTTGGGCAAACACCGTCGGCAGCACCCGCTCATACAAAAGGGCGGTCAGCGTTTCCGTTTCGGACGGAATCCATATCCAAAAACGCCCTTGACGGTCACAGACCCAGCTTTTCGCACCGTCGGGAAGCGGATCGAGTTTTTGAGGTGCTTGCCCGACAAGCCCCGCCACCACGGAGGTGCAAACCGCATAGTCGCCCGTAAGCAGCACCACGTCAAAGCTTTTGGCGGTGACGCACAATGCTTTACGCAACGCAGATTCCTCTTCCACCGTCACCGTTTGCAGCGGCTCTGCCAACAGCGGCGCGAGCTGCTTTTGCAGCCCCTCGCTCACGGCGGAGGAATGGGTTTTTACGGCAATATGCAACCAGTTCATCGGGCGTCACCTCTTTTCGTAAAATATCAGTCTGCGCGGATGGTGCGAAAGCGCAGATGCGCCAACGCTTCCGCTTCCAAAGTCTCAATGTCCAAGGCTTTTTCCGTCTCCTCCAGCATCTCCACGGTGGGACGCAGACGGGGGTGTTTGGGGGTAAATACGGTACAGCAATCCTCAAACGGCTGTATCGAAATGGGAAACGTGCCGATCTTGCGTGCGATCGTCACAATTTCTTCTTTATCCATACCGATCACGGGGCGTAAGGTCGGCAAAGTCGCCACCGCGTCGGTGCAGGCAATTGCGGGAATGGTCTGGCTCGCCACCTGTCCCACGCTCTCGCCTGTAATCAGCGCCTCGCAGTTTTCACGCTTAGCGACCGCTGACGACAACCGCATCATAAAGCGGCGCATCAGCAGGGTGAACAGCTCTTCGGGACAGTTGTCGCGAATGCTCTCCTGAATGTGGGTGAACGGCACGATGCACAGGCTCATTCTGCCCGCATATTGCGCCACTTGGGTAAGCAGATCGACCACCTTTTGCTCGGCGCGCTCGCTGGTATACGGCGGCGACGCAAAATGGATAGCGGTCAGCGCAATGCCGCGCTTGGCGATCATATACGCCGCCACGGGCGAATCAATGCCACCGGAAATCAGTATCGCGGCGCGACCGCCCGTGCCAATAGGCATACCGCCCGCGCCCGCGAGCTGCGCCGTGTGGATATAGGCGCCGTAATCGCGCACCTCCACCATAATCAGCACGTCGGGATCGTGCACGTCGACGCGCAAGTGCGGGAACTGCTCCAAAACGGCGGCACCCGTCTGCGCGCAAATATCGGGGGACTTGAGCGGAAAGCTCTTGTCGCTGCGCTTTGCTTCCACCTTGAAGGTGGCGGCGTCAGCAAGTTCCTGCGACAGATACGCAGGCACCGCCTCCAGAATGGCATCCATCGACTTTTCCACGCGTTTGGCACGCGAAAACGCCGCCACGCCAAACACGGTAGCCACGCGCTCAGCGGCCATATCCAGATCCGCCTCATCGTCCATCGGCTCGATATAAATGGTAGACTGCGCCTTGCGGATATTGAACTTTCCCGCGGGCTTGAGTCGCCAGCGCAGGTTGCGCATCAGCGTTTCCTCAAAAGTATGACGGTTGAGGCCTTTGAGTGCCAACTCACCGTTTTTGATCAGCAATATTTCTTCGGGTAAGTACATAGGTGTTCCTCTCATTCTCCGTCGCTCGGCGTGGTTTCGCCGTCGGAGGAGGTCGTTGTGGTCTCCTCTTCGGTGGAGGAGGTCGTCTGCTCGGTGTCCTCGGACGGCTGGGTCTCGCCACCGCCGGAAGGTACGGTCTCACCGCCGTCGGAAGGCTCGGTTTCGCCGCCACCGGTAGACTCGGTGGTGTCACCGCCATCACCCGAGGGCGTCGTAGATTCGGTGGTGTCACCGCTCTCCGTCGTATCACCGCCGTCACCCGAAGGTGTGGTCGACGCGGTGGTATCACCGCCGGAAGGCACCGTCACGGACGTGCTGCCCGTAGAACCCGTCGTGCCGGAAGAGCCGGACGGCGTAGTCTGTGCGGGTTTGGTGGGGGCCGTGCTGCCCGCGGGCTTGTTGGGCGTTGTGTTGCCGCCGCTCGAGGGCTTGGTGGTCACGCTGCTGTTTTGGCTGTTGCCCGCGTTGCCGCCGTCGGAAATCTGCGGGGAGGACGGCTTGGTGGTGGGGTTGGTGGACTGCGTGCTCACACCCGTCGGCGTGATCTGGAAGTTGCCCTCGTAATAGGGGTGAACGGCCAGATCCTGATTCTTGTAATATGCCAACGGATAGATACAGTCGGTATTTTTCACGATTTTAGCGGTGTTGGTGGTGGGGTTTTCACCCTCGCGCACGCGGCGCGCGACCACCACGGTGCGACCGTCTTTGAAATGCGCCTTGCTTGACGGCGTACAGGTGGAGAGCATGATCAGTTCATCGTCCGCTTCCACCGTTACGTCGTTAAAATCATACATCGAGCGTGCGCGGCACTCTGCCACGAACTGCAAAAAGTCCTGATCAGACGCAAACCTGGTGCGCATATAGTTAAAGATCGGACCGTCCTCGGATTTGGTGTTGGTCACCATCACCGCAAACACCTTATACTGCCGCTGCTCGTACAGCGTGTCAAAGGAGAACGTCGCTGCCGTGCGGATATTATACAGGCTGTCGGTGATGAGATAGTTGAGACGCGAAAACATCTGTCCGCTGCCCATATTGTGACCGTAGATAATGATGTTTTTGTTCACGGCTTCAACAGACGGGCTGTTGCGATAATCCATAAACAGCGCACCGTTTTTGCTCTCGGAACGATAAAAATCGTGTGTGAGATAGTAGTCGTTATCCGCGGCATGCATCACGGGATAATCAATCGTCAACCACGGTGTCGAGTTGGTGGCGGTGAAATTGAGCCAACCGTAAAGATCCTGATTGAGGAAATAGAGTTTTTTGAAGGACTCCTGCATTCCCTCAGGATAGTCAAACGCCTGCTCTTCTTCGGTCAAATCCACAGGCTCTTTGGGGTTGTACATCTCTTTGAGTGCTTCATTTTGGGCATTATACACCGCAGGCGCGATCACGTTCTCGTTGAGGATATAGCCCACCGAGAAAATCAGCACCAGCAATGACACCAAAAACAGCACCTTGCGAAAAATCTCGCGGCTGTCATCTCCCGCGACGGGGATAATCGACAGTGCCAACCGCTTGCATTTGGTACCAAAGCCGCCCTTGGGACGGTCTTTTTCGTCGGGGGGCGTCACCGCTTGCGGTGCTGTCGGCGCAGCAGGCGTATCCAAGCCGCTGACACGGTACTGCTCGGACAGGCGCAAGACCTCCATTTGGTTTTTCATATCGTCATCGTGAGGTTGGGGAGCGGAAAAAGCCATAATTGCTACCTCCTTTGGGTTATCGGCGATGCTGTAAGGTGGCTACCGCCGCAAACAAGCCCTCTGCCAGGGCATCAATATCGTTTTCATCGTTATAGCGGGACAGGCTCACGCGAATACTGCTGTCCGATTCTCGCTCGGACAAGCCCATCGCCGTCAAAACGGGACTGCGTTTGCCTTTGGCACACGCCGAGCCGCTGGACACGAACACCTGTCGCTGTGCCAAAAAGTGCAACAGCGTTTCGCTGCGCAGGCCCATCACCGAGAAGTGGAGAATATACGGAACCGCCGTTGCCGGTCGGTGCCAGCGCACGTCAGGCAGGTCTGCCAGTTTTTCCATAAGTCGCTCGGCCAAGCGGGAATAGTGCTCGTTTTGTGTAGCAGGTGTCGGCAACTGCCGTACCGCCTCGCCAAGTGCCACCCACGCAGGCATCGCCTCGGTGCCCGAGCGGCGTTGCTGTTGCTGACCGCCGCCCACAATATGCGGCAAAAGGCGGCAATCTGCGCGGCAATACAAAGCACCGCTGCCTTTAGGCGCGTGAAACTTATGACCGCTGAGTGTGAGCATATCCACCCCCAGCTTGTCCACGGACAGCAAAAGCCGCCCCGCCGCCTGTACGGCGTCGGTGTGAAACTTTGCCAAAGGTGACCGCCGTCTGACAGCAGACACCATCTCCTCGATCGGGAAACGTGCGCCCGTTTCGTTGTTGACCAGCATCACGCTGACCAAAACCGTATCGGTACGGCAGGCTTCTGCCACCTGTGCGGCGGTGATCATACCGTGTTCATCGGGCATCAGGCGGGTGACTGTAAACCCTTCTTTTTCCAATTGTTCAAGCGGCACCGCCACCGACGGATGCTCCACAGCAGTGGTAATAATATGTTGTCCGCGCCGTTTTTGCGCCCGTGCGCAACCAAACAACGCCAAATTGTTCGCTTCGGTGCCGCCCGAGGTGAAAATAATCTCCTCAGTCTTGGCTTTGAGCAGTCCCGCCACCGCTTTGCGCGCGTCGAGCAGCTGCTGCTCCGCTTCAAAGCCCAGCGTATGCAAAGAGGAGGGGTTGCCGAAATGCTGCGTCATCGCCGCCGTTGCCGCAGCCGCCGCCTGCGCGCAGACGTTGGTGGTGGCACTGTTGTCCAAATAGTGAAACGCAAAGTCTTTCACGCCCGCTCCTCCCTTCTTCATAATCTTTTTCATTATACACCAAATTGCCACATCTGACAACCATCTTTTCACATTTTACAAGGCAATTTCATGGCAATTATTATCTAACTTACCGTATTTTTCCTGATAAATTATTTTGTGTTGATTATTTTTACATCTCGTGCTATAATAGATATATAGTGTCAAAAAGGAGGGTGCGCCGTGGGCGGTGTAAAAACATCTCTTGTCCTCTGGCTTTCCCTCTGTTTGCTGGTTTGTTGCCTCGGCGGTTGTCAGATGGACACCCCCGACCAGCCGCAAACACCGACCACTTCCACCACCCGCCCCGTCCAAACCGACGGTCCCGTGACCACCGTTTCGTTGCGCTATAACGGCGAGGACACGCTCAATCCCTTTGTGACCAAAAGCCGCTCCAACTTGGAATTGGCACCGTTGCTTTATGAGGGGCTGTCCCGCATAGACGATACGCTCACCGCCAAGCCCGCTCTCGCCGCCAAGTGGGTGGCAGACGGCACCACGGTGACGGTCACCTTGCGCGAGGGTGCCAAATTCTCCGACGGCTCTGCCGTCACCGCCAACGACGTGGTGGAATCCTTCAAAAAAGCTAAAAAATCCGACAACTTTGCCACCCTGTTGCAAAATTTCCGCTCGGCAGCTTCCGCCAACAAAGGCAAAGAGATACGGTTTACGCTGGAAGATCCCGATATCGGTTTCGACGCCTGTCTGAGCTTTCCCATTATCAAAAAATCGGGTGCCACCGAAAAGGCGGGCGAAGCGCCGCTGGGCAGCGGACTGTATCACCTGTCCGAAAAGAATCTGCTCACCGTCAATCCCCACGCGGGACAAACACCCGTGATCACCACCGTAAAATTGGTGTCGGTTTCGGATATCAATGCACAGGTGCACGCGCTGGAAAACGGCACGATCGGCTACCTGTTCAGCGACCTGTACGGCGGCAACGTACCGTACACCACCGCTGCAACGACAGCGGTAGATATTCCTTACCTGATCTTTCTCGGCGTCAATGACAAGCGCAATGCGCTGACGGAGTCAGTTCGCCAAGCCGTTTCGCTGGCGGTCGACCGTGACACGCTTGCCGTTGAGGGACACAGCGGCTATGCACGCAGTGCTTCGGCGCCGTTTCATCCGCTTTGGAGTGGACTGGCTGCCGCGGACCTCTCGCTTTCGTCCCCCACTTCCGACACCGCTGCCGCGAAAGCCTTGCTCTCGGCAGACGGCTACAAAACAGGGCTCCAAACCGACGTCAGACGCCCGAAAACCCTTTCGCTTACCCTGCTTTTTAACAGCGACAACGCGTTTCGGGTGACCACCGCCTCGCTGCTGCAATTGCAGCTGGCATCGGTCGGCATCACCGTCACCCTTGACCCGCAGCCCTTCTCCGCTTATCTCAAAAAGGTAAAAGACGGCAAATACGACCTCTATCTTGGCGAAGTCCGTCTGCCCGCAGACGGCAGCCTCGCCTGTTTCTTCACAGAAGATGGCGGCGCGTCCTTCGGTATTGATACCGAAAGCACGGTAGCTGTTTACTATACGCGGTACCGCAAGGGCACCGTTTCACTGGCAGAGTTTCTGGATGTTTTCCAACAGAAGCTGCCCTTTATTCCTCTTAATTGGCAAAAGGGTATGGCCGCTTTCAAGCGGTCCTACCGGCATATAACCCCCTCGGTGCTGGATCCTTACTACGGGTTGGGCAACTGGGATATCCAATGACAGAAAGGCGTGTGGATATTATGATCACCATTGAAAATCATCTGGGCACTATTGAGCTTTCGCAAGACTACTTTGCCTACCTTGTCGGCACAGCCGCATCCTCTTGCTACGGCGTGGCAGGTATGACCAAGAGCGGTGCAAAGCAAGGTCTGCGCTCGATGTTTTCTCGCCGCTCTTTTGCAGACCAAGGTGTGCGCGTGCATACCGAGGGCGGCCGTCTGGTCATCGACTTGCACATTTCCGTGGTGTACGGCATGAATATTGCCGCTATCGCCCGCAGCATCGTCAACAAAGTCCGCTATACTGTTGAAGAAGCCACCGGCTTCTCGGTCAAAAAGGTCAACATTTACGTTGACGAAATGAAACAGGAATAACGCCAAACGCCGTTCCGACACAAAGGAGTGCATATTGTGATTCAAGGTAATCTTTTGCGGGACGCCATTGTTTCGGCGTCCAACACACTTTCCGCCAAAAAGCGGGAAGTGGATGAACTGAACGTTTTCCCCGTTCCCGACGGTGACACCGGTACGAATATGTCTATGACCATTTCTGCCGCCCGTCGCGAATTGGCACGTATGTCCAACCCCACCGTGACACAGGTTGCCGACGCCGCCGCTTCTGCTATGCTGCGCGGCGCACGCGGTAACTCGGGCGTTATTCTTTCGCTGTTGTTCCGCGGCTTCTCCAAGGGACTTAAAGGCAAAGAAACTGCCAACGGTGCCGACCTTGCCGAAGCGCTCGGTTTGGGCGTTGCCGCCGCTTATAAAGCCGTTATGAAACCCACCGAGGGTACTATTCTCACCGTTTCCCGCGAGGCCGCGGAAAAAGGTAAGGATTTTGCCAAAAAGAACCCCTCTGCCGATGCGCTGACCGTCTGGTCTGTTATCTGTGACGAGGCCGTCGCTTCCCTGCAACGCACCCCCGAGCTTCTGCCCGCACTGAAAAAAGCAGGCGTGGTGGATGCGGGCGGTATGGGCTTCCTCGTTATCGCCCAAGCGATGCGCGACGTGTTCGCCGGCGGCGCGGTGGTGGAGCTTTCCGAACAGGAAGCCGCCAAAGAGCCCGTCAAATCTACCAATGCTGCGGCATCTTTTGATGCCGAGATCACCTTCACCTATTGCACCGAATTTATCGTTGCCCGCGAAAAGGGCAACACCCGCGCCCCCTCCCGTCTGCGCATCTTCCTCGAAACGATCGGCGACTGCGTTGTGGTGGTGGATGACGAGGATATCATCAAAGTCCACGTGCATACCAATGACCCCGGCAAAGCGTTGTCCGAGGCTGTGAAATACGGTCAGTTTGAAACCGTCAAGGTAGAAAATATGCGTATCCAGCACGAAAATGCCGGCTGGGTGGAAGAAGCCCCCGCCGCTGCTTCCGGCTTGGAGCGTGTGGAGCCCGAGGAGGAGTTTGGCTTTGTGGCTGTTGCCGCAGGCGAGGGACTTATCTCGATGTTCCACGATCTGGGTGCTCTGCACGTGGTGTCGGGCGGTCAGACGATGAACCCTTCCACCGACGATATTTTGCAGGCAATCCAAGCAACCCCCGCGAAGGTCGTCTACGTGTTGCCCAACAACAAAAATATCATCCTTGCTGCCGAGCAGGCAGTGCCGCTCGCAGACCGCGAGGTGCACGTATTGCCCACCCGCGCCGTGCCGCAAGGCATCTCCGCGATGCTGGCGTTTGACCCCGGTCAATCGGTCAAAGACAATCTGCTCAGCATGATGAAAGCCGCCGACAACGTCTATACAGGTCAGGTCACCTTTGCCGCCCGCGACAGTGAATATAACGGCAAAGCCATCAAGCAAGGACAGATTCTCGTACTGGAAAACGGCAAGGTCACCTATGCCGGTGACGATATGCGTCACAGCGTCAGAAAAGTGGCGAAAAATCTCCTTTCCACCCGCCGCGCGCTCAATATGGACACCAGTCTCATCACCATTTTCTATGGCGAAGACGTGACCGAGGCACAGGCAGAGGAAATGTGCGCAGCCGTGCAGGATAAGGTCGGCAAGGATATTGAAGTTGCCGTCCTCCCCGGCGGTCAACCCGTTTACTACTATATTCTCTCTGTGGAATAAACAACTGTATAACAAAAAGAGCCTTTCCCAAAAGGGAAAGGCTCTTTCTTATTGATCAGCGATGAAAATCCTTTTCCGAGTGAACGATCTCTCCCGTGTGGGCATCGATCTTGTACTCGTATTCATAGTCGCCGTGCTTGAACTCGACCTCGTAGACGGGCTTATTGCCTTCTTCGTCAAGCTCACAGCGATGATTTTGTGTCTGCTCCTCTTTCACGCCGGCGTGGTCAAGTGCCGTCTGTTTGGCGTCGTCCTTGTTCATCTTGGGCGGTTCAGAGGGCTGTGTCTGTGACGGTTGCGTCTGCGCTGCTGCAGGCGGGGCTTTTGCATCGTCGTCTTGCTCGTGCTCGTGTTCGATCACCGCACCCGTTTGCGCGTCGATCTCATAGCTGTATTCATAGCCGCCGCAGACAAATTCGATCTCATAAACCCACTTGCCATCGTCCTCGTCAAGCTTACACTTGCAACCAACCACGTCTGCTTCGTTTACGCCCGCGTGGGCAAATGCCGCTTGTTTCGCGGTCTTTTCATCGACGGTCACAACGGGCTTTTCGGGCTTCGTCTGATTTGCGGGTGCCTTAACGTCGTCATCATATTCGCGGTCATAGTCAACTACCACACCCGTGAGCGCATCAATTTCATACTCGTATTCATAGTTGCCGCTCACAAATTCGATCTCATAGACCCATTTGCCATCGTCTTCATCGACCTTGCACTTATAGCCGACCACATCCGCCTCATTCACGTTGGCGTGGGCAAAAGCAGCCTGCTTGGCGGCGGCTTCACCAACTGCCTCCGCGGGAAGCTGTTGGGTGGGTTTTTGTTCATTATCGGGTTTTTCAACGTCCTTGTCATCCAACTCTTTTTTGAACTTGATGATCTCGCCCGTCGTGGCATTAATATCATATTTGAACTCGTAAAC
>SVOU01000059.1 GCA_015066215.1 Oscillospiraceae bacterium | reverse complement strand
CACCGACAATACGGAAACGCTGTTGATGCATTTGACAAGGGGTTGCGGTCTTCAAGGACTCACAGGCATCGCTCCTTGCCGTGACGGTATCATCCGCCCGCTGATCGATTGCAGCAGGGAAGAGGTCGAGGCGTATTGTCGTTCACACGCGCTGAGTTTTGTCACCGACAGCACCAACGCCGACGTGCGCTATGCGCGCAACCGCATTCGCCACGAGGTGTTGCCCGCCTTGCACGCGCTCAATCCATCGCTGGAAGCGGCAACAAAGCGGCTCGTGAGTCTTTGTGCACAGGATAACGCTTATCTGAATACACTTGCCGAGCAAGTATTTACAAGCTTAAAAACGGATAAGTACGGACGCTATGCGCTGTCTGATATGCGCGCTGTGCCGCCTGCGCTTCGCGGGCGCGTCTGGCAGATGATGCTTGCCGAAACGGTGCTGTCCTATGATGATGTCGCACGGCTGGAACAAGCGCTCGCGGCGTGCGGAAGCGTTTGCTTACAGGGCGGCTTTACGGTGGTGGTATCCCGCAGAGACATTCAGATAGTCTTGCCGTCAGAACCGACAGAACAGTCCCCACAAGCGCTTTTGAGAGAAGAAACCTATCACTTTGCAGGAAAAGCGTATGTGTACAAGCGGATTTCTGCTGAGGAATATAAAAAAATACAGAATGTTCACAAAAATGTCTTACTTTATGCATGGGATTGTGATAGAATAAGCGGGTCACTGCGACTGACCGTGCGTCAGGACGCCGACTGCATCCGTTTGCCTTTCCGCCAATGCAGTAAGACGCTCAAAAAGCTATACAACGAACAGCATATCCCTGTTTCCGAGCGGGAAGCTGTGCCTGTATTGCGTGATGAGAAGGGAATTGTATTGCTCGCGGGCATCACCTGTGATGAGCGCGTGAAAATAACTGAAAACACAAAAACGGTGGGTGTCTTTGCTCCTGTCGACATAATGGAAAGGATGTAAAAAATGAACGGTATACATGAGCACATACTGGAAATCCTGTATAGTGAAGAAGATCTGGCTGCTATGTGCCAACGCATTGCCCGAGAAATTGAGCGCGATTACGCAGGAAAAGAAGTGCTGCTGATTGCGGTGCTCAAAGGCTCCTTCGTGTTTATGGCAGATTTGGCGCGTCAGTTGAATATCCCTTGTTCGGTGGAGTTTATGGCGGTGTCAAGCTATGGCAACGGCATGTCCACGTCGGGTGAGGTTTGTGTGAAAAAGGATCTGGATTGCCAGATCGCGGGCCGCGATATCATCATTGTCGAGGATATTCTGGACTCGGGTGTCACGCTGAGCTATCTTAAAAAGCTGCTTACCGCGCGCGGTCCTGCGTCCATCCGTATTGCAACACTTTTGGATAAGCCTGAACGCCGTAAGACGGATATCTATGCCGATTACGTCGGCACGGTCATCCCGAATAAGTTTATCGTGGGTTACGGCTTGGACTATGCGGAGCAATACCGCAACCTGCCGTACATCGGTGTGCTCAAGCCCGAGTATTACAGCTAATAACAGCGAAGCCTGTTTTATGTTAGGAGTTGAATGATTTGGAACCGCAAAACAGTCCCAACAGAACCGTACGCAACGTCGTATTGTTCTTGCTTGTCCCTGTCATCGTGATTCTGCTGTTTTCCTTTATGTGGGGCGGCGATGTGTTTTCGACAGAGGATGACCGTCCGTATTCGGACTATTATCTGCTTTTCAAGGAAGAAAAGGTCGAAAGCTGCTATCTCGACTTAGGTACGGGAAAAGTGCAGATCCTGCTCAAAGAGCAGTTCCGCGAGGACGTCAACAAGGACGGCAAACTTGACGAAAAAGACGTTATCGTCTATACCGTTCCCGATGTGAACCTTTTCCTAACGGATATTGATCCGTATCGTGTGTCAAGCGGCATCAAATTTGACGTCGAACCCGCCAGCAACTTTATGTCTGTGATCCTCAGCCTGCTGCCCGCATTGCTGATGGTCGGACTGTTGATCTTTGGCTGGACAATGATGCGCCGTTCTATCAATTCGATGGGCGGCGGCGCTATGAATTTCGGCAAAGCCCGCGTTAAGCAGCAAGCCGATGACAAGCGCAAGACAACCTTTGCTGATGTGGCGGGTGCTGATGAGGAAAAAGAGGAACTCGCGGAGATCGTGGAATTCCTCAAATCCCCCAAAAAGTATAAAGAACTGGGCGCACGCGTGCCCAAGGGCGTTTTGTTGGTGGGCCCTCCGGGTACCGGTAAGACTCTGCTTGCCCGCGCCGTTGCGGGTGAGGCGGGTGTGCCGTTTTTCTCCATTTCGGGCTCTGATTTCGTGGAAATGTACGTCGGTGTCGGTGCTTCCCGTGTGCGCGACCTGTTTGATCAGGCGAAAAAGAGCGCTCCGTGCATCATATTCATCGACGAGATCGACGCCGTCGGTCGCCAGCGCGGTGCAGGCTTGGGCGGCGGTCACGACGAGCGTGAGCAGACTCTCAACCAGTTGCTGGTCGAGATGGACGGCTTTGGCGTGAACGAAGGCGTGATTATGATCGCCGCCACCAACCGCCCCGATATTCTTGATCCCGCACTGATGCGTCCCGGTCGTTTCGACCGTCAGGTTGTGGTCAACTATCCCGACATCAAGGGTCGCGAGGCGATCCTCAAGGTGCACGCCAAGGGTAAACCGCTCGCTCCCGATGTGGATCTGGCGGTCATCGCCAAGTCCACCGCCGGCTTCACGGGTGCAGATCTTGAAAACCTACTCAACGAGGCGGCGTTGTTGGCTGCACGCAAGAATTATCACTCCATTACGATGCCCGAAATCGAAGAGGCAACCATCAAGGTGGTGGTGGGTACTGAAAAACGTAGCCACGTTATTTCGGATTATGATAAGAAGATCACCGCTTATCACGAGGCGGGTCACGCGGTCGTCAGTTATTTCTGCCCGACGCAGGATCCCGTCCACCTGATTTCCATCATCCCGCGCGGTCGTGCCGCAGGCTTCACGATGAACCTGCCCACGCAGGATAAGACGCATATGTCCCGCAAGGAGATGCTGGAAAGCATTACCGTACTGTTGGCAGGTCGTTCTGCGGAGGCTTTGGTTCTGGATGATATCTGCACAGGCGCTTCCAACGATATTGAGCGCGCGACGGAAATGGCGCGTCAGATGGTCACCAAATACGGTATGAGCGAGAAGCTTGGGCCTATCCTGTATGGTTCCTCTGCGGGCAACGAGGTGTTCCTTGGTCGTGACTTTGGTCACACCCGTAACTATTCCGAGGAGATCGCCGCACAGATCGACGCAGAGATCAATCAGATCATCCAAAATTGCTACAAGGATACCGAAACCCTGCTGACTACGCATATGGATAAGCTTCATCAAGTGGCCGCTTACCTGATCGAACACGAGAAGATGGAAGCGGAGGCGTTCAAACAGATGATGGATGCCGAAAAAGAAGAAACTCCTGCCGAATAATGTAAAAGCCGACCTTGTACGACTGCAAGGTCGGCTTTTTTTGTGTGGGAAAATTAAAGGTTATCTATTGACAAACTGATGAAACTGTGATAACATACTACTCGTATCGCAGATCCGGAGAGATGTCCGAGCGGTTTAAGGAGCCGGTCTTGAAAACCGGTGACTCAGCAATGAGCCGTGGGTTCGAATCCCACTCTCTCCGCCACATTTTTCCCAAAATTGCATACCAAAATCGCCTGCTCACCGCACGCGACTTTTGGACACGGAGAAGTACTCAAGTTGGTGACGAGGCGCCCCTGCTAAGGGCGTAGGTCGGGTAACCGGCGCGAGGGTTCAAGTCCCTCCTTCTCCGCCAAAACAAAAAGCACCCCAATCAAGCGGGTGCTTTTTGTTTTTTGTAAACGTGTGAATGTATGGAAAAATTCATTACTTGGTCTCGCACTTTTGAACAAATTATCATTCTTGAAATGAATACGAAAATATGGTACACTAAATACAAGTCAAGATTGGAGGAAGAGATGATGAAAGTACAATATTTGGGTACAGCTGCTGCAGAGGGGATCCCTGCTATTTTTTGTGATTGCGAAACTTGCCAAAAAACAAGATTGGTGGGTGGCAAAAACATTAGAACAAGAAGCCAAGCGCTGATCGATGATTGCCTTCTGATTGATTTTCCGGCGGATACGTATATGCATTTTCTGCAATATGACGTGCCACTGTCAAATATCAAAAACTGCCTGATCACGCATTCTCATTCTGATCACTTATACCCGGAAGATTTGGAAATGCGGAAAAATGGGTTTGCCCATCTTAAAGAACGAAAACCGCTAACCTTTTATTCCGACGAGTCCGGCTTTTCTATGATTAGTGAAGTGAAAAATCGGTATAATATATCAGATGCGGATATTTTGGTGAATCAGATACCGTTGTTTAAGCCATTTGACGTGGAAGGGTATAAAATCACTGCATTACGAGCCGCCCACGCGCCGGAATCCTCTCCGGTTGTATATCTGATTGAAAAAGATGGGAAGACCGTGTTCTATTCCAACGATACCAGCGAATATCCCGAAGAAAGTATGACCTACCTAAAAGGTGTCAAAAAACCAATAAATTTAATTTCACTGGATTGTACCGAGGCTTGCGGAAATGCCACGTATGTGGGGCATTTGACGTTGGACAGATGCGTGGAATTGCGCAAGGAGCTGTTTCGCATCGGCGTGGCAGACGACAAAACCAAATTTATCTTAAATCACTTCTCCCATAACGGAAAAAGCGTTTTGTATGACGATTTTGTGAAAATCGCGGCAGATCGTGGGTTCGAGGTTTCGTACGACGGTATGGTGATAGAGGTGTAATGAGGAGCCTACGGACTTCTGGACAATGAAATCCAATCTGTAAAGGAAGGTGCTGTTATGCCGCAACATCCATTTCCGCCTTTATACGACGAGCACTCGAAAGTGCTGATTCTCGGCAGTTTTCCTTCCGTGAAATCCCGTGAGCAGCTGTTTTTCTACGGTCATCCTCAGAATCGATTCTGGAAAGTGATTTCTGCCGTGATGGAAAGCGATACGCCGCTGACGATTGCCGAGAAACGCCGCTTTCTGCTTGAAAATCATATTGCGTTGTGGGACGTGATCGCTTCTTGCGATATTAGCGGTAGTTCGGACAGCTCCATTAAAAATGTTGTCGCCAATGATCTCGTGCCGATCCTTAAAACGGCGAATATTTGTCAGATTTTTGTAAACGGCAAAACGGCCGAAAAGTATTATGACAAATATATTCGAGATACTATCGGTCTCGATGCTATCTGTTTGCCATCCACCTCTCCGGCCAATGCCGGTTGGAGTGTGGATAGACTGATTGGTGCATGGAGAACAGTGGGAAAGTATATGAACAAATAAAAAAGCAGCACCCGCCGGGTGCTGCTTTTTTATTATGTGTTACTTCATCATTTCATGCTTGATCGCTTCAAAAGAGACGTCGCTGATGACGTGCTCCATTTTGCAGGCGTCATTTGAGGCGGTTTCGGCATCCACACCCAGCTTCATCAAAAAGCGCGAGAGAAGCTGGTGCCGCTCGTAAATCTTTTCGGCGATCTCAATGCCTTCCTCGGTCAGCGAGAGTGAGCCGTTCTCGTCAGCGGTCACGTAGCCGCCGTTTTTGAGAAGTCCGATAGCGCGGCTGACGCTGGGCTTGGAAAAGCCCATATATTCACCCACGTCAATCGCGCGCACCTGAGCGCGCTCTTTGGACAGGAGTAAAATGGTTTCCAAATACATTTCGCCGGATTCTTGAATATGCATAAGGACACTTCACTTTCTTTTTGTTCATACAGTCAGTATAGCACAAGCAAATCAAAAACGCAAGTTTAGTGCGCAAACTGGCTGTTATACAGTTGCGTGTAGAAGCCATTGGCGGCAAGCAGCTCTTTGTGCGTTCCTTGTTCAATAATATTACCGTCGCGCATAACCAAAATGCAATCCGCTTCGAGAATGGTAGACAGACGGTGCGCCACGATAAACGTGGTGCGCCCTTTCATCAAAGTGGCAAAGGCCTTTTGAATCTTGATCTCGGTACGGGTATCAATGGAGGAGGTCGCCTCATCGAGAATGAGCATCGGCGGCTGGCACAGCATCACGCGTGCAATGCACAAAAGCTGTTTTTGCCCTTGCGACAGTCCGCCGCCATCTTCGGCAATGACGGTGTCATAGCCGTTTGGCAAACGGCGAATAAAGCTGTGCGCGTGCGCCGCTTTGGCGGCGGCGACAATCTCATCGCCGCTCGCATCGGGGCGTCCCATCGCCAAGTTTTCACGAATCGTACCGCTTTTGAGCCACGTTTCCTGCAACACCATACCGTAGCCTTTGCGCAGACTGCGTGTGGTGAGCTTGCGGATATCGATACCGTCGATAGAAATATTGCCGTCATCCACGTCATAAAACCGCATCAAAAGGTTGATAAGCGTTGTCTTTCCGCAACCCGTAGGACCGACGATCGCAATGCGCTGGCTGGGTTTGACTTCCAAGTTCACGTTTTGAATAAGCGGACGGTCGGGGGAGTAGGAGAAGGATACGTTTGACAGCACGATGTGTCCTTGCGGATCGTCCAGCGAAACCGCGTCTGCGGCATCGGGCGGCAGAGGCTTTTCGTTGATAAATTCCAGCACGCGCGCGGCGCACGCTAACGAGTTTTGCAGTTCGGTGACAACGGCCGATATCTCGTTAAAAGGTTTGGTATACTGGTTGGCATAACTCAAAAAGCAGGAGAGCTGACCGACCGATAACCTGCCGTTGATGGCGGCAATCGCGCCGAAAACGCCCACGCCCGCATAGACCAAGCTGTTGACAAAACGGGTGGAGGGGTTGGTGGTAGAGGAAAAGAACACAGCTTTTCGCGAACAGGTTTCCAATTCGCGGTTGATCTCGTCAAATTGTGCAACCGCTTCCTGTTCACGCCCGAACGCCTTGGTCGTCTTTTGCTGCCCGATCATTTCCTCGATATAGGCGGTTTGCTCACCGCGCACCTCGGCTTGTTTGTGGAACAAAGCATAGGAACGCTTGGCGATAAACGCTGCTGTGAAAAGGGATAGCGGCGTGACGAATACCACCACCGTGGCAACGGCGGGACTCATCATAAACATAAATACCAACGTGCCGATAATGGTCATCACACCCGTGAGCAACTGTGTGAAACCCATCAGCAGTCCGTCAGAGAACTGATCGACGTCGGTGATAATGCGGCTGACGACCTCGCCATAAGGGTGCTTATCCAAATAGCCAAGAGGCAGCTTTTGCAGTTTGTCAAAGGCTTCTTTGCGCATATTTTGCACCACACGATAGGCGATGTGGTTGTTGCACAAGGATAGCAGCCACTGCGAAACGGCGGACAACACAATATAGACGACCATTTCCAGGAGAATGGTCATAACGGCGGAAAAATCGGTCTTTTCGGGAAGCATCAGGTCAATGGCGTCGCCAATCAGAGAGGGGACGTGCAGCGTCTCATAAACCATAATGAACGCAAAGATGACGGAGAGGATCAAATGACCCGTATAGGGGCGGATATAGCGCAAAACGGCACGCAAATCAGCAGTGGGTAGTTTTTTCATTCCGTCACCTCCTCGGGATATTGCGAGAGATGGATCTCGCGATATACGTCGCAGGTTTGCAACAACTCTTTATGCACGCCGACAGCCACCACTTCGCCGTCTTCCAAAACGACGATTTTATCGGCGTTTTGCAAAGAAGCGGTGCGCTGGGATACAATAAAGGTGGTCGGACGCGGGGTGAGTGCGGCAATAGCTTTGCGCAAAGCGGCATCGGTCATATAGTCGAGCGCCGATGAAGCGTCGTCCAATATGAGAATACGCGGCTGTCTGACTAACGCGCGTGCAATAGTCAGGCGTTGTCGTTGTCCACCCGAGAAGTTTTTGCCACCTTGGGAGACGGGCGCGTCCAAGCCGCCGTCTTTTTCGGCGACGAACTCTTTTGCCTGTGCCATTTCCAAGGCGTTCCACAGCTGTTCGTCATTGGCGTCGGGATTGCCCCAAAGCAGATTGCTGCGGACGGTGCCTTTCAAGAGCGCGGCGTGCTGGGGGACGATGCCGATCATATCGCGCAAGGTTTTTACATCCTGTTTGCGCACGTCGGTACCGTTGACCACAACGCGGCCGCTCGTGGCGTCGTACAGACGCGGAATAAGGTTGACAAGCGAACTCTTACCTGAACCCGTACCGCCGATAATGCCGACCGTTTCGCCCGCTTTGACGGTAAGTGAAAACGGATAGAGTGTTTGCTCGGCGGCGTTGGGATAGGTGAGAGATGCGTTTTCAAAAGTGACGGTGCCGTCACCAACGCAAGCAGGTGCGTTTTCAACGGGCATTGATGAGGACTTGTCCAAAACGGCTTGGATACGGTCACCGCACGCCCAAGCCTTGGTGACGGTGATGATGAGGTTGGCAAGTTTCACCAACTCGATCAGGATTTGCGACATATAGTTGACAAGCGCGATGACTGCGCCCGCGGTCAAGATGCCGCCGTCGACCTTGACTGCGCCTGTCCAAAGCAGAGCCAAGATACCTGCGTTGACGATCACCACCGTGAGCGGGTTCATCAACGCGGTGATGCGACCTGTAAAGACCTGCGCCTTGAGTAGCCCTTTGGTATCTTCGGCAAAGGCTTCGGTCTGCGCTTCTTCTTGATGGAACGCGCGAATTACGCGCACGCCCGTGAGATTTTCACGCGTGCGACGCATAACGATATCCAGTTTTCCCTGAACTTTCTTAAAAAGCGGGATGGTGGCTAACATCACGCCGAATACCACGATAGCCAGGAGCGGTATGACGACCACAAACGTGAGTGCGCCCTGCACGTCCACCGTAAAAGCCATAATCATCGCGCCAAACACCACGAATGGCGAGCGCATAGCCAAGCGTAGCACCAGATTGACGCCGTTTTGTACCTGGTTGACGTCACTCGTTAAGCGGTTGATCATTGTAGAAGTGCCAAGCCCGTCGAGATCGCTATAGGACAACTCCTGAATGTGAGAGAACAACGCGTGGCGGATTTTGGCGGCGAATCCAACCGCTGCCCGCGCCGAAAAATACTGCGCAGTCAACGAGCAAACAAGCCCGATAACACCCAAAGCAACCAATAAGACAGCGCATTTGGCAATAAAGGGCGTGTCGCCGTATTCGACGCCTGTGTCAATAATCGCCGCCATCACCAGCGGAACGAACAACTCAAATAAAGCCTCCAGCATTTTGAAAAGGGGGGCGAGGACACATTCTTTTTTATAATTTTTCAAAAGACGCAACAATTTTTTCATATCATAGCTCTCCTATGTACGATTATTAACAGTTTACCACATTTTCTTGAAAAAACCAATACTTCTGTACGCATTTTCTGAAAAGAGAGAAAAATGTTTTTGGCTGAGTATATTGATGGCACGTGCGGTTTATACTACTGTTGGGTTCGTCAGATAAACCTAAAAGGAGAGTGACCCCGAATGGATATCATTGCCTTGATCTTGGTCATTGTCGGTGCTTTGAACTGGGGCGGTATCGGTTTGTTCCAATTCGATACCGTGGCGTGGATTTGCGGTGGGCAGGACAGCCTCATCAGCCGTATCATCTACACACTGGTGGCACTGGCGGGTATCTGGTGTATTTCTCTGCTGTTTCGCGACAAAAACAATACCCATACCGGTACTAAGGACTAAACGAAAAACCGCTCACCGTGAAAACGGAGAGCGGTTTTTTGTCAAGCTTTTGCCAATGTGCTGACGGTTTTTGCGCGCCTGAAATCGTCGAGTGAAAGACATTTTGTGAGCAAAGACAGTAGCAGATAAGCGATAACGGTAGAAATACCTGTCAGCGCTATACGCAACCATTGTGATTGAAAGGCGATTTGTGGCAATAATAATTGCCAAGCGGCAACCGGAAGAGATATGCACAGCAAAGGGGAAAACACCCATTTGAACCAGCGAAAACGCAT
>SVOU01000058.1 GCA_015066215.1 Oscillospiraceae bacterium | reverse complement strand
GAACGGTTGGCTGAAGGTGCCGCAAGCGAACAGCCGCTGCGACGTATAAGCTCCTGCGCAATCGGGTGGGATGGCATACGCACCGCCACCGTCGATAAGCCGGCAGACACAGCAGGCGGTATCACCGCAGACTTCGGAAAGATCATCGTCAAAGGCCCCGGCCAAAACGCCTGTGCCAGTTGTTTTGCTTTTTCAGGAATGAAGGTGACCAGTGTGGGTAACACATCCACGTCTGCGATATGGACAATCAGCGGATTGTCCTGCGGTCGCCCTTTTGCAACAAAAATGCGGGAAACTGCCTCGTTATCCAACGCATTTGCCGCCAAGCCGTAGACGGTTTCGGTAGGAATGCCCACCAACTCGCCGTTTTTAAGAAGTGCTGCTGCAGTATTCAAATCAGTTTCTGTGGCAGAGAGAAAACGCGTATCCATTATTCGCCTTCTCCCTCCCCTAACTTTTGCGCGCGTTCTGCCGTTGCCAAAGCATCCATGATTTCGGTCAGATCGCCATTCATAATCGCGTCTATACGGTAAAGCGTCAATCCGATACGGTGATCGGTGACGCGACCTTGCGGAAAATTATAGGTGCGAATGCGCTCGTTACGATTGCCGCTGCCAACCTGTGCTTTACGGTCAGCGGAAATCTCCTGTTGCTGCTTGGTTTGCTCTGCCTCCAAAAGGCGTGAGCGCAACACGCGCATCGCTTTGTCTTTGTTTTTGAACTGACTGCGCTCGTCCTGACATTCCACAACCATTCCGGTCGGAATGTGCGTAATGCGAATCGCAGACTCGGTCTTATTGATATGCTGACCGCCTGCACCACTGGCGCGAAAAGTGTCAATTTGCAGATCGGACGGCGAAATGTCCAATTCCACATCTTCCGCCTCGGGGAGTACCGCAACCGTTGCGGTGGAAGTGTGTATACGCCCTCCGGATTCAGTTTCGGGCACGCGCTGCACACGGTGCACGCCGCTTTCATATTTAAATCGGCTGTATGCACCATGACCCGAGATCATTGCACAAACCTCTTTGTAACCTTTGAGTTCCGTGGCGTTGACACTTAACACTTCGCAGGAAAACCCTTGCGCCTCTGCATACATTGAATACATACGAAAGAGTGAAGCAGCAAATAAAGCTGACTCTTCGCCACCTGCACCTGCGCGGATCTCCAAAATCACGTTGCGGTTATCGTTGGGATCCTGTGGCACAAGTGCTGCCTTCAACTCTTTTTCACAAGATTCGCACTCGGTTTGTGCTTCGCAAAGCTCTTGCTCCGCCAATTCCCACAGTTCAGCATTTTCTTTGGAACTGAGCAGCGCTTGGGCCTCGGAAACCCTGTTTAGCACGGCACGATAGCGTCTGCACAATGAAACGAGTGGCTCTAATGAAGCACCTTCTTTTGAAAGACGGCGAAACTGCTCGACGTCAGCCAAAACAGACGGGTCACACAAGCGATGTTCAATTTCCGCATAGCGTTTTTCAACCTGTTCCAGCTGCTTAAGCACAAAACCGCTCCTTTATTCGTCTTGACTGACAATTTGCTTGATATTCTTTTCAATCTTGTTGCGCGGCACCATCACTTCGTGACCGCATTTCAAACAGCGAACACGAAAATCCATACCAACGCGCAGGACAAGCATTTCCGTTGCGCCACAAGGATGTGGCTTTTTCATAATCAACTTGTTTCCAACTTGAACATTCATCGTAAAGCGATCCACCTTTACAGAACATATATCACTCTGACAAAGCAGTCAGAAACTCTTGGAAATATGCGGGGAGGTCGCTGGAAAACTCCATATACTCACCTGTCACAGGATGTACAAACCCAATAACACGTGCGTGCAAGCATTGACCTTGCAAACGCTTATCAGGGGCGGCGCCATAAACGGTATCACCCGCCAAAGGATGCCCCAAATGCGACATGTGCACACGAATTTGGTGTGTGCGACCCGTTTCAAGCTGCAGTTTCAAGTGGGTATATCCTCGATATTCCTCAATCACGGTGAAATGTGTGACGGCATCACGACCACCGGCAACAACCGCCATTTTCTTGCGCTGTGTGGGGTGACGACCGATCGGCTGACGCACCGTTCCCTCTCGCGTTTTCAAATGACCACACGCAACGGCTTCGTATATGCGTGTAAAGGTGTGCACCTTTATCTGCTCAGCAAGTCCTTGATGCGCAATATCGTTTTTGGCCACGATCAAAAGGCCGCTGGTGTCCTTGTCGATGCGATGCACGATTCCCGGTCGCAACACACCGTTGATGCCGGAAAGTGAACCTTGGCAATGATAAAGCAGCGCATTGACCAAAGTCCCGTTGGGATTGCCTGCCGCAGGGTGAACAACCATCCCTTTCGGCTTGTTGACAACCAACAAATCACTGTCCTCGTAGACTATTTCCAACGGAATATTTTCAGGCTCTACAGAACAAGGCTCGGGATCAGGCAAAGTGACAACGATTTCCTCGCCCGCATGCACCTTATAGCTTTTCGAAGCGACTTTACCGTTGACAGTCACCATTTGTGTATCCAGCAAGTTTTGAACGGCAGAGCGCGTCAACTGCAACGCATCGGGCAGGCATTTGTCGAGCCTTTGCCCATCCAACTGCGGCAAAATCGTTAACTTGGTCGTTGTCATTTGTCCGCTCCTCTGGCATAGTTGTCACATTTATGCGTTTGTATCGGTTTTTGCAGGCTCGCGATAAATAAATATAACATAAATCAACAACACAAACGCGCCGATACAAACAAAACAATCTGCAACATTGAACACAGGAAAATCAATGAGTTTTACGGAGATAAAATCCACCACATAACCGCGAAACACACGATCGATGAGATTACCGGCTCCACCGGCCACGATCAGCAGCGCCGCTATGCGTACCCACCGAATGTTGGGAAGCTTTATGCGCACAACCGTAACAACAATGGCTGCAAGAATCACGGCAGAAACAATCGAGAGAAGCCACACGTGATCTCTAAAAAGACTGAACGCAGCACCGGTGTTTTCGCGATATTCCAGTTCAAAAACATTGGGCCAAATCTGAATATTGGGCTGGTCTTTCAAATATATAACTGCCCAATATTTGGTCAGCTGATCAACACCAACCAAAGCAGCAGCAATAAAAAGATAAACAAAAAGTATCATATACTAACAACATTCCCGCCCGTTTCACGAGCGGGAATTTCCTCTCAAAGATTATTTGCGACGGCGGAACGGACCGTTCACTTCATAGTCCTTGCCGAATTTCAGGTTTCCAAAGCGAGAAACAGGGGCTTCGTCATCTCCAAGTTCTTGGTCCTCTTGGGCAAAGTTCTCATCGGGCTGCCAGAGAGAGTCCAGCAACGGCTCATCCTCTTCGGCAGTCTCTTCGATAACGGGTTCTTGGGACTCCTCTACGGGCTCTTCAACGTCTTCGGCAACAGGCTCCTCGACGACGGGATCCTCAACAATGGGAGCCTCTTCTATGACTGGAGTTGCTTCGGGTTCAGGTTCAACCGACGCCTCGGGCTGTTCCTCAGCAGGCGCAGGCTCTTCTTCGGGAAGCAGGTCAATAAGTGCCAGATGACGACGATACATATCGAGCATCTGATTCTTAAACGAAGAAACCTCTTGGCGCAGACGCTGCAGTTCCAGCTCCTCATCGCCAATCTCGCGGCGTGCAGTTTCATGGATCTTGCCGGCTTTGATCTGCGCATCCTCAAGCATCAGCTCTGCCTTTTGCTTGGCTTCTCTGACAATGGAATCGCCCATACGCTGCGCATTAAGCAAAGCGGTGCGAATGCTATCCTCTTCGTTACGATACTCCATCAGTTTGTCAGCCAGCACTTCCATCTTGCCGTTGAGCTCATCGATCTTGGCTTGCAGAGCTTCGACGGTATAAGAGCACCGGTCGACAAAATTGTCAACATCGTCGTCATCATAGTGGCCGCGTTTTGCAGGCTCAAATGTAATCTCGCGAATCTGTTTGGCAGTCAGCAATTCCATTGTTTGCACACTCCGTTTTTGTTAAATATAGTGAACGGCGTATAACCAAAGCCGTCCTTTTTGTGTTTGCGCACCGATTTGTTCTATGCGATAGCGTCCGAAGCCGCGAACTGACACCACGTCACCTTCGTTCACCGTGTGTGAAACGGAGGTGCACAGGGTATGGTTAAGCGAAACACGCCCAACGCGTATATGCTCAGCGGCCGTTTCACGAGAGGTGCCGATAAGCACCTTGAGAACGGCGTCAAGGCGTGGCGCGCTGACAGTCCCTTTAATCGGTGAGAATCTGTGAAAAACAGGTAACTCTCCGTCATAATCCGCGATACAGCTGACGCCCTCACCGCGAATACGTGTGATCTGCTGAGAAAGAAACGGAACAATTTCTTCATCCACCATCACAACGACCAGTCCATCACCGCAAAGGATATCCCCTACCTTCTCGCGTTTGACGCCTGCCGAAAGTAACGTGCCAAGCACATCGCGGTGTGTCAGCTTTGTTTCCTTGCGGAAAGTGAACGCCATACGCGTTATGGGAAAAAGGGTATCATCCTCGGAGAAATACGCAGGGAGCACACCGACGAACACACGTTCAGCCTCTGTATGTCCGCCATAAAAGCGAAATATCGCATCTTGACGCTTGAGATAGGTCTCGGCAACCGCACGCTCACGCTCGTCCAAAAAGCCAAAAAAACGCGGGCACGCATATTTGTCGCTCAGGCGTATCACATCATCCAATCTGGCGGTCAGCAGGCGATCCGCTTGCGCGTTATCAGAAATAGAGGCCATTGTTCTCCAGCTCGTCCAGCAGATCGCCCATAATACCTACATTATAGGGCGTAATGATAAAGGTGCAGTTGGCAACCTTTTTGATCTGACCGTCGTTGGCATACGCCACACCGCTCAAAAAGTCCAAAATGCGGCGCGCAACATCCTTGTTGGCAGATTCAAGATTGAGCACAACCGTGCGTTTAGCATTCAGGTGATCCGCCACGGTGCTGGCATCTTCGAAACGCTCGGGCTTCACCAAAACCACCTGCAGCTGCGCAGTGGCGTGAATATTCACAACCTTGTTACCTTTTTTGGGGGTGGACGGAGCGGGCTCGCTTTCGCGGCTGGGCTTGGAAACGAAGTCCATGGACTCGTTTTCGTTCTCCATCTCAGTTTCTTCGTCATCCTCTTCGGAACCCATCACACGGGACATCCAATCTTTAAGACTCATAACAAAATCCTCCTTTTATGTTCGGTGTCCGAAAAGTGCCGATCCCACACGAATCAAAGTGGCACCCTCCAGAATAGCCTCAAAGTAATCATCGGACATTCCCATCGAGAGAATATCCATGTATACATTATCTATGTTTTTGCCTCTAATGTCAATAAACAATTGGTGCATAAGTGAAAAATTCTGTCTTTTTTCTTCGCTTGTATGGGCAATCGGCGGTATGCACATCAATCCGCTCACGCGAATTCCCGAAAGCGGTGCGATCTGCCGTAAAAGTGACTCTGCTTCCGACAACGAAACCCCTGATTTCGAAAGCTCATCCCCCACGTTGACTTCCACCAAAACATTAGTGACAACGCCTTGCTTGCAGGATTCTTCGGCAATTTTTTCTGCCAAACGCAGGCTGTCGACAGATTGGATAGTCGACACCGTTCCAACGATCTGCTTGACCTTGTTCGTCTGCAAATGACCAATAAGATGCACGTCGGTGTTTGCCAACTGCAGCGCATCGCGTTTTCCCAGAAACTCTTGCACACGATTTTCGCCCATAACGGTAACACCCGCGTCGAGTGCCACCTGAATCACCTCAGCGGGGACGGTCTTTGTCACCGCCATCAGCGTGATTTCATCGGGAGAGCGCCCGCAAATCGAGCAAGCTTCATTGATGCGCATGCGGATCGTCTGCAAATTGGCAAGCACAGATTGCGCGCGCTCATCGAATGATCTTTCCATCGTACAATCCCTTCCCTTTGGTGATGACATCATCATAAAGCTTCAAATACCCGCTCTCATCTTTTTGGGCACAAAGTGAATACTTACCGCTCTCGCTGTGATACAGCACTTCAACACGACGAAACACGCAGGTGTTACCGATACGCACAAAGACGCCGGGCTCGTTCTTTTCGTTAAACTGCAAAGCAGAATCCTGTACGTAAAGTCCCGAGTAAGAGTGCAAATGTATCTGTATGGACTCGTGGCGCATAGACGAAAGCTCTTTTGACATATAGACACACTGCAAAACCACAGCAGCACGTCCATCTCTATCCTTGTTCACCGCCGCAACAGTGACAGGGATAGGTTCGGTAGACACAAACGGTAATTTTACTGACAATTTTTTGCCAACACCGATGCCTGCTGTATCTTCGCGGTCCAGCAGACACAATAGATACCATTGATAATCGCCGGCAACCTTTCCGACAGAATCGGTATACGCCGATTCGTTGGAGGGCGTTGCTAATGCCTGTTCAATCTGCTCAGGTGTTGTTGACAGCACCTTATCGTAATCAACAAGCCGTTCCATACCGTCGGTCTTGCTGATAAAATAGCCTGCAACAGGTGATTTGATGGTGGCAACCGCGCCGCTTGACATCGCGCTGAGTTCTTGACGCTTTGCTTTTAGGGCAGTAATAGAATCCGAAAGAGAGGTCATCTCCCCGGTTGTCAACTGGCGTTTGCAAAGCAACTGGAAAAGGTTAAAGCGCGTGTCTTCCAGCACCTCATAGTGACGCTCTTGTGTAGCTAGAATAAGCGATTGGATCTCAGCAGACAATTGATCGTTGATCACTTCCAAATTGGTGCGGTCATACATACCTTGCGACTCGATATTTTGCAGGATTGCAATCTGGTCATTGAGTTGCTCGATCTTTTGATGGGTCAGCGCATCGGATTCATCGGAAAACACCTGCGCAATTTTGCCGCCCTTGGAAATACGGTCACCGTTTTCCAGAGTATAATAGACATATCCGTTAGAATTGGCGTGAATGACCGTTTCGTCGCGCACGACAAACGCTTCCGCTTCAATAGTATCATACACCGTATGACTGACCGCGTTGGTCACCTCAACGGAGGTGTAGGTGGTCTGGTAAATCTGATAACCAACGTAAACGCACAAAAAAGCTGCGAAAGTCACCGTGACCAATCGTTTGAGAAAAACATCCACCCTCATCACCTCCAAAATCAATCTAAAAGCACCGATTTTACTGCCAAAAACAACTGATCGGCATCGGCATAGTCGTCAATATATACGTGCACCGCGTCAGGAATGCGCCGAAACCACGAGAGCTGTCGCTTGGCATATCTGCGCGTGCCCTGTTTTAAGTTTTCTACCGCCTTTGAAAGCGATATCTGTCCGTCAACGAATGCGCGCAGCTCTTTGTAGCCAATGGCTTGCATTGCTGTCGGCGCATACGGCGAGCGTAAAATTTCTGTCGCCTCTTCCAAAAGTCCGTCATCAAGCATCATATCCACGCGGCGATTAATACGATCATATAAGAAGTCTCGATTGCGCACATCGAGAACGATCATCCTCACATCATACGGCGACGCTTCCTGTCTGGACAGCGCATTTTGCTCAGACATCGTGCGACCTGTCACTGCATAAAGCTCGAGTGCACGTACGATACGCCCCGTATCGTTGGGATGCAGTCTTGCGGCTGTTGCGGGGTCAATGGCAGACAGCTCATCAAGCAGAGCCTGACCACCTTCCGCCTCCACACGTTTTTGCAATTCTTCGCGCAAGCGTCTATCCCCGCGGTCTTCTTGCGAAAACGAAAGGTTTTCTGTCACCGCTTGGATATAGAGTCCCGTACCGCCGCACAAAATCGGGGTGCGCCCTCTGGACACGATATCCGCAATAGTCCCGTGCGCCAACTCACAGTATTCCGCCACACTAAACGCATGAGATAACGGCAAAAAGCCCATCAAATGATGCGGTACACCTTGTTGTTCATCCGCCAAGGGACGCGCGGTGCCAATATACAAACCGTCATACACTTGCATAGAATCGGCGGAAACAATTTCACCGTTCAAACACTGCGCCAAGCGAATGGACAGCGCCGTCTTTCCCGATGCGGTCGGGCCGGCGATTACTGGCAAAAAAATTTTTTCCATATCAAATCCGTCCGAATTGTTTCTCGAGATCCGCTTGCGACCAGGTAATACACACGGGGCGACCGTGTGGGCAGTAACGCACGGCTTCATCACTCAATACGCGCTTTGCCAGCTCCAAAAGCTCCGCAGGCGTGCTGCGGTCACCCGCCTTGACAGCCGCGCGGCACGCAGTAGAATGATAGATCCACTCCTGTTTTGTGGTCGTGATCTCTTGTTTCCCGCTTAAAAGTCCACCCGCAATTTCTTGCAAAGCAGCAGCAATATCGCACCCTGTCAGCAACATGGGCACCGAACGCACAAGCAGCGTGCTATCGCCAAAATCTTCAATTTCAAAACCTGCCGCCATCAGATCCTGCTGTGCATTAACCAACGCGGCAAACTCATCTTTCTGCAAAGCCACGGGTACAGGTGCTAACAACATTTGCACCTGAGGCTCGCTGTTTTGCATCAGCTGATTATATATAATGCGCTCGTGTGCAGCGTGCTTATCAATACAATACAGCGTGCCACCTTGTTCGGCAAAAATATAGGTGTTAAACGCCTCGCCAACCAACCGCACCGGTGCCTCTTCAGGCTGTACGGATACCACCACGTTGGCAGTAGGCTGTTCAGCGGCTTCTGTCTGCATCACCGTCTCGCTTTTTGACACCGTTTGCAGCTCTACTGCGTGCTTATCGGCATCGTCGTGTAAAACCATTTTCGGAGCGGCAAATACCGCCTCATCGTCATCGAAAAGTGGTTTTTTCGCAAATGCAGAAATCACAGGAACGCTAACGGTAATATCATCCTTTGCAGTTTGTGAAACCGACTGCAAAGGTCTGCTCGGCACGGTTGTGGTCGGGGTTTCCGTACGAAAATACAATTGCTCGCCCGTAATTTTTGGTCTTTCAACGGGTTGCGGCTTGTCCGTCACCTTGACGGGCGTGTTCGGCAGACGATTTCCCGCCTGCAACGCACTTTTGACAGCGTAATACACCGCGTCAAACACCGGCTTTTCCTGCACAAAACGCACTTCCATTTTGGCGGGATGCACATTAGCGTCAACCGTTTCCAACGGAAGTGTGATCATCAGCACACAAGTTGGAAAACGCCCTACCATAATACTGCCTTTGTAGGCCTGTTCGAGTGCCACAACCGCCGTTTTTGTGTGAACGTAGCGGCCGTTAATGTAAAAATGCTGCATCGTACGGTTTGCGCGGCTGTAAGTGGGTTTGCAAATGTAGCCCTTGATCGAAACGCCACCCAAAGTGTAGTCGACAGGCAGCAATCCTTCTGTAAAGTCCTTCCCCATTACAGCGAAAATGGTGCTTTTCAGGTCGCCATTTCCGGGCGTCAGCAATTCTTCGCGTCCATCGCGAACAAATCGCACCGAAATCTCGGGGTGCGATAGTGCCAGACGGTCGAGTGCTGTGGCAACAGCATTACCCTCCCCCACATCCTTTTTCAGGAACTTTGAGCGGGCGGGAACGTTATAGAACAGATCACGCACAATAATGGTGGTGCCGTACGGACGCGCCGCATCCTCGCACGCCTGTTCAACCCCGCCCTCAATAATATACCGCGTTGCGGCTTCATCGGTTTCGGTGGCTGTCAGCAGCTCAACCCGTGCAACGGCTGCCACAGAGGCCAATGCCTCACCGCGGAAGCCCAGTGTACTGATACTGATCAGATCATCCGCAGTACGCACCTTGCTGGTGGCGTGGCGCAAAAACGCCGTCGGTACGTCCTCACGTGCGATGCCGCAGCCGTTATCTGCAACGGACATATAGGTCACACCGCCGTTGCGGATTTCCACCGTTATGGTAGTCGCGCCGGCATCCACGGCGTTTTCCAACAGCTCCTTGATCACCGAAGCGGGACGGTCCACCACCTCGCCTGCCGCGATCAAATTGGCAACGGCAAAGGACAATACGTTGATCTTTCCCATTCCGATCTCCTTTCACTCAAAATTTCATTATTTCAACCGCTGCTGCAGGTTGAACAAAAAGCTCATCGCCTCATAGGGAGAGAGGGTGTTGATGTCCACCGCTCTCAGCTCCTCGATCACCTGCTCACGAGCGCAGTCCTCAAAGCTGATCAGTGTGTCATCCTTCTCCACCGCCGACGCGTCCGAGGTACTGAGCGCCTTGGCGGTCTGCTCTACCGTGGCAAGGACCTCCTTGGCGCGGCGAATGACCTCCTTGGGAAGTCCCGCCAGCTTTGCCACCTCAAT
>SVOU01000057.1 GCA_015066215.1 Oscillospiraceae bacterium | reverse complement strand
CCCTATTCGGGGACAGCTTTGCTATTGTAGCACACCTTCCACCCCTTGTCAATAACTTTTTTGCCTTTTTTGAAAAAATTTCTTTTCTTTTTTCTCTTGACGGCGCGGGGCGAGGGTGATATAATGCTTATGCATAAGATGCTACTGTGGCTCAGCAGGTAGAGCAGCTCACTCGTAATGAGCAGGTCGTCCGTTCGAATCGGATCAGTAGCTCCAAAAAGAAACGCAAGTCAAAAGACTTGCGTTTCTTTTTGTGTTTGTGTCCGTAGGACACAACATCGTTTGACCGCTTGCGGTCAACATCACTATTCACTTATTATATATACCTATTATACACTCACAGCGGTTTCGAGGGCGAGGGTGATCATATCGGCGAAGGAGGTCTGGCGCTCGGCGGCGGTGGTTTGTTCGCCCGTGAGCAGATGGTCGGACACGGTACAGATCGCGAGCGCGCGTTTTCCCGCGCGGGCGGCGTTCATATACAGCGCGGCGGCTTCCATCTCCACCGCCAGCACCCCCATTTTGCGCCAACCGTCGGTGGCGGCGGGGTTATCGCCGTAGAACACGTCCGACGAGAGCAGGTTGCCGACGTGGCAGGTGAGGTTTTGTTCCCGCGCGGCGGTCATACACGCGGCGAGCAGATCATAGCTGCAGGTCGGTGCGAAGGTGCCGACGAGATCAAAGTTGTTGGCATAGCGCGAGTCGGTGCAGGCACCCATACCGACGACGATGTCGCGCACCTTTACCTGCGGTTGCATACCGCCCGCAGAGCCGACGCGGATGATGTTTTCCACGCCGAAAAAGTTATACAGCTCATAGGAGTAGATACCGATGGAGGGCATACCCATACCGCTTGCCATCACCGACACGCGTTTGCCTTTATAGGTGCCGGTATAGCCTTGCACACCGCGCACGTTATTGACGAGCGTGGGGTTTTCGAGAAACGTTTCGGCAATCCACTTTGACCGCAAGGGGTCGCCCGGCATCAGCACGGTGGGGGCGAAATCTGCGGGGGTGGCGTGGATATGGGCGGTGGGATAGGAAGTTGACATCGGTATGCCTCCTTTGCGGCGGATTATTCCGCTTGCGTTTTTTGGCAGCGGGCGGCGAGCTTAAACGCGACGGGGAACAGCAGTCCGCCGATAGCGTTGCCCAGCACCACCAGTCCCAAGAAGGCGGCGGCGTCCCAGTTGAACACGCGGGCGTTGATGACGTAGAACATATCGGCGATGGAGTGTTCAAAGCCGCACAGGATAAAGACGGGGACGCAGAACAGCACGCCGAGCATCGTATTTTTCTTTTTGTAGATATCGACGCAGACGAAAATGAGAATGCCGCACAAGATGCCGTCGGCGATCACTTCGAACACGCCTTTTTCGAGCTTGGCGTTGACGATATTGACCACATTGCCGATGGGGGTCTGCATCAGACCGACGATAAAGCAGCCGATCAGGTTGCCGACCACCGACAGCGCGGTGTCCACGAAAAAGCGGCGGTCGTTATCGAGAACGTAGCCGATTTTGCCCGTGTAGAGATTGAGTCCCAGCAGCACCACGGCGATAAGTCCCACGGCAAACGCGGTGGCGCCGACGTAGCGGTTGTCGCCGCAAGACAGAAACACCGAGCCGCCGATCGAGATCATAATACCTGCCAGCACCGATTTGATGCCTTCACCAAGATGTGTCATACAATTTACCTCTTATTTCCTATTATATATATAGTATGCGATTAGTATAGCATACCGCGCGGGTGTTGGCAAGGGGGAGTTGTGTGGGATTCGCAAGCCCTTACAATCCCTCAGTCGCCTGCGGCGACAGCTGTCTCGCGCTGCGGCGCTCGGTCCCTCCGCGGCTCTGACAGTCCACCGGACTGTCATTCACTACCGCGTCGCTCGCTTCGCTCTCCTTTACACAAGGGAGCCTATAAAAACGCCGTCCCCTACAAATGTTGGGGGATGGGCGGTGAGAATTTGCGGAGGGTGGGTGGCGGTAATTATTCATTTTTCATTATTCATCATTCATTCTTCATTACACGAAAAGCCCCGACCGTGCGGTCGGGGCTTTTTTAGTCGTCAGAAAACACGAACAGGTCGTTGGGCGTACACTCCAACAGTTGGCAAATGGCTTCGATATTTTCATAGCGGATGGATTTGGTTTCGTTGAGGATCATTTTGTTGAAATTCTGATAACTCATACCCAACTGCTTATACAGCCAATACTTTGTCTTGCCCTTTTTCTCCAAAAGCGACAGCACATTTAATGTTATCATAAGATATTTCCCCATTCGATATTGTTTCAATGAGATAATATCTTATTTTGCCACTTTACATATAGACTATTACATTATATAATGTTTACATACTATAATCAAAGGTGGGATTTTTTTGCGCGTTTGGGATGTGACGGGCGTTTGGTTAACGCCAAGCAAAGATGGGCGCGACTGTGACGGTGACGGAACACACCTTGACAAACACGGCATGCCGATCGAGTGTTGCTGTGACGAGTGTGATTATTTTTTGTTTTGCTTTGCAGATGAGCCTTTGTTCCTTTCATAGCGAAAAAGCCCCGACCGTGCGGTCGGGGCTTTTGGGTTGATTAGTTGCAGATGGTGCGCTCGGTCTCTTTGTCGAACAGGTGGATCTTGGTGTTTTCCAGAGCCATCTCGATGGAGTCGCCGGGACGCGCGGTGGAGGTGGGCTCCACGCGAGCGGTAAAGTTGAGGCCTTCGACGTTGACGAACAGGAAGGTCTCGGCACCCATAAGCTCGGTGACTTCGACTTCAGCCTGCACTTTGCAATCCGCGAACTCTTCGAGCAGACGGGGCTCGTCGTGGACGTCCTCAGGACGGATACCCATGATGACCTCTTTGTCGACGTACTCTTCCAGAGCGCCCTTGGCGTTCTTGCTGTCGGGCAGCGGGATGAGATACTTCTTGCCGCGGGTGGTCTTGGTATCCTCGGAGCCGAACTCAACAAAGAACTTGCCGTCTTTCTTGAGCAGCACAGCCTCGATGAAGTTCATCTGGGGGCTGCCGATGAAGCCTGCAACGAACATATTGCAGGGCAGATCATACAGGTGCTGAGGAGTGTCGACCTGCTGAATGAAGCCGTCTTTCATAACCACGATGCGATCGCCCATGGTCATAGCTTCGGTCTGGTCGTGGGTAACGTAGATGAAGGTGGTACCCAGTTTCTTGTGGAGCTTGGACAGCTCGGTTCTCATCTGCGCACGGAGCTTGGCGTCCAAGTTGGACAGCGGCTCGTCAAGCAAGAATACCTTAGGCTCACGGACGATAGCACGACCCAGAGCAACACGCTGACGCTGACCACCGGACAGAGCCTTCGGCTTACGGTCGAGCAGGTGAGCGATGTCGAGGATGCGAGCGGCTTCTTCGACGCGGCGTTTGATCTCCTCCTTCGGAGTCTTGCGCAGCTTCAGACCGAACGCCATGTTCTCGAACACGGTCATGTGAGGATACAGAGCGTAGTTCTGGAACACCATCGCGATGTCACGATCTTTCGGCGCCACGTCGTTGACCAGGCGGTCGCCGATATACAGTTCACCGTCGGAAATCTCTTCCAGACCGGCGATCATACGCAGGGTGGTGGATTTACCGCAGCCGGAAGGACCGACCATGATGATGAATTCTTTGTCTTTGATCTCCAAGTTGAAATCCGACACGGCGACGACGCCGCCGGGATACTTCTTGTAGATGCCTTTAAGGGATAAGCTTGCCATAAAATAACCTCCTGTTCGGAAATAACATACTTTTTCAGCATAGGTATACTATAACAGATTATTTCAAAAATAACCAGTAGTTTTATCACCAAATTTCAAGTGAAATTATCAGTCGTTTTTCATAACAGCATTTTACACATACCTTTTTCACTTTTTCCCCAAAAGCGCCAATTCTTTTGCGGTCAACTCGCGGCAATCGCCCTCTTTAAGGGCGTCATCCAGCAAAACGCCGCCGATGGAAAATCGGTGCAACCGCAATATATTGTATCCAAACACGCCGAACATACGCTTTATCTGGTGGTATTTGCCTTCCGTGAGGGTGATTTCCGCCCACGGATTGTCTCCGTCCTCGAGCAATAGGCATTTTGACGGAGCGCAGGTGTCGCCGTCCTCCAGCGTCACCCCCGCGGCGAACAGCGCGGGCAAGCGCTCGTCCCACGGTTTGTCTAATTTGGCACGGTAGCGTTTCTCCACGTGGCTCTTGGGTGCGAGCAAGCGGTGCGCCAGCGGTCCGTCATCGGTAATCAGCACAAAGCCCGTGGTGTCCTTGTCCAAGCGGCCCGCGGGAAATAATCCGCGGCGGCGCAAATGGTCGGGCAACAGATCGAGCACGGTGGGCGCGTGCGGGTCGCGCGAGGCAGACAGCACGCCTTGGGGCTTGTGCAACATAATATAGAGATTCTGCTTGCAGTTAAGGGGGGTGCCGTCGACCGCAATCGTTTGGGTGTCGGGGTCGACCTTTTGGGCGGCGTTCAGAAACGGTACGCCATCCACCGTCACGCGTCCTTGGCGGCACAGCCTGCCTGCTTCGCTACGGGTGGCGACACCTTGTCCCGACAGCAGTTTGTCCATACGTTGCAGCATAAAAACGCCCCCGCTTTCTGTGATAACTTACGACGAGTATATCACAAAAGTGCGGGGGTGGCAAGTATCTTTCACAGGGTTTCGCGCGGGATGAGCGGCGCTATCTGCGACGGATTTTTGAGCGGCGTGACGTCGCCGCCGATGACGGTGTCTTTATATAGGTAAAGATGCACCACGGTGGGAGTGTCGGACGGCACGTTTTTGACCGTATACGTCCAGCATTTCACCCGCTTGCCGTGATAGGGCTCCAGATCCAGCCCCACCTGCTGTTGCAGGGCGTTATAGGCGGAGAATATATCGTCAAACTCGTCGGGGATAAGCACTTCCCTGACCTGTCCCGCGGGGTCGACCTCGTAGCCGAGGGTGGCGAGCATTTGCACCCGCGCGGCGTTATCGGCGGCGGTAACGGTGCCGCTCGTGGCAGAGGCGGCGGGACGAAACGCCAGCAAAAGTAAGATCAGCAAAACGCCGACGCAAAGCACCGCCGTCCAGATGCGCTGGCGGGTGGTTTTGACCGAGAACACGAACATAGTTGCCATCCCCTTTGGTATAGATGGTATATCCTATGCAATGCCGGGGCGGGATATGTCAAAAGCGGTTGACAATGCGGCTGTGGCGGGAGTATACTGGTGTCACAAACTCACAAGGAGGATTTTTTATGAGCACTTCTTCCCTACGCCCGATGCGCAAAGGCGGCTTTGTGGCGTTGTCCGTTATCACCTGCGTGCTGGCGCTTTGCGACCTGCTCTCCGGCTTTTTCTTTTACAGCTACGTGCAATCGGAAGGCGGTTTGGGGGTCACTCTCCCCGCGCTTGAAGCGCTCGTCGCGCCGCTGTTGGCGCTGGCGGCCGCCGTTTTGCTGCTGATCGCCACGCTGTCGGTGCAAAAAAGCCCCAAGACCTCGCCGCTTGTGGCGATTTCGCTGTGGGCGATGGCGCTGAGCGTTTTGGCAACGCCGATCTTCTACTATCAAGCCATCGGTTCTCTGCGTATCGCGATTTCCGTGCTGGTCTGCGCGGTGCTGATCACCGCGGGCATTTTGTCTGTCAACCAACTGCGCGCGGCGGCTATGTCCTTCGTGGTGCTGGGCGTTGGCGCGGCGTATGCTATCTATCTGTTCATCGACCTGTTCCCGCTCGCGCAGCTTTTGTGGCAACGGGGCGCGATTTTGTCGGTTGTCGGCAACGTCGTTACCTGCCTGCTGCCGCTCTTGTTCTGCGCGACGGCGGCGCTGTTGGAGCTGTGCAAGGATCGCCTCGCGACCAAGGAATGAGATAAAACCCACCCCCACAAACAATCACCTTGCGCCGGCATAAAAGCCTCGCCCTTTGGGAGAGGTGGCGGCGCAGCCGACGGAGAGGGAAATGGAACACAAACCCAAAAAGGGAAATGCCGAGCTACTGCATATCGCTAAGAGCTTGCGGCGAAATATGACGCGCCAAGAAAAACACCTGTGGTATGATTTCTTGCAGCATTACCCCTTAAAGATACATAAGCAACGCATCATCGACAACTTCATTGTGGATTTTTACTGCCATCAGGCTCGCCTTGTCATAGAACTTGACGGCTCTCAACACTATACCACAGAAGGCAAACGACAGGATGCGGCAAGAACCGAAACGCTTGAAGAATATGGGTTATATGTGTTGCGCTTTTCCAACAAAGACGTCGACGAGAATTTCGACGGTGTCTGCCGCGCCATTGATATGGCGATCAAGAAACGGCTTGACACCGCATTATAACATCCCTCTCACCCGCTCACGCGGGAGCTCTCCCAGAGGGAGAGCCTCCTTGAACTTTCTCCGCAATCGAAAAGCCCCGTCTCAACGACGGGGCTTTCTCTTTTTTCACTTTCAGGCTTCGTCAAACATATATTTCAGACGGTTGACCGAGGCGGCAAGGTCTTGGAGACCGCCGTAGACCGATTCGGGGGCGCGGTCGAAGATATAGTAGTCGGCTTCAAGGGTGAGATAGCCGCTGTAGCCGATTTCTTTGAGTGCTTTGACGATGGGCGGAAAGTCGATAAGCATCGAAAAGGGGATCTGGTGGGAGTCGTGCAGCTTATCGTTATCGTGGATGTGGAGCGCTTGCAAGCGGTGCCCGAGCGCGTGGATCAGCTCCACGGCAGAGGTATCGGAGCCTTTCATTTCGGCGTGGCCGATATCGAGGCAAGCGACCAAAAAGTCGTCCCCCACCACGTCGATATGCTTCACAAAGCTTTCGGGCGTGGCGCAGGCGGCAAAGCAGGAGTGCCCCTTTTCGCTGTCCCAGTTCCACATATTTTCGGTGGCAATTTTTACGCCGCAGCCGCGCGCAAAGGGCAACAGTTCTTGGTACATCTCGGCGTTTTGCTCGGGCGTGGCGTTATTGTCGGGATGGATAACGCAGATCTCGCCGCCCGCCTCGGCGGTACATTCGATCGCGCGTTGCATATAGTCGCGGATGGCGCGGCAGCCCGTTGGAAAGGGGGCGTGCGACTGGTTGCAGACGATGCCGCACTCCTCGCCGATATGTTTAAGCTCGCGGGCGAAGGCGAGATAGTTCGTCCCCGCCAGCGGGTGGTCGTTGGGGAGCAGTTTTTGCGCTTGCCAATCGTAGCGGCACATATCAAACATAGAAAAATCCCACGCATCAAAGCCCGCTTTCGCGATCAGCTCCACCGCTTTTTGCTCGCCGACGATTCCCGCAGGTGCGGCGGTGTTGGTGGATGTTTTCATAGAAACCACTCCTTTGGCAGTATTTGTTTTCCTTGGCAATATCGTACCACGCGCGGTGTCGGTTTGCAAGGGTTTTGTGAGATAAAGCGACTTGCAAATTTCCCCAAAAGAAAAGAAAAAGCCCCGACGGTGTCGGGGCTTTTTTGTTTGTTGGGATTACACCACACCCTGAGCGAGCATAGCGTCTGCCACTTTCAGGAAGCCGGCGATGTTGGCGCCTGCGACCAGGTCGCCTTCCATACCGTACTTCTTCGCGGCGTCGAAGGAGTTTTTGTAGATGTTCGCCATAATTTGTTTGAGCTTGGCATCGACCTCTTCCGCCGTCCAGGAATAGCGCATAGAGTTCTGGCTCATTTCCAAGCCCGAAACCGCCACGCCGCCCGCGTTGACCGCCTTGGAAGGAGCGATGACCAGCTTGTTCTCGCGCAGATATTCCACAGCCTCGTCGGTGGTGGGCATATTCGCGACTTCGACGTAATATTTCACGCCGTTGGCGACGATGTTCTTCGCGTCCTCAATGCCGACCTCGTTCTGAGTGGCACAAGGCATCACGACGTCGACCTTGACTTCCCACGGACGCTTGCCCGCGAAGAAAGGCACGCCGAACTTGTCGGCATAATCCTGCACCTTGTCGCGACCGGAAGCGCGCATTTCAAGCAGGAAGTTGATCTTCTCTTCGGTGTTGATGCCGTCTTCATCGTAGATATAGCCGTCGGGACCGGACACGGTGACGACTTTACCGCCCAGCTCGGTGACCTTTTTGACGGTACCCCAAGCCACGTTGCCGAAGCCGGACACCGCAAAGGTCTTGCCTTTGATGTCCTCGCCGAAGGATTTGAGCATCTCAACGGTGTAGTACACAGCACCGAAACCGGTCGCTTCAGGACGGATGAGGGAGCCGCCGAAGGGCAGACCCTTGCCGGTCAGCACGCCTTCATAGCGGTTGACGAGGCGTTTGTACTGACCGAACATATAGCCGACCTCGCGCGCGCCCACGCCGATGTCACCCGCGGGGACGTCGGTATCGGGACCGATGTGGCGATACAGCTCGGTCATAAAGCTCTGGCAGAAGGACATGATCTCGTTGTCGGACTTGCCGCGGGGGTCAAAGTCCGCGCCGCCCTTGCCGCCGCCCATAGGCAGACCGGTCAGGGAGTTTTTGAAGGTCTGCTCAAAGCCGAGGAACTTCATAATGCTCAGGTTGACGGACGGATGGAAGCGCAGACCGCCCTTGTAGGGGCCGATGGCGCTGTTATACTGCACACGGAAACCGCGATTGACGTGGACTTCGCCCTTGTCGTCCACCCACGGCACGCGGAACATCACCACGCGCTCAGGCTCGCACATACGCTCGAGCAGCGCTTTGGACTGATATTTCGGTTCCGCTTCGATAACGGGACGCAGGGAGTTGAGCACATCGTTGGTGGCTTGGATATACTCAGGCTCGTTGGGGTTGCGGCGGGATACTTCCGCCAGCACTTCGTCGATGTAGGACATAGGATGATCGCTCCTTTTTTCGAATATGGGTTTATTATATAACGCTCATTTCCAAAACGCAATACTCAAACGAAAAAATTTCACAAAAGTTTGATTTATTTGCGTTTTGCGGCGTTTCTGCCCTTGTTTTTGCAGGAATGGGCAGCGTTTTCGGCAGAAATGCGGTCAGGCGCGGTAAAACGTGCCGTCTTTTAAGGTCTTGTTGACCAGCAGGATATAGGTCTTGCCCGTAGACACCACCGCTTTGGAGCCGTCGGCTTCGGTAAAGGTGAGGGATTTGGCGGTGCGGTCAAAGCGGATGGGGCGCGCCTTGCCCGCGGTGAACAACAGTCCCTCGCCGCTTTCCAGCTCATAGGTGGAGGTGGTTTCGTTTTCGGCATAGCGGCGGTCAAACAGTATCACTACGTTGGATACCGCGATCTGCGCGCCCGCCGTGGATTTGTGGGGGTCGCCGCTTTTGAGGGTGCCGTTGCTTTTGTAGTAAAGCCCCGCATCGGCGTCATATTGGAAGCTGACCGTCTGGCGCGAGCTGACGTCGCATTGGATCTTCGTAGCGCCGTTGCCGACGGCGGCGTCACCGTCAAAGGTGAAGGGGATACCGTTTTTGGAAGCGGTGCGATAGCTTTTGCGTTTGGCGTGGGCGGCAAGCTTGGCGCCCGAGGTTAAGAGGCTATATTCATAGCCGCGCTCGCGGCGCAGCGTTTTGTCACGCCAGAAGGTGCTGCCTTCATAGTGCAGGGCGTTGACGTCGGCGAGGTCCAGCTCTTCCAGCAACGCTTTTGCCGCCTCGCTGCCGCCCGCATGGGTGTAGATCAGGTCGAGCGATTGCGCCAGCTTGACAAACGGCGTGCGCGCACTGCGAATAGGTCCGAGCTGTGACGGTACCCGCTCACAGTTGGCGAATATCGCCATAATGCGGGAGATGCCGCCTTCGGTTTCGGTTTCGATATACCAATCGGCTTTGTCAAGTCCCACCTGTGGGCGGGATTTTTTATCGTTGCCGATCATAATGCCCACCGCGCGGGTATTGCTCCCCGCCGCCATATCGTATACGCCCGTTAAGGGATTATATTCCAGCGGTTTGGTGGTGGTCGTGGTGGTCGGCGCGGCGGTGGTGGTCGTGGTGGTCGGCACGGTAGTCGTGACGGCGGTCGTGGTGGTGGTCGGCGCGGTGTCGGTGTCACCGCCGCAACCGACGAACAGCATCAGCACCGCGGTCAATAGCGCACACAGGCGATATTTACGCATTGGGCAATCCCTTCTTTTTGTCATAATACCGACAGTATACACCTTTTTTCGACACCTGACAAGTGGAAATTGCCGCCTGTCCCCCGCCGCCGCGGTTGACAAATACGGCGGGCGGTGATAAGATTAGCGGTGACAGATGCCCCCATAGTTAAATGGATATAACAGCCCCCTCCTAAGGGGCAGTTGCAGGTTCGATTCCTACTGGGGGTGCCAAAGCCCCAAGGACGATAAGTTCTTGGGGCTTACTTCTTACCTATTACCTCTTCACTCTTACCTCAAAAATGTCCTTGGGGCTTTGGGAAGTAATAAGTAATAGGTAAGAGGTAATAAGTATTTTTTGCAAGGCTTTGCCTTGCTC
>SVOU01000056.1 GCA_015066215.1 Oscillospiraceae bacterium | reverse complement strand
TTTTCGCATTGACAGATACCGCCGGCAGGACCGGAATAGACCACCTCACCGCCGTGTACGCCGGCGCCGGGGCCAATATCCACGATCCAGTCGGCGGCGCGCATCGTATCCTCGTCGTGTTCCACCACGATGAGGGTGTTGCCGAGATCGCGCAGGCGCTTTAAGGACTCCAAAAGCTTATCATTATCGCGCTGGTGCAGACCGATGCTCGGCTCGTCAAGAATATACAAAACGCCCATCAGATAGGAGCCGATCTGTGTTGCCAAGCGGATACGCTGGCTCTCGCCGCCCGACAGGGTGGCGCTGGCACGCGACAGGGTGAGATATTCCAAGCCGACGCTCTTGAGAAAACCCAATCGCTCGCGGATCTCCTTCAAAATGCGGTCAGCGATCCAATGCTCACGCTCGGTCAACTCCAGTTGCTCGACAAAGTCTAATTCTGCCGCCACGGACATCTTGCAAAAGTCCATAATGTTGATGCCGCCCACCGTCACAGCCAGGCTGATAGGGTTAAGGCGTTCACCTTTACAGTGCGGGCAAGGGGACTGGCTCATATAGCTTTCCAGTTCCTCTTTCATCCAGCTGCTGGTGGTTTCCTTATAGCGGCGTTCAAGGTTGGGGATGATGCCTTCAAAGCGGGACATATACTCACCGTGACCGTATTCGCTGGAACGCACAAGGCGAATACGCTTGTCCCCCGTGCCATACATCAGCGCCTGATACGCCTCTTTTGACAGCTCGGCAATCGGCGTATCTAACGTAAAGCCGTAGCCCTCCGCCAAGCCGTCATAGTACATACGGGCGATAGAGGCATCGGAATAGCCCCAGCCGCTCGCCTTGATAGCACCCTGACGAATGGAAAGCGAGGGGTCGGGAATGACGATCTGTGGATCCATACCCATCAAAATACCCAAGCCCGCGCATTCGGGGCAGGCACCGAAGGGATTGTTGAAGGAAAACAGACGCGGCACCAGTTCTTCCACACCCTGTCCGTGTTCGGGGCAGGCGTAGTTCTGTGAAAAGGTCAACTCCTTGTCACCCACAACGTCCACCGTCAGCAGACCGCCCGAAAGTGCTGTGGCCGTTTCAACGGAATCTGCCAGTCGGCTGCGGATCTCGGGCTTCACAACCAAGCGGTCGACCACAATATCAATAGAGTGCTTCTTGTTTTTCTCCAATTTCAGGTCTTCGGACAGGTCAATAATCTCGCCGTTGACGCGCGCACGGGCAAAACCGTTCTTGCGCGCCTCTTCCCACTCTTTAACGTGGGTACCTTTGCGACCGCGCACAACGGGCGACAACAACTGAATGCGACTGCCCTCGGGCAATTCCAATATCTGATCGACGATCTGGTCTACCGTCTGCTGACGGATCTCGCGCCCGCAAACGGGACAATGCGGCACACCTATGCGTGCATATAAAAGACGCAGATAGTCATAGATCTCCGTCACCGTACCCACCGTTGAACGCGGGTTTTTGGAAGTCGTTTTTTGGTCGATGGAAATGGCGGGAGAAAGACCGTCAATACCGTCCACGTCAGGCTTTTCCATCTGTCCCAAGAACATACGGGCATAGGAAGAAAGACTCTCGACATAGCGACGCTGACCCTCGGCATAGATGGTATCAAACGCCAGCGAGGATTTGCCGCTGCCTGACAATCCTGTGAAAACGATCAATTTTTCGCGCGGCATCTCGACGTCTATATTTTTTAGGTTGTGAACACGCGTGCCGCGCACGGTGAGCATTTTTTGTGCCATTATCTTTGCCTCACTTAGCTATTACGCAGTTTTTCAATACGGTCGCGCAGATAGGCGGCGTGCTCAAATTCCAGCAGCCGCGCCGCCGCGCGCATCTCTTTTGTCAAGCGGTCGATCAGCTGCATTTTCTCAGCTTTGGACAGCTTTTTATCCTTTTTGTCAGAAGTATCTTTGGAGCTGATCTCCAACACGTCGCGCACGTCCTTGCGGATAGTCTTGGGGGTAATGCCGTTTTCGGCATTGTAGCGCATCTGTATCTCACGACGGCGGTTGGTTTCGGTGATAGCCCGCTCCATCGACGGCGTCACTTGGTCGGCATACATAATCACCGCGCCGTTTTCGTTGCGGGCGGCACGCCCAATCGTCTGTATGAGCGCAGATTCCGAGCGCAAAAAGCCTTCCTTGTCCGCGTCAAGGATCGCCACCAGCGACACTTCGGGGATATCCAATCCCTCGCGCAACAGGTTGATACCTACCAGCACGTCGAACTCGCCCAAACGCAGATCGCGGATGATCTCCATACGCTCCATCGTGTCGATATCGTGGTGCATATAGCGCACGCGAATGCCCGCGTTTTCCAAAAACGCCGTCAGATCCTCCGCCATCTTTTTGGTCAGCGTCGTCACCAACACGCGCTCCTGCCGCGCGGCACGCTGACGAATCTCTTCCATCAGATCGTCGATCTGTCCGTCGATAGGTTTGACGGTGATCTCGGGATCCAAAAGCCCTGTCGGGCGTATCACCTGCTCGGCAATTTGAGCACTTCTCGTCCGCTCTCGCTCACCGGGGGTGGCACTGACGTAGACGATCTGGTTGAGCCGCTCGTCAAACTCATCGAATTGCAACGGGCGGTTGTCATAGGCGCTGGGCAAGCGGAAGCCGTAATCGATAAGGCTGGTCTTGCGCGCGCGGTCTCCCCCATACATACCGCGCACCTGCGGCAGCGTCACGTGGGATTCGTCCACAAACAGCAAGAAATCGTCAGGGAAATAGTCGAGAAGCGTGCAAGGGGCCGTGCCGGGCGCGCGCCCCGACAGCACGGCGGAATAGTTTTCAATGCCTTTGCAAATACCGATCTCGCGCAGCATTTCCATATCGTAGCGCGTGCGCTGTAGAATGCGTTGCGCTTCCAAGAGCTTTCCCTCGCTCTTAAACCACTCCACCCGCTCGTTGAGCTCTTTTTCGATGCGTCCGAGTGCGCCCTGCATACGCTCGGGCGGGATAATATAGTGCGACGCAGGATAGATTGCCACGTGGTTGACCACGCTTTTGACCTGCCCCGTCAGCACGTGCACCTCGCTGATACGGTCGATCTCGTCGCCAAAAAACTCCACGCGGATCGCGGTTTCGGAGCCGTAAGAGGGATATATCTCCACCACGTCGCCGCGCACGCGGAACTTATTGCGGTTGAAACCAATGTCGTTACGCTCGTATTGCAACTCCACCAGCTTTTCCAGCAACTCGTCGCGCGATTTTTGCATACCGGGACGCAAAGATATGACCATACTGCGATAGTCGATAGGGTCGCCCAGGGTGTAAATACAGGAAACACTCGCCACGATGATGACGTCGCGCCGCTCAGACAGCGCAGAAGTGGCGGAATGGCGCAGCTTGTCTATCTCATCATTGATAGCAGAATCCTTTTCGATATAGGTATCCGTCGAAGCGATATACGCTTCGGGTTGGTAGTAATCGTAGTAGGAGACAAAATATTCCACTGCATTCTCGGGGAAGAATTCCTTGAATTCGGAGCAGAGCTGAGCGGCGAGGGTTTTGTTATGAGCGAGAACGAGGGTCGGTTTGTTCACGTTGGCGATGATATTCGCCATCGTAAAGGTTTTGCCCGAACCCGTCACACCGAGCAAGGTCTGCTCGCGGTAGCCCTTTTGCACGCCCGCTGTCAGTTGGGCGATCGCCTGCGGCTGGTCGCCCGTCGGCGCATAAGGAGAATGCAGAATAAACTTGTCCGGCACGTTCTCACTCCTTTCGTTTTTGATTATTTTCTGTCTTTTGATTGTCTTAAATTCACTTGAATTTTCCTCAAAAACTTGGCGCATAGTATATTACACGAATTTAGGTCACAAATTTAACCTAATCAGTAACTATACACATTCAACATAATTCAATCCCGCACGATTTGCAAAGGCAAACAAATCAATTATAAGCACAGAAAACAAACCTATTTACTAAACAATATTTTCAGTTATCTGTTCATAAAGTTCCATTGCTACCTTTTCAATGAATCCCCTAAGTTCCAGCGTGTCTTTAAATTTCTGCGCAATTGCTCCACACCCCAAATAAGCACCCAAAATATTTCCGGTAACCGAACCGGTTGAATCGCTGTCGCCACTATGGTTGACAGAGGCAATTATCGCTTTTTCAAAATCAAATTCGTACTTCAACGCACAGTATACAGCAATAGCAAGCGTTTCCTCAGCAACCCAACCTTCTCCCAATTCTCGGATAGCATCCAGATCATCGATATCTTCTTTTGATAATTCTATTGCTTTATCAAGAAGGATTTTCATTTCTTTGAGGTGTCCTGCAGAATGGTATGTTTTTTCACACACGCTTACAGAATCAGTAATTGCATCTAATAGTGAGATTTCTGGCTGATACACTACCTTATGAACAATACATGATAACATAGCCGCCGGAAGATACCCCAATTCATGTCCATGCGTCAACGCAGCGGCTTCTGCACCAAGTTTTGCAACAAACTCTAAGTTTGTCCGTTCATCAAAAAACAGTCCAATAGGTGCAACTCGCATAATGCCGCCGCAACCTTTGCTATCATTGACGGGATTGTCAACGCTACCTCTATTATCATGAATCAAGTAGGAAATACAAGTTCTACCCGGTGCTCTGGATTCATACAGTTCTGGTATTTCTGAAAACCGAGACGGATTGTCAAAGCAAGATAAAGGATAGTCTTCAACTTGCATTGCGACCCATTCTCGATAACTGTGATAAATATGGGATAAATAGTCTTTTACCTCGGTGCATTTTACCCCCGCTTTTCTTGCGGATAATAGTCCGTTGGCGGTAAAAAGTGTCATTTGAGTATCATCAGAGATAGGCGCGATGCCATTTATCAAAGAATACTCTGTAATACCATACTCGCCGTATTTGTTAAAAATAAATTCATCATCCACAAACTCGACGGCATAGCCAAGCGCATCACCTACTGCTCCTCCGATTAAACAACCTTTGAATTTGTTTAACAACTCATTATGCATAGAAAATTCTCTTCTTTCATCCTTGCATCGAATCAATGTATGTATTCCATTCATTGATAGTATATCACATCCATTTTAAAATGAAAAGATACTCACCAAAAATTTGTTCGGTATTTTCAAAAGTAAAAGGGAGCCAAAATCGGCTCCCTTTTTTATCATTCTTTTTCGTCCGTTTCTTGCGGCTTTTCCTTGATCTGCACCTCGATCTCCTCGGTCATCAAGCGATCCGCTTTCACGACCGCAACCAAGAGGTCGTCCCAGTCGAACACGTCCCCCTCTTGGGGAATGTTACCGCTGCGCTCGGTGAGCCAGCCGTTAACCGTTGTCGCTTCGCTCTCCTCATCGGCTTCCAGCGAGAAAAACTCAAGAAAATCATCAAGCGGTGTATTGCAAAGCACGCGATAGGTGTTATCACCAATAACGGTGATCGGCTCAACACTTTCCTCGCCTTCGTCCCAGATCTCACCGACCAATTCTTCCAGAATATCTTCCATCGTCACCACACCGGCGGTCTCACCGTATTCGTTGATGATGATCGCCATGTGCGCACGATTTTTCTGCATATCCTTGAACAGCAGATCCAAATGCACACTTTCAGGCACGAACAGCGGGGTATACAGCACCTGTTCCAGCTTGAAGTCTGTATTCTTGTGTTTGAGCAAATATTCACGCGCATGCAACACGCCGATGACCTTATCCACCGTGTTCGTGTATACGGGGATACGCGAAAAGCCCGTTTCGTCAATGGTGGAAATAATCGTAGATTCATCAGCATCATCGGACAACGCCGTCACCGCACGGCGCGGGGTCATAATCTCCGCCGCGGTCAAACGGTCAAGCTTGAACACGTTTTTGATGTAGGTAATATCATCGTGATCCAACGCACCTTCATCCGCACCTGCATCCAGCATCAGCACGATATCTTCTTCGGAAACCGTTTCTTCCTTGGCGTTGGGATCAATACCAAACAGGCGTAACACGCCGTTGGTGGACGCCGACAAAAACCATACGACAGGTTTAAGAAGCGTCGCCAGCACCGAGATGATACCGCACACCTTGTGCGCCCACTTTTCTTTGTGGCGCATAGCAATACGCTTGGGCACCAGTTCGCCCAGCACCAGCGTAAAATAGGACAAAATCAGTGTGATCAGCACGACCGAAATCGTGTTGATAGCACCCAAACTTTCCGCTGAAACAGAAAATGTCCGCGCCAAAAAATCAGACAGATATTGGGCAAAACTATCGGCGGCAAATGCCGATCCCAAGAAGCCTGCAAGGGTAATGCCGACTTGAATGGTGGAGAGAAAGCCGGTGGGCTGCTCAATCATTTTGAGCATCTTGATAGCCTTCTTGTCCCCTTCTTCAGCTTGCGCTTTAACTTTCTTTTCGTTCAGTGAAATGACCGCGATCTCCGTTGCGGCAAAAAAAGCATTGAGTAAAATGAGAACCAACTGCAACAGCAATTGCTTCACTATGTCCGACATGACGTCCTCCTAAAAAATCGTGCAGTTTCTGCACTTATATACATCGAAACAGTTTATCACATCTGTCACAAAATTGCAAGTATATTGATGATTTTGGCTAAATTGCCAATTATCTGCCCCTATCTTTGTACTGCATTTTTGAGATTATCGTGATATAATGATATTAATTGTTTTTAGGAGGCTGTTTGATTTGAAAGAAGCACTTCGTTTTCTCGCTCTTTCTCTCGCTTTGATCCTGACGTTTTCGCTTTTCTCCCTTACCACAAGTGCCGCACCGACGGGCACAACGTTTACTGCTGAAACTATCTATACCATCAACAAAGCATTTGCTTCTGACGTCAAAACGGTAGAGGCGGTTTTGTCTCTGCCCACAAGCTCTACCGGCCGTAGCGGTGCTATTTTAGGTAACTTTGTCAGCAAAACCGCTACTTGCTTTGAATTTGAGATTCACGAAAACGGTCACCCGCGCATTTACACGGTCAGCGGCGGCAGACAGGCCAGTCATATTTTCGATCAAGTCAACGTCGCCACGGGCAAAAAAGTGCACGTGGCTGTTGCCATTGATAACGCCGCCGGAAAAATGCATTGCTACGTCGACGGTGTACTCAAGCAGACGCTAACGCCGACTTACATAGCCGATACTTGCGTCTCCGACACCGCCATGTATTTAGGCGGCGACCCCCGTTCCGGCAATGAGCAATATTTTAAGGGTACTCTCTATTCCGTTGCCGCTTTCAAAGATGTTCGTACTGCAAATGAAATTGCTTCCGACGCAAACAGCATCAACACCACCGACAGCAATCTCATTGCCGCCTACGAGTTGAGCGGCACCCCCTCCACCATCGAGGACAAGGGCAAAAACAACTACGACGCCAAGCTCAAATCCAAATGGTTTACTGACAAGGAACCCGTAACCAACTTTGATTATTCCTTTGCGGTGGTGGGCGATACGCAGATCGTTTCCCACTATGCGCCCGAAAAGATGGATACGATCTATGATTGGATCATTGGTAACATTTCTAAGAAGAAAATCAAATTTGTTATGGGCTTGGGCGATATCACCGACTGGTATCAAAGTGACCCTTCTGCCGAGTGGAACAACGCCGCTGCTGCCATTAAGCAAATGGACGGGAAAGTGCCGTATTCCCTGTGTCGCGGCAACCACGATGCCGCCGACCACTTTGACAGAGTCTTTCCCTATTCCGAATACAAGAGCAAAGTCGGCGGCACATATGACAACACCTCGATCATCAACTCCTGGCAAAAATTTGAAGTCAACGGCATCAAATATATGGTGTTCACACTGGATTACGGCGCCAACGACAGTGTCCTCAACTGGGCAAGCGATCTGATTGCCCAAAACCCCACCTACAATGTCATTATCACCACACACGCCTATTTGTACCGTGACGGATCCACACTGGACGACAGAGAGGCCTGCCCACCCTCCACAAGCGGCGGCACCAACGACGGTGACGATATTTGGAATAAGCTCATCTCCAAGCACGAAAACATTGTGATGGTTCTGTCCGGACACGATCCCTGTGACCGCATCGTGCTCACGCAGACGAAGGGTAAAAACGGTACGGTCGTCAGCCAGTTCCTCATCGACCCGCAGGGCGTTGACCTGGATGATCCCACCGGCCTGGTTGCTATTTTCCACTTCTCCAATAACGGAAGTCGTGTGACGGTAGAATATTACTCCCCCATTAAACAGCAATATTTTATGGCGGAAAACCAGTTTAGCTTCGATATCGCTGTGATCGATCCGCCCACGCCTTCCACCAGCAGTAGCACTTCCACGACCAAGCCGAGCACTTCCGCCACGACGAAGTCTACCACGGCGGCAAGCAACTCCCCTGCTACTTCGTCTGATTCTCAAACCAACACTACCGCTCCTGTCAACACCCCGCAATCCACCAACGGTGGACAGCAACCTGTGGCATCGCAGAGCGGTTCCAAGCCCGCCGGCACCTCTCCCAATAACAGCAAACCCAACCAACCCAACAATACGCAAAACAACGGCGACACGCAAGGCAACAACACCGCCCCGCAAACCGAGCCGTCCGCTTCGGCGGGAGGCACGACACGTCCTAACGATGACGGCGATTCTCATGAGTCCGACAACAGCTTGACATGGATCTTGGTCGGAGGCGCCCTGCTCATTGTTGGCGCTTTCATCACCGCATGTCTCTTACTCACTTCCAAAAAGAAAAAATAACAGCTAAACTAAAGAAGCCCGAGGCGTCGCCTCGGGCTTCTTATTGGTGCTTTGGGATAATGAAAAAGACCAAGTCAATGACTTGGTCTTTTTGGTGGAGACGAAGAGGATCGAACTCTCGACCTTACGGATGCGAACCGTACGCTCTCCCAGCTGAGCTACGCCCCCATAACGCGCTGCTATCGCAAAGTGCTTGATTATCATATCTCAATTTCGCTGTTTTGTCAAGAGTTAAATCACCATTTTTTCGCAACTTTTCCGCTATATCCGCAAAACATTTATAACTTTTCGCAGAAACTTCAAAAAAACACTTGCTTTTTCGCAATCTTTCTGCTATTATATTTCTGTTGCGTAAATAACACACACAAAGAAGGAGGTGCAGACAATATGGCAAAGTGTGATTTCTGCGGTAAGGGAGTTAGCTTCGGTATTCGTGTTTCCCACTCCCACAGACGTGCGAACAGAACTTGGAAAGCCAATGTGCGTCGTGTGAAAGCGATGGTGAACGGCTCCCCGACTCACGTATACGCCTGCACCCGTTGCTTGCGTTCCGGTAAGGTCGTCCGCGCCCTGTAAGATGAACTGCAAAAGAGCCGCAAAACTGCGGCTCTTTTTTGTTATCATTCTCATCGGTATTGATTTTTCAAATATTTTCGACTATAATATAGTCAATTCACCACTCGGGAGGTTGTTTGTATGAATACCAACTACGCCTGTAACAATCTGACAATGCTTACGGACTTTTACGAGTTGACGATGGCTAACGGCTTTCTGGAAAGCGGCAAGGGTGAGTCTATCGTCTATTTTGATATGTTCTTCCGCCGTGTCCCCGACAACGGCGGTTATGCCATTATGGCGGGTGTGGAACAGCTTATACACTATCTTTCCAACCTGCAATTCACGTCCGAAGATATTGACTATCTGCGCGGCAAAAACTTGTTCTGCGATGCGTTTTTGGACTATCTCGCCGACTTTAAATTCTGCTGCGACGTGTGGGCGGTACCCGAAGGCACGCCAATCTTCCCTTATGAGCCGATCGTCACCGTGCGCGGTCCCGCCATTCAGGCGCAGTTTATCGAAACGATGGTGTTGCTCTCCATTAACCACCAGTCGCTGATTGCTACCAAAGCCAGCCGTATTGCCCGCGCAGCGGACGGACGCGCTGTGATGGAATTCGGCTCGCGCCGTGCACAGGGCTATGACGGCGCCGTTTACGGGGCACGCGCTGCCTATATCGGCGGCTGTTCCGCTACCGCCTGTGCCATTGCCGACCGCGAATTTGCCATCCCTGCCACGGGTACGATGGCACACAGTTGGGTGCAGTTATTTGACTCGGAATTGGAGGCATTTCGTGCCTATGCACGCAGCTATCCCGCCAGCTGTGTGCTGTTGGTAGACACCTATAGCGTACTCAAATCGGGTATCCCAAACGCCATTAAGGTGTTCAAAGAAGAGCTTCTCCCCCGCGGCTTCCGCCCGAAGGGTATTCGTATCGACTCGGGCGACATCACCTATTTGAGCAAAAAAGCGCGCAAGATGCTGGACGAGGCGGGTTTTTCCGATTGCGGTATCGTGGCATCAAACTCGCTGGATGAATATATTATCCGCGATATGATCCGTCAGGGTGCCGAAGTGACCAGCTTTGGCGTCGGTGAGCGGTTGATCACCGCTTCCAGCGACCCCGTTTTCGGCGGCGTATATAAACTGGCGGCGGTTGAACAGGACGGCAACATCGTGCCGCGTATCAAGGTC
>SVOU01000055.1 GCA_015066215.1 Oscillospiraceae bacterium | reverse complement strand
CGACGCGATCCGTCGTCGCTGACCATTCGCACCGAAGGCGTGCCTGTGATCGCCGCGGATCAAGCGGCGGCGTATGCGGATAAGATCGACGTGATGATCCTGTGCGGCGGCAGTGCGACCGATCTGCCCACCCAGACCCCCGCGATGGCGTCGCTGTTTAACGTGGTGGACAGCTTCGATACCCACGCCAAAATCCCCGCACATTTTGCGGCGGTGGATGCCGCTGCCAAAGCGGCGGGAAAAGTGGGGGCTATCTCTGTCGGCTGGGACCCCGGTATGTTTTCGCTCAATCGCCTGTATGCGGGTGCTGTTTTGCCCGACGGCAAAGATTATACCTTCTGGGGCCGCGGCGTGAGCCAAGGTCACTCTGATGCGGTGCGACGCATCGAAGGCGTTGCGGATGCGCGGCAATATACTATCCCCGTGCCGCAAGCGCTGGAAGCAGTACGCAACGGCGAGTTGCCTACGCTGACCACCCGCCAAAAGCATACCCGCGAGGTGTTCGTGGTGGCGAAAGAAGGCGCTGACCGCGACCGCATCACCCGAGACATCGTCACGATGCCGCACTATTTCGACGAATACGATACCACCGTGCATTTCATTACCGCCGAAGAGATGGCGCGTGACCACCGTGGATTGCCGCACGGCGGCTCGGTGCTGCGTTCAGGTGTGACCGCCGACGGTCACCGCCACTTGATCGAGTATAGCCTGACGCTCGACTCCAACCCCGAATTTACCGCCAGCGTGCTGGTGGCGTATGCCCGCGCGGTATACCGTTTGCAACAGGCGGGCAAAAGCGGTTGCGTGACCGTTTTGGACGTGCCGCCGGCGCTGTTGTCGCCGCTTTCCAACGATACTTTGCGCGCGACGCTGCTCTGATAAAAAATAAAATAAAAAAACTGTTGCATTTTTCAAAAGACTGTGCTACAATATCACTACTATCGCTTTGACTCCCGAAAGAGGTGACAACATTGAAAGAGAATCTGCATCCGAACTACAACCAGACTACCATTACTTGTGCTTGCGGTGAGGTCATTGCGACCGGCTCTACCAAAGAGAACATCCGCGTGGAAATTTGTTCCAAGTGCCACCCGTTCTACACGGGCAAGCAAAAACTGGTTGACACCGGTGGTCGCGTGGATCGCTTCAATAAGCGCTACGGCATGAACGGTAAATAAGTTTGCAAAGTAAGGCAGCGCTGTGCGCTGCCTTTTTGCATAGTGGAAAAGAGGGAAACAGGTGGACAGATATCGCACGATCGCCCAAGAGGCGGAGGATAGCTTCGAAGAAAAGCATTCCAAGTTTATCGGCTGTGTTTGCCCCGTGAAAACGGAGGAGGAAGCGCAAGCCTTTATCGCCGCGCGTAAAAAGCAATACTGGAACGCCACCCACAACGTGTGGGCGTACGTACTTGACGGCGGTCGCGTGCGCCGCTTTTCCGATGACGGTGAGCCGCAGGGCACGGCGGGCATCCCCACCTTGGACGTGCTGATCAAAAATAACGTCACCGATTGCGTCGTGGTGGTCACGCGCTATTTCGGCGGCATATTGCTGGGTGCGGGCGGCTTGGTGCGCGCCTATTCCCACGGCGCGGCGTTGGCGCTGGCGGCAGGCGGGATCATTGAACGCCGCCTGTGCGACGATCTGTCGGTCACCTGCGATTATGGACAATATGGGCGTGTCGGTCCCCTGATCGCCGCCAACGGCGGCGTGCTGACCGATACGGAATTTACCGACACCGTCACCCTCCGTTTTTATCTGCCCGTGGGAGAGGATGCCGCTTTGCAGGCGGCGTTGACCGAGGCGAGCGCAGGCGCGTTGCAGCTGCAAAAGGGCGGTCAACGCTATCAGGATTTCCCCATCTGAAAATATATCTTTTTTTTGCAAAAACCTATTGACAAATTGGTTTACAGATTGTAGACTATAATTGAGGTTTACAAAGTGTAGACCAAACTAAAAACAAAAGGAGTGAGAGATATGCAGGAATACACCTTGGGACCGGTGGAGCAACACTTTGCGGATCTGATCTGGACACACGAGCCGATCGCGTCGGGCGAGCTGGTGAAGCTTTGCGACAAGGAGCTGGCATGGAAAAAATCCACCACCTATACCATGTTGCGCCGCCTGTGCGAGCGCGGGCTGTTTTGCAATGAAGAGGGAATGGTGAGATCGCTTATCAGCAAAGAGGCATTCCAAGCGAAACAGAGCGAAAAATTTGTCGAGGAAGTTTTCGCCGGATCACTACCGCAATTTCTCACCGCTTTTTCTAACAACAAGCGATTGTCTGACAAGGAGGTTGCCGCTTTACAAGCGTTGATCGACGAGCAAAAGGAGGGATAATATGACGGAGCGCATCTTTTTACACCTGCTCAATATGAGCTTCACGGGCGGTATCGTGATTTTGGCGGTGTTGCTTTTGCGCATGCTGCTGAAAAAACTGCCGCGTAAGTTTTCGCTGCTGTTGTGGGCGGTAGTGCTGTTTCGTCTGCTGTGTCCCTTCACGCTGGAAAGCGATCTGAGCTTTGTGCGCGTCAATCCCACGCCGTTGACGGAGGAGATCATCACCTCCGATACGCCGCAGGTGAATACGGGCTTGCCCGTTGTGGACGATGTAATCAACGGCGCGTTGACGGATACTTATCCCGATACACCGACCGTACCACCGCAGAACATACCGCAGGACAATCTGCAGAACAATCAACAGAACATACAGCAAAATCCCCCGCAAAATAACCAGCAAAACACCACCCCGAACACCCCGCAAAATCCGCCCGTGACCACCCCCGAACCGCCTGCGGAAAAGGTGTCGCCGTGGCACGTGGCGTCCATCGTGTGGCTGTGCGGTATCGGTGTAATGGCGATATACAGCGTGGTGTCGCTGTGGCGGTTGCGCCGCCAACTGGTGGGAGCTATGCGCCTGCGGGAGAACATCTGGCTGGCAGACCATATCGACACCGCCTTTGTGTTGGGTCTGTTCCGCCCGAAGATCTATTTGCCCTCTACCGTCAAGGAAGAGGAGCGGCAGTATATCCTGCTGCATGAGCAGACCCATATTCGCCACGGCGATCATATCGTGCGGCTGATTGCCTTTATAGTGCTGGCGGTCTATTGGTTTCATCCGTTGGTGTGGGTGGCGTTTTTGCTGTCCACGCGCGATATGGAAATGGCGTGCGACGAGAGCGTGCTCAAAAAGCTCGGCGCGGACGTCCGCACCGCCTATTCCCAGTCGCTGCTCAATTTTACCACCAAGCGTCGCCGTATCGCCGCCACCCCGTTGGCGTTTGGCGAGGGCGACTCCAAAAAGCGCATCCGCAACATATTGCATTACAAAAAGCCTGCGCTTTGGGCTATCATCGCAGGCGTGACCGCTTGCTGTGTGGCGGCCGTGTGCCTGCTCACCACCGCCGCGCCGTCAAAGCCGACGGATGATGACGTGGACGGCGGAACAAACGGTGGTAGCACCACAAAGCCGCAAGAGGATGAAGTTATCAGTACAGGTGATGAAACGGGCGTCTGGCATCGCGTTGCTTATGCCGAAAACGGCGAGGATACGCTGACTGAATATGAGCTGACGATCGAGAAAGAAAACGATACGTTGTGGTACACCCTGAAAGTATGGGACTACGTGCCGAAAACGGACGGCGTCGTTTCGCTGAAAGACGTTGAGCCGATCACCTACGACGGTAAGACCTACGTGACAAACCACCTTGAAGATTCCGGCCGCAAGCAGGCTGAAACAAACGAATACGGCAGCTATGTTTTGCACGCAAGCCGGCTTGATGGCCAGCTCAACCGTCATCTCAATTGGGATGGTGGCAATCCCAATGAGGATTATCTAACGGTCGGAGGAGTGTCTATTAAATTCATACGCTCGCGCGTGATGCCGATGGAGCCTGACGCTCTGTTGGGCGATTGGTACTATTTGCTCTATAACCCGAACGGCAGTAAACCGTGGTTCAATAAGGAGCATATCTACATTTCCAAGACAGAGAGTGGATTACGTATCGAAAAAATAACGTATGGCTACGCATACGGCGGCACGGATTTCACCTATGACGGCAACGGTTTTACGTTGACCGGGCGCACGGATAGCAGTGAGAATATCGGAATAGTTGAAAACACGCTTTTTACCAACGATATGTTAACGGCGGATCACCCATACCGAAATCAGTATATCTATCAAAAAGGCGAAAATATACTGCGCAACGAATCCAATGACATGGCATACTATGGTCGCAATGAAAACCTGCCGGATATCGAGCAATACCGTCCATTCCTGAAGGAGTGGGGGTATGCGGCACACCGTTTGCGTGACGGCAAAGACAGCTTTTATTCTTCCAGTCTGAGATTTTCGATAAACAATATCGGTCTGCTTCTCGAGTCGGGAGAAGGGTCATACGCTGAACCGACGGAAGACACCGACCCGGATCACTATAGGTTCAAATACAACGGAAAAGACTTTGCGTTTGTCGGCGGTGGTGGCGGTTGCTCCTTGGTGATAAGGGAGTCGGAAAATGTTTTGGTAGGAAGTGGTTCTGACTCCAGTCGTTTTGTGCTCGACCCCGAAAAAGAAACGATGACCGTGATCCAAACCGATAATACAAAGGTCTACGACACCAAGATGAGCTTAGAGGACGGCATCTTTGTGGAGTTGGGAGATGACACCCCCAACGAAGATAAGTATTTAGGCGATTGGTATAATTGGCAATATGAGATTTTCGACGAGCAAAGGCTCTCGCTGCGTCATTTGCACATTGAAAAAACCGAAGAGGCCGACAAGGTGAATATCACCGAAACCTATATCTACTATTGGGATGGCGGCACAGACCTCACGTACAACGGTATCGGCTTCAAAGAGACGAGCAGGCACGAAACGAAAAAGACGTTCACTATTTACACGGACGCCCTGAGAGATGGGCAGACGGTTTACAAACTCGAAGGGAATGCGCTGGTCAATTCGCAAATGAACAAGCGCTATGTTCGCGACGACACCCCGCCCGATCCCACGCCGTATCTGCCGTATATGAAGGATTGGTGGCACGTCGACCACTGGTGGCGCGACGGCGTAGAATATTTCTCAATTGCCACTTGGAATATGTCCCTTACCACCGACGGCTTTAAGGCTGAGAACGACACGGAGTTCTATGTGGCTGACAAGGATCTGGTCCCGGCTTCCGATCTTCTCTACATTCAGGTGAACGGAAAGTATTTTATACAATACGACGACCAAGGCTTCACCGCACATATCTCTCTTAAAGATGGGCTGGTACAGGAGGGAACCAACTACGTTGGCGCAACCAAGAGAAACGATTTCCGCTTCGTGTTGGATCCCGACAAAGAGACCCTGACCGTGACGACGAACGAGTATACCGGCGTGTCGACCACGATCGTATACGACACCAAAATGAGTGCGGAAAACGGTATTTACGTGGATTTGGGGGATTTGAGCAATCCGACAAACCCACAAGAAGCTGTGACCGATACCGGTGACGAAAGCGGTGTCTGGCATTATATCGAGCAATACGAAAACAAGCTGGTCGAATATGAGCTGACGGTAGAAAAAGAAGCCTCTGTTTTGTGGGCAACCCTGAAAAAATGGGTATATGAGCCGAAATCCGACAAGATCACGGCGCTTTCGGGCTTTAATTCCATCAAGCATAACGGTAAGACCTTTATGGTCACGCAGTTTATGGATTCGGGTCGCACGCGGTGCACAAAAGATGATCGTGGAAGATACCGTTTGGTGACATCATTCTTGCACGGAAACATTACCCGCAATCAGGACGAAGATACCCTATTGCTCGATATATATCCGGAAAAATTCTCGTTTACCCGCGCACGTACGTTGCCGAAGGGCGCGCAAAAAGTCCCTGCTGATCCGTCGGTGATCAACGCAGAGGATAAGTTCTTGGGAGATTGGTATTTTGCGAAGTATGACCCCGACAGTTATAGGCCGTCCTTTACAGAGGAACACGTCAACATATTCCGAGCAGACGGCGGTTTGCGTGCCAAGGTGACGACCTACCAATATGAGTACGGCGGCACCGACTTCGTCTATGACGGCAACGGCTTCACGTTGACTGGGCGCAGTGAACGCGAGTCAGCATTCGCCATATACGGCGATAGCCTGCATTCGGTGAACGCCAATTACCCGGAGTTTACCTATTTGAAGGACGAAGGGGTCTTGTATAGCGAGAACCGAGACCGACACTATGGACGCAGCCGCGCTTTGCCGGATATTGAGCCATATCGCCCATATCTGAAAACCTGGAAGTATATCAAATACTACTGGCAGCATGGGCAACAGCATTTCGGAACCACCAGTTGGAGTTTTGCGGTCACCAACACGGGATTGATTGCCGGGCTGGGAGAAGGAACGTACGCTGAGGCTACGAGCGACCACGATAGATCTGACTACAAGTTCCAGTACAACGGCACAAACTATGTGTTTGCCGGCGGCGGAAGCCGTGGTGCTCGGGTAAGACCCGAGTCGCAAAACGTTTTGGTAGGCAGTGCTCTTTCCGGTGGCAACACCACCTATCGCTTCGTGCTCGATCCCGCAAAAGAAACCCTGATGGTGACCGAGACCTATGGTGACAAGGTGTATACGGCGGTGTTTGACACCAAGATGAACATCGAGAACGGCATCTTTGTCGGAAAGGAAGATTTGCCCTAACGCGGTCCCGACAACTTGAATTTGTAAGTTGGCGGTGCTGTCCAAGGCGACAAAAGTATAGCCCAAAATGAAAGAAATCCCCCTTGCAACGTCTGTTGCAAGGGGGATTTTGGGCAAATTGAGAAAAATTCAAAATATTTTCAAAAGTCAGGTAGGAATTTGTCATTTTTCTTGCGTATTATTAAATAGTACGTAAGAAAGGCGGTGGTTTTTGTGACACCTCGTGAGCAATACGAGCAAATGGAGCGGGAATGGCTCTCGCCCCGTGCCGCCAAAGCGGCGGACAGCCAAGGACGCGAGCGGGAAGAGACCCCTTGCGAATATCGCACGGTGTTTCAGCGCGACCGCGACCGCATTTTGCACTGCAAGTCCTTCCGCCGCCTGAAACATAAAACGCAGGTGTTCTTGTCGCCCGAGGGCGATCACTATCGCACCCGCCTCACCCATACGCTGGAAGTGGCGCAGATCGCGCGCACCGTTGCGCGTGCGTTGCGGCTTAACGAAGATCTGACCGAAGCGATCGCGCTGGGACACGATCTGGGACACACCCCATTCGGTCACGCAGGAGAGCGTGCCCTCAATTTGCATATGAAAGCGGGTTTTCACCACTATGAGCAAAGCGTGCGCGTGGTGGAAAAGCTGGAAAACGCCGGCAAGGGCTTAAATCTCACCGCCGAGGTGCGCGACGGTATCCTGTGCCACACCAAAGGGCAAGAAGCCGCCACCTTGGAGGGCAGAGTGGTGCGTATTGCTGACCAGGTCGCCTACATAAATCACGATATGGACGATGCTATGCGTGCAGGCGTGCTGTCGGAATCCGACGTGCCGTTGGACATCCGCAAGGCGCTCGGCGACAGCCGCGCTCAGCGTATCGACACGCTCGTCACCGCCATTATCCACGGCAGTCACGACGATTTCGTCGGCATGGACGACAAAACGCGGATGTATTTTGACAGTCTGCACGCCTTTATGTTTGACAATCTCTACCACAACCCCATCGCCAAAAGCGAGGAGAACAAGGTGGACAGTTTTGTGGGCGCGCTGTTTGACCACTTTTGCGCCGACCCTACCCGCCTGCCTGAGGAGTATCAGCCCATTTGGCAAGCAGAAGGTGTCGAGCGCGCGGTGGGTGACTATATCGCCGGCATGACCGATAACTACGCGCTGGATGTGTATACGTCGCTGTTCGTGCCGTCGGGCTGGTCGCGCAACATCGAATAAATGTATAAAGCCGCATTTTGACGGCTATCCTATCCATAATTATCGAAAGGAGGCGTTTTTATGCCGTTGCCTGACAGTTTTTTGCAGGAATTGACCCAGCGAAACCCCATTGAGTCGCTCATCTCCGGCTACGTACAGGTCAAGCGACGCGGGCGCAATCTGGTCGGTCTTTGTCCCTTCCACGGCGAAAAAACGCCGTCCTTCACCGTCTATCCCGAAAACAATTCCTTTTACTGCTTCGGCTGTGGCGCGGGCGGTGACGTTATCACCTTTATAAAGCGCATCGAAAATCTGGATTATCGCGACGCTGTTAAGTTCTTGGCAGACCGTGCAGGAATGAAGATGCCCGAAAACGACGTGGACGATACGATGTCCCGCTTGCGTACCCGCGTGCTGGAAGCTAACCGTGAGGCGGCGCGCTTTTTCCACGCGTCGCTTTACAGCCCCGCGGGCATAGAGGCGCTCGATTATTTTCACCGCCGCGGCTATACCGATTCCACCATCCGCCGTTTTGGGCTGGGCTATGCCACCGATGATTTCAACAGCCTACGTGATGCGTTGCGCAAAAAGGGCTTTAAGGACGAGGAACTGACACTGGCGTTTTTGTGTGCGCGCAGCCGCCGCAACAACAGTCTCTACGATATATTTCGCAACCGCGTGATGATCCCCATTATTGATATACGCGGCAACGTGATCGCGTTTGGCGGGCGCGTGCTGGACGATTCCAAGCCCAAATATATCAACACCTCCGATACCCCCGCGTTTAAGAAAACGCAAAACCTGTTTGCCCTTAACGTGGCGAAAGCCTCTGCGGGGCAGCAGCTTATCCTGTGCGAGGGCTATATGGACGTCATCGCCCTGCATCAAGCGGGCTTTTCCAACGCCGTGGCGGCGCTCGGCACGTCCTTTACTGCTGATCACGCGCGCTTGGTGGCGCGTTATGCCAAAGAGGCGATACTGATATTTGACGCCGACACCGCGGGACAAAAGGGCACCCAGCGCGCTATCGGTTTGTTGCGCGAAACGGGCGTGGATATCCGCGTGGTGACCATCCCCGACGGCAAAGACCCCGATGAGTTTATCCGCAAAAACGGTGCGGATCGCTTCCGTGTGTTGCTGGAACGCTCGGCGAACGACGTGGAATATCGGCTCATTCGCGCGGGGCAAAAATACGATCTCTCCCAAGCGGGGGACAAGGTAAACTTCTTGCGCGAGGCGTCGGAGATATTGTCGGAACTGCAAAGTCCCGTCGAGCGCGACGTCTATGCCGGTAAGCTGTCTGCACAGATGGACGTGCGCAAGGATGCTATTTTGCAGCAGATACAACGCTTTGCGGCGCAGAAACGCCGCCAGCAAGAGAAAAAGCAGCTCGGAAATCTGGTGCAAAAGGCAGAGGGGTTGACGGCACAGGCAAATCCCGAGGCCAAGACCTATCCCCGTGCCGCTGCGGCAGAAGAAGCGCTGCTCGGTATGCTGATGCTGCATCCTGACCGCATCCGCCGCGTGCGTGAAACGCTGCCGCCCGAAAAGATCGTCACCGCCTTCAACCGCGGTGTATACAGTTGGCTTTTGGAGCGCGACGCCGCAGGACTGAGCGTTGACCTGATACATATGGCGGAAAGCTATTCCGACAGCGAGATGGGCTACCTCTCCCGTATGCTCAGGGATGCGCAGGAGCGGCGCGAATCCCCCGAGGAACTTGCCAACTATGAACGCGTGATCCTGCAGGAACAGCAGATGATGCACGCGGTCGATCCGACGGAATTGACACCCGAACAGATACAAGCTGCGCTCAAAGCCTTGCGCGACAGCAAGAAATAAAAGTGAAAAGGTTATCCAAGGAAAGGATGTTTTTTATGTCTAACGAAAAAGTCAACGAGAGCGTGCAGGAGCAGACGCTGACTCCCGAGGAGTTGGAAGCGGCGGCGGATGCGTTGCTTGCGACGGATAGCGAACCCGCCGAGGAACTGGTGCCGAAAAAGAATAAGCGTTTGCAGCTCAACGATCTGATCGAGCTGGGTCGCTCCAAGGGCAAGCTCACCACGCAGGAAATTATGGATGCGATGGAGGACTTCGATTTCGACCCCTCGCAGGTGGACAAGCTTTACGAGACGCTGGAAGCCGCCAATATCGAGATCGTGGAAGATCTCGACGTCGATTCCTTGGAGGATCTTGACGTTGTGCTGGAAAGCACCAAAGAAATCGAAAACGAGGACGGCAGCGTGGTTGACGGCGCCGTCATTGACGACCCTGTTAAGGTATATCTCAAAGAGATCGGTCGCGTGCCGCTGCTCACAGGCGACGAGGAGCGCGAGCTGGCTATTCGCATTATGGAGGGCGACGCCAAGGCAAAAAAACGTTTGTCCGAGGCTAACCTGCGTCTGGTGGTCAGCATTGCCAAGCGCTACGTCGGTCGCGGTATGCAATTTCTCGATTTGATTCAAGAGGGCAACCTCGGTCTGATCAAAGCGGTGGAAAAGTTTGACTACACCAAAGGCTTCAAATTCTCCACCTATGCCACTTGGTGGATCCGTCAGGCAATCACCCGTGCGATTGCG
>SVOU01000054.1 GCA_015066215.1 Oscillospiraceae bacterium | reverse complement strand
GTTAGGCTTTCCTCGTTTTTGCATACGAGCTTTCCGAGTTGATCGACTCTCGAACCGCGCTTTATGTACCTTTCGTGCGGACTGATGTTACCGTAATACAGATCTTCAAGTGTTGTCATGTGCGTTGCACCTCCTTTTTGCAACTCAAACACATACCACAACACTTTCCACAAGTCCAGCGATTTTCGACATAAAACTCAAAAAAAGCACCGCATTTCTGCGACGCTTTGATATTTTGTAATGAAATAATACAAAAGACAGCATAGCCATCATAGACTATGCTGCCTTTCTCTGTTATCCTATTCGGTTTTCGTTTTCTCCGTTAAGGACATCACGCTTTTCGGAAGGGCGTTTTGCGTTATGGATTATTTCTTGGCTTTTTTGGTAGCCTTGTGCTCCATCCACATGCTCCATGCGGGAGGGCAGAGGAACAGAGAGGTGTAGGAACCGGAGATCAGACCGAACAGCATCGGAATCGCAAAGCTGACGATGGAATCCAGATTCATCACCAGTGCCACGACCGCCACGCAGGTCATCGCCACAACAGTGGAAACGGAGGTGGATATCGCACGGCCGATCGTCTGGTTGAGGCTCAGGTTGACCACATTTTGAATGGGTTCCTTGCCCATCTTGGCACGATTCTCACGGATACGGTCAAAGATAACGATGGTATCGTTGAGGGAGTAGCCGAGGACAGTGAGCATCACCGCCACGAAGTTATCGTTGAGCGGAATTCGGAAAATAACGAATGCCAGATAGGCAAACGCCAAGTCGTTGATAAGCGCGAACACCGCCATCACGCCGGCAGAGAAACCGCCGATCTTGCGGAAACGATAAGCGATGTACAAAATGAGGAACAGCGCCGCCAGACCAACCGCAAGCAAGCATTTGGCAAAGAAGCTGCGCCCCATAGAGGGCTGCACCGCATTGACCTGCTCCGCAACGATCTTATTGTCGGGATATTGTTTTTGGAAAGCCTCGGTGAGCTTCTCCTGCGCGTCAGGAGAGAGCACATCGGTTTTAGACAGGCTGATGATGGTCTGGTCGCCGCTGTTGGTCAGATCGACCGTCACGTCGTTGCCCAGTTGCTCTTTGGCAAAGTCGGTGACCTCTTCCAAAGTCAGGGTGCCGGTGTAGCTGTATTTCGCCATCGTACCGCCTTTGAAGGAGATGTCCATCTCCACACCCATCACGAAGCTGAGCAGGATGCACAGGACAAACAGAGCGGCAGAAACGATCAACGAGATCTTACGGAAACCGACAAAATCGAAGTTCTTATTCATACTCGCTCACCTCCCAAGAAAAAGGGCTTACGCAAGGCCTTGAAACGGCACAGAGATTTCAGCATCAGGCGGGACAGCCACACACCCATAATGAAGTTCCAGACGATACCGACCAGCAGGGTGAAGCCGAAGGCATAGACGGAACCGGTGGTCGCCACAGGGAAGAAGTAGAGCGCCCAGCTGAGCAGTTTTGCCCACAGGCTGGTGGAAGAACCAAACACGCCCATCAGCACGATAGCCACGATCATAACGGTGATGTTGCCGTCGAAGATGGCGGAGAAGGAAGCCTTGGTACCACGATCCACAGCGCCGTCAATAGTACGGCCGGCACGGATCTCTTCCTTGATACGCTCAGCGGTGATGGTGTTGGCGTCAACGCCCATACCGATGGACAGGATGATACCGGCGATACCGGGAATGGTCAGCGTCAAGCCTTCAAAGAAGGTGAAGTAGCCGGAGATGCAAGCGATAGCACCTGCCACCTGACCCGCCAGCGCGATCACAGCAACCACACCGGGCAGACGATAGCGGATGATCATATAAATAGAAATCAGCGCAAAGGCGATGATACCCGCGAGAATCATCGCTTCCAAAGCAGTCGCGCCCATCGTCGGGGAGATGCTGCCGCTGTTGGTGACCTTGATGTCAAAGGGCAGCGCACCGGAGGTGATGAGGTTCGCCAAATCCGCCGCATCCGCCATCGTTTCAAAGCCGCCCTCGATGGTAGCTTTGCCGTCGGTGATGTGAGCGTTGACGGTGGGGTTGCTGATCATCTGATCGTCAAGCCAGATCGAGATGGTGCCTTTGTTGGCTTTTTGCGCCTTGGTGGCATCGGCAAAAGCTTTTTTGCCGCTCTCTTTCAGTTCCAGCGACACGATGTAGATCAGGTTGCCCTTTTCGTCCTGCGTGGCCAGCGCCTCGGCGGACTGCACATCGTCACCCGTCAGCACCAGACTGCCGGAGGGAACTTTGATGGCGTTGCCGTTTTCATCTTTGACGACTTCGCCCTTGTCGTCGGTCTTGTCCTTGGTTTCGGAGCCGAGATGGAACTCCAAACGAGCGGTCTGACCGAGCTCCTGAATAGCCGCCGCAGCGTCAAACTCCGTTTCGTGGCTTGCCCACGGATAACGAACGATGACCTGATCGTTGGCCAAGTCGGTGTACAGCTCATAGTCCGTCACACCGTTAAGAATGAGGCGTTGGGCAATAACGTCCTTAATAGCCTCCATTTGATTATCTGTGACATCCAAGTTGGTGTCAGACGGGCCAAAGGTGGCCTCAACACCACCGCGGATATCGATACCGAAACGGATATCTCCCGCGCCTTTGATGTGGGTGTCGGTGCGATCACCATAGGTGGAATACACGCCCATAAAGGTTGTGACCACCAAAGCGGCGATGAGCACAGCGACGATGAAGAATACCGGTTTTGCTACGCGCTTCATCAATTTGTCCTCCCTGATTTCTTTTCGCGGTTTATACAAAAGCCATGCTGCTGTAATAACCGTTGCTCAATTAGATTTATTATATAAGAAAAGGTCTGAAAAGTCAATCTTTTCAGACCATATTCCTATGCATTTTGTGGATTATTGCGATTTTGCCGCGTTTTTTAGGCCAGCAATTTGCGAACGGCCGCCAGTTCGGCACAAACACAGAACAATTCCATCGCCGTTTTCAGTTCATCCAGCGCGGGAAAAGTGGGAGCGATGCGGATATTGCTGTCGGCGGGGTCGTTGCCGTAAGGATAGGTGGCACCCGCGCCCGTCATCACCACGCCCGCTTCTTTGAGCAAGCGCACCGTTTCTTTGGCGCAGCCCGCCATCACGTTGACGCTGACGAAATAGCCGCCCTTGGGGTTGTGCCAGGTGGCGACACCCTTCTCTTGCAGCTTATGCGCCGCGAGTGCTTCCAGCACCACCGCAAACTTAGGGCGCAAAATCGCCGCGTGCAGACGCATGTGCGCCTTGACGCCCTCAATATCCTTGAAGAAGCGTGCGTGCCGCAGCATATTGATCTTGTCATAGCCGATCGTCTGCACGGTCATACGCGCTTTGACCTCGGCAATATTGGCAGGGCTTGCCGCCATAGCCGCCACGCCCGCACCGGGGAAGCTGATTTTGGAGGTGGAGGTGAACATCACGAAACGGTCCTGTGTCCCCGCCTCCTTGGCTGCGTCATAGACGTTGAGCAACACGTCCTGATCGTCGCTCAAATGATGCATACAGTAGGCGTTATCCCACATCACGCGAAAGTCCGTTGCCGCCGTCTGCATCTTTGCCAAGCGGCGCACAGTGTCATCACTATAGGTGATGCCGTCGGGGTTGGAATACATCGGCACGCACCACATACCTTTGACGGCGGGGTCTTGCACCAGCTCTTCCACCATATCCATATCGGGACCTGCGGCGGTCATCGGCACGGCGATCATGTCCACGCCGAAATGGTTGGTGACCGCAAAATGGCGGTCATAACCGGGAGCAGGGCACAGGAACTTCACGGTATCCAGCTTGCACCACGGGGTACAGCCGCCCACGCCCTTGGCATAGGCGGAGGCGATATAGTCAAACATCATATTGAGGCTGGAGTTGCCGCCCACGATGACTTGATCGGGGGTGACGCCCAGAATATCCGCGAACAGCGCTTTGACCTCAGGGATGCCGTCGACCAAGCCGTAGTTGCGCGTTTCAAAGCCGTTGGCAGCACGGAAACCCTCCTGCTCGTTAACGCAGGTGAGCAGATCCACCGTCAGATCCAGTTGATCGGCACCCGGCTTGCCGCGGGACATATCCAGCGACAGTTGGCGACTTTTGTAGTCTGCATATATATTTTCCAGCTCCTGCAAGCGGGCTTGCAGTTGTGCCGGCGTCTGTTCCGTCAGGGTGTTCATGGGCAATCAAACCTCTCCAAATTCATAAAAATATCCGTATAGCAGTGACAGTATACCCCTTTTCGTCAGTTTTTGCAAGTCCCTTTTGCAATTCCTGCAAAATATTTATCCGCGGAGCCTCGTATGGGACTGCAAAGCGGCGGGCAAACTGTATACAGAAAGGGATGATTGCAGTGAAACGGTTTTGGATAACACTAAAAGGGCATTGGGGTGCGGCTCTGTTGTGGGAGGGGCTGGCACTGTGCGGCACGCTGTCGGTGATTGCCGCCGCTTTGCTGATCCCCCGCTTTTTGCCGTCAGCGTGGGCGGCGGTAGGGATCGCATGGGGCATCGATTGGCTGGTGCTGTCACCGCTGCGTCTGGGACGGCGGCTGTGGTATCGGCGGTTGGCGCTGGGACAAGCCACCGACGGTTGCGCCAAATACGCCTTGCAGCACTATTTTTCCTCCCTGCTGTGGCGCGGATGGCTGTATATTTTGCGCAGCAGCGGCGTGCTGGCCGTGGGCATCCCGCTCATTATTTTGGACAAAACCGCCGCCGTCTTGCGGTCGCACCTATCCTCAGTGATGACCGACGGCGCGCTTTTGGCGTGTATGCTCGCCGCGGTTGCGTTTTTGGCGGCGGTGCCGTTTTGGTTGCGTTTTCTCGTCGGCTGGTGGCCGTTACCCGAATTGATGGCTGACAGCGGCTCGTTTTGGTCGGCGGCAAAACGGTGCCGCACGCTGATGCGGCGGCGACGCGTCGGTGCACTCAAATGGTGGCTGCGCGGTATCGGCTGGGCGGCACTCAGCACTGTGCCGCTGTTGGGACTTTTTGCGCGTGTCGGATGGCATCTACACCGCGCACGCTGGATCGTTGCACGCGAGGCGGTCGCGCTGCCGCCGATGCGTGACGGCGTGCGGCTCTATCTCCCACAAAAAGCCCCGCATCAGCCGTAAAACCCACCGTCCCGCGGAAATTTTTCCGTCTTGTCCCTTGTCTTTTCCATAAAATATGGTATAATGGCGTATTATAATAGCTATTTCGCCTTGAAAGAGGGGACTTTTTATGAAACCGACCTTTTATATCACCACCGCTATCGCCTATGCGTCGCGCAAGCCGCATATCGGCAATGCCTATGACATCGTGCTGGCGGATGCCATCGCGCGCTACAAACGCATGATGGGCTTTGACGTGTATTTTCTCACCGGCTCGGACGAGCACGGTCAGAAGATCGAGCAATATGCCGCCGAAAAGGGTATCTCGCCGCAGGCGTACGTGGATGAAGTGGCAGACACCATCAAGATGGTGTGGGATTCGCTCAACGTGACCTATGACCGCTTTATCCGTACCACCGACGCCGACCACCACGATGCCGTCGCCAAGATCTTCAAAAAGCTCTATGAGCAGGACGACATCTATAAGAGTGAATATAACGGCAAATATTGCGTGCCTTGCGAGTCCTTCTTCACCGCTTCCCAGCTGGTCGACGGCAAATGCCCTGACTGCGGCCGCGAGGTCATCGATGCCAAAGAGGAAGCTTATTTCCTGCGTTTGAGCAAATATCAGGATCGTCTGTTGCAATATTATGAGGAGAACCCCGACTTCTTCCGCCCCGATTCCCGCCGCAACGAGATGATCAACAACTTCTTAAAACCCGGTCTTTCCGACCTGTGCGTGTCCCGCTCGTCTTTCAAGTGGGGCATTCCCGTGGAGTTTGATCCCAAGCACGTCATCTACGTCTGGGTGGACGCACTCTCCAACTATATCACGGGTATCGGGTACAATCCCGACGGCAGTTCCGATCTCTATCGCAAATATTGGCCCGCCAACCTGCACGTGATCGGCAAAGATATCGTGCGCTTCCACACCATCTATTGGCCCATCATCCTGATGGCGCTCGGTGAGCCGCTGCCGCGTCAGGTGCTGGGACATCCGTGGATGCTCTGCGGTGAAGATAAGATGAGCAAATCCAAGGGCAACGTCATTTACGCTGACGAGCTTGCCAAGCAGTTCGGCACTGACGCCGTGCGCTATTATCTGCTTTCCGAGATGCCCTTTGCGCAGGACGGCAACATCACCTACGAAAGCTTCCTGCTCAAATTTAACGCGGATCTTGCCAATACGCTGGGCAATTTGGTCAACCGCACCATCGCGATGACCAACAAATATTTCGGCGGCACGGTACGCCGCCCTGCTGTTGACGAGGCAGACGCGGACCTTATCGCCACCGCCAAGGATACGCTTTCCCGCTTCTTCACCCTGATGGACGGCTACCGCAACGCGGACGCCACCGACGCGGTGATGAATCTGTGCAAGCGTTGCAACAAATATATCGACGAGACCGCACCGTGGGTGCTGGCAAAGGATGAGGCGCAGAAGGATCGCTTGGAAGCGGTGCTGTATAACCTCTGCGAGTGCATCCGCTTGGTCGCTTCTTTGCTCACTCCCCTGCTCCCCGATACCGCCGCCGCGATTTTCGCGCAGTTGCAGGTGAACGAGGATCTGCAGGGTGTTGACGCCGCGGAGTTTGGCAAGGCAGACGCGTTCACTGTCGGCACGCCCACCCCGCTTTTTGCCCGTTTGGACGTGGAAAAGACGCTGGCGGAGATCTATGCCGCCCAGCAGGCTGCCGTCGAGGAAGAGGCTGCCCCCGAGGTCGAGAACGTGGCGTTTTTGCCGCAGATCGCCTTTGACGATTTTACCAAAGTAGACTTGCGCGTTGCCAAGATCGATGCGTGTGAGCCTATTCCGAAGGCGAAAAAGCTTCTCAAACTCACGCTGGACGACGGCAGCGGCACGCCTCGCACGGTCTGCTCGGGTATTGCCAAATGGTATAAGCCCGAGGATCTGATCGGCAAGTCCATCATTCTGGTAGCCAATCTCAAACCCGCCGTGCTGTGCGGTGTGGAAAGCCAGGGTATGATCCTGGCCGCCGACTGCAAGGGCAGTGAGGACATCAAGGTGTTGTTTGTGGACGGTGTTCCCGCAGGCAGTACCGTGCGCTGACAGTTGCATTGTTTGACAGCCGCCGCCAGTCGGCGGCTGTTTTTGTGAGGAGTTTACGTATGGATACCATTTTTGATACCCACGCTCACTATGACGACGAGGCGTTTGACGAGGATCGCACCCGGTTGTTATCCGCGTTGCCGCACAACGGCGTCTGCGGCGTAGTCAACGCCGCCAGCGATCTTCATTCCTGTCACGCAGGATTGGCCCTTGCCGACGCTTTTGACTATATCTATGCCGCAGTGGGCATTCATCCGCAAGCGGCGGCAGAGTTGCCGTCCGACTATATCGAACAGCTCGCCAAGCTATACGCCCACCCCAAAGCGGTGGCGATCGGCGAGATCGGGCTTGACTATCACTACGATGACGCCTGTCCCCGCCCGCAACAGCAGGCGGTGTACGAGGCGCAGGTGGCGCTCGCGTGCGCGTTGAACGCGCCCGTCATTATCCACGACCGCGAGGCACACGAGGATACGTTGTCCGTCTTGCGCCGCTATCGCCCGCAAGGCGTGGTGCATTGTTTTTCGGGCAGCGTCGAGATGATGCGCGAGGTGACAAAACTGGGGCTGTTTATCGGACTTGGCGGCGCCGTCACCTTCAAAAATGCACGCAAAGCGGTAGAGGTGGCGGCCGCAGTGCCGCTGTCACAGTTGGTGTTGGAGACCGACGCACCCTATATGGCACCCGTGCCGTTGCGCGGCAAGCGGTGCCATTCGGGTATGATCCTCAACACCGCTTCCTGCATCGCGCAAATACGCGGTATGTCCGTCGGTGAACTGCTGCATATCACCGCCGAAAATGCCCGCAAGCTGTATCAACTGCCCTTGGAAGCGTTTCCCGACGAAAAAACACCCCTTTCCCCTTGACGGCGACGGTGTGTTTGTGTACAATAGACTTACATTGACGAGAAAAGAGGCCGATGACAATGACTGAACCTATCATTCCCGCTGACGAGCTGGAAGCCGAGGAAATGGCTGTGAACGTGGTGTCCGTGGTGGACGATAACGGTGTTGAACACGAGTTTGAGATCCTTGACGAGTTGGAAGACGGCGATAACTACTATCTCGCCCTGCTGCCCAGCTATGACGACCCGTCTGAGCTGTTGGAAAACGACGGCGAACTGATCATTTTGCAGGTCGTGCAAGAAGACGGCAAGGATATGCTCGCACCCATTCTTGACGACGACGAATATGACCGCATTGCGGGTATTTTCGAGGAGCGGCTTGCAGAATACTACGAGATCGAGGCTATCGAACCCGACGCAAACTAAAACTGTCCCCTGCCTGATGCGCGGACTGTCGCCCATAACCCTACTACATTTGGAATACGGGAGCCTTGGCTCCGACAGCGGACTGCAGACCTCCCCGCTTGGCGGGACGAAGGGAGCGCGAACCTGTTGGGCGGCACCCACCTGCTTCGTTTAGTAGCAGGTTATCCAGGCGACAATACGGTCAGGCGGGGCCTTTTTATTCCAAAACGCATAAAAAAACGCCGAAAGCGGTCGCTTTCGGCGTTTTTTGTTGTGGTTTTATTTGAGGAAACCCGACACGATCTGTTCCTCAGCCTGTTGTTCGGTCAGGCCGAGCGTCATCAACTTGATGAGCTGCTCGCCCGCGATCTTGCCGATGGCGGCTTCGTGAATCAGCGAGGCGTCGATATGGTTGGCGGTGACTTCGGGAATAGCACTGACGCTGGCGTTATCCATAATAATGGCGTCGCATTCCGAGTGACCGTTGCAGGCGGCGTTGCCGTTGATACGGGAGAAAAACACCTGACGCGAATTTTCGCGCGCCACCGAGCGAGAGATGAGGTTAGCACTGCACCCCTCGCCGTCCATATCCACCGTGAAGTGGGTGTTGGCGACCTGATTGCCGTGTGTCATCAATTTTTCTTTGATGATGAGCGTGGCACCCGCCTCCAAACGCGCATCCGTACGGCGGTCGGTAGAATCGACACCCTTAATTTGGGTGGTTTCCATCTCCATAAAACTGCCTTCGCTCATGTGGATGACGGTGGTGGGGTTCATAATACGCTCGCCGTTGCCGTCACCGTCGCCGTAGTGCTTTTCGACATAGCGCACTTTGGCGTTCTTGCCGATAAAGAAGCTGTGGATACCGCTGTGCTCCGAAGCCTCGTCGCCGCCGTTGTGGATACCGCAACCGGCCACGATGGTGACGTCGGCATCATCGCCGATAAAGAAGTCGTTATACACCGATTCTTTCAGTCCCGATTGGCTGAGAATGACGGGGATATGCACGCTTTCACGGCGTGTGCCCGCTTTGATGCGGATATCAATACCCGGCTTGTCCGTTTTGGTTTCGATCTGGATATTGGCGGTGGAGCGGCGCCCGTCCGACTCACCGTTTTTGCGGATATTATAGGCGCCCTCCGGCACCTCGTGCAGGTCGGCAACTTGCGCCAACAGTTGTTTTTCAATAGCGTCCATTTGCCGTCCCTCCTTACAGTTTGTCGGTCAGCACGGAGCAGGTCGACGGGCCGCCCATCACTTGGGGCATCACTTCGTCGCGCGTGCCGTCCGCCTGAATATGACCGTCCGCCAGCACCAAAATGCGGTCGGCAATGTTGAGAATACGCTCCTGGTGGGAGATGATGAGAATGGTGCCGTTGATCTGCCGGTGCATTTTTTCGAACACCTGAATCAGATTGCCGAAGCTCCACAGATCAATGCCCGCTTCGGGCTCGTCAAACAGCGACAGCTTGGTGCCGCGCGCCAAGATCATCGCGATCTCGATGCGCTTGAGTTCACCGCCCGAGAGACTGGCGTTGACCTCGCGACCGATATAATCGCGCGCGCACAGTCCCACTTCGGAGAGATAGTTACAAGCGTCGGCAACGCTGATGTCGCGTCCCGCCGCCAGCGTGATGAGATCACGCACGGTGATACCTTTGAAACGCACGGGCTGTTGGAAAGCAAAGCTGATACCCTTTTGGGCACGCTCGGTGATGGACAGGTCGGTGATGTCCTCCCCGTCCAGCAAAATGCGACCCGACGTGGGCTTGATGATACCTGCCACCAGTTTCGCCAAGGTGGATTTGCCGCCGCCGTTGGGACCCGTGACCGCGACAAAGCCTTCATCTATACGCAGGCTGATATCCGACAAAATCTCTTTGTCGGTATCGTCCTGTTGCACTTGATACGTGACGTGTTGTAATTCCAGCATAAAGCGACCTCCAAGGTATGTCTTTCGACGCTTTTTCTAAGGTTTCAGTATACCAATTTTTTCGCAAATTGTCAATCGTATTCTGTGTTCGCCGAGCGGAAACTATTCCCTTTTGTCCCACAGCAAAAGACCGCCTGCGCGCTTTTGCTTGCAGACGGTCTTTCTTGTGTCAATTTTAAGAAGCGCGCGTTTTGTCCAATCGATCGAGCAACATTTTGAGTGGTATGTACAGTATCATCACCATTGCAAAGTTACCGACACAGTGGATGATGTCAAAGGATAATCCCCCGACGATATAAGCAATACCGCCGCCGATGCCGCCTGTCACAAAATACGGCACAGAGGTAAGCGCACCAAACAGCATTCCATATATGGCCGCCGCCACCGCCCAGAACAAAAAGTGGGAAAAGCGACGAAGTGCAATAACCAACAGCACCCATATCGTCCACACGTACAGATAGGCGATAAACCACATATGTACACCGTACAAGAATCCCTCCA
>SVOU01000053.1 GCA_015066215.1 Oscillospiraceae bacterium | reverse complement strand
CTCACTGACAGTGAGCAGTCCGTCGGTGGGGGGATAAGCCGGGAAAACGCCCTCGTTTGCTCCCAATATGCACACCACACGCGGCGCGGTCAGACGCACGCGGTCAACAGCTCCCACTTGCACGCCATCCAGACCTGCGGGTAGGCGTCCCATATCGGTGTTGGCGATCATAGCGGTCAACAGCTCCAGCAAACGGCGCGGCGTCAGTTTATACCGTCCCAAAGCGGTGGCCACGGTGTCCAAAAGTCCCGTCCAGATATCCCACAGCCGTGCCTGTCGGTCGGCGGCGTCCCACTCGCCGTTTTTTTGCAGGCGAGCGACCTGCAACCGCACCAAACGGTCGGCGCGCACAGCATTGAGATAACGCCAGACTGCGCGCGAAAACTCCTCTCCGGAAACGGGCTCGCGCAAGCTTTTGCGCAATACCGCCAGCGGGCGGATAAGCCGCGTGCGTAATAGGTTGAGATACCATAAGCGGCGCGGGGTGTCTTCGTCGACATTTGCGGTAAGCCCCGCGGGATTCATCGTCCACTCATTTTCCCAGCGGGAGCGGTCAATATCCCACAGATAGGCGTAGTTTTCCAAAAGGGCGATCGAATGTGCCGAAAAGCCGCACAGCCCCGTTTTCATCAGCGGCAGCAGCCAGTCGGTGGAAAAGCCGTCGACAGCGATACGCACGGCGGCAAAAATCAGCGCAGACAGTGGATCGGACAAAAGATCATCGCGGCGATCCCAATAAAAAGGCACGCCCTCGCGCCGCAACGCCTCGTCCAGAATGCACGCATAGCTGTCGGGCTGGCGCATTACCACCGCCATGTCGCGTGCGCGATAACCACCTTCGCGCAAATATTGGCGTAGGCGGCGCGCTACGGCGGCACATTCGCCGTAAATATCGGGGCAGGGGGTCAGCGTGATGCCGGCGTGGTCATCCGTGGCAGTGGGGGCGGGCGAAAACGCCTCGGACTCCAGTTGCATAAGCGAAGACACGGCCGTGTCAGCGGCGCGGTTAAACAAACGCGCGGGTGTGCGGGATACCCCTGCCTCGTCTGCCAGTCGGCACAGGCGGTCAGCGGTGTGAATAACGGGGGAGAATAAGCCGTAGCCGCCCTCGTCATCTTGCAGGGTGGGGGTGCAAAGTGCCACCGTCACCGAAGCCGCATAAGGCAGCATGGCTTTGATGACCGCCAATTCTTGCGCAGTAAAGCCCTTGAAGCCGTCAATATATATGGCGGCACCTTTGAGCAGCGTTGAGCGGGTGAGCTGTCCTGCCAGCACCGACAGGTCGTCGAGCGGGTCGGCATAGTTTTCTGCCACCAACGCTTCATAGGCGGCGAATATCAGCGACAGCTCCTGCGCTTTGCGTCCCAAAATGCCGTCGCCGAGAGATTCTGAAGCTTCCGACAGTTGCTCGGGCGTGACGGTACATTGCTTGCATTCCGCAATCATTTGCAAAAGGCTTTGGGCAAAAGCGGTGTTGTTTATCTGTTTTTCGTAAAGCATCAAGCGGTCGCGCACAGACTCAATAGCCTGGCTGATGAGCAAAATGCGTGCCGTATCCGAAAGGCGACGCTTGGCAATGCCGCCCACCTCTTTGGCAACACGGTCTGCCAAACGTGTAAAGCTGTACACCTTCACAAAGGCGGCATCCTGCGTGCCCAGTCTGTCGAGCAAGGTGCGCTCGGTTTCAAAAGAGAACTGCTCGGGAATCAGCAGTATCGGTGCAACCGCAGGGTGCTGCTTCGCAATCGCTTGCAATTCGTCATAGATGCAGGTCGTCTTGCCGCTGCCTGCGCGGCCGATGTACAGATTTAGCATACGGTCACCACCTTTCCAAAGTCTTGGGATGAATGCAGATAATATCTATGTGTGCGTCTTGCGCGTGGCGCACGGTGTTGGCGGTGCCGCCTGCGCTGCCGTCAAACACAGCAATCAAGCGGGAAGCGTGCTCCACCATCCACAGGTTGCGCCCATTCATACAATAGGGTGTATAGCTGTCGCACACCGTAAATTGTAACGCGGGCGGGATCTGCGCCAACAGCTGCCGATAGGTTTTTCGCTGTGCGGCAGGCCAGCGGGCATCTTGATGCGGGCAAGGGAGTGCTGCCACCAACTGTAAAGGCATACCCCTTTCGCGCATAGCCAGTATCAGCTGCGCTGCCAACGTGTCCACACCCTGTGCCATACCGCAAAGAAACGTGTCAAAGCCGTCGGCAACGGCACGGTCGATTTCTGCTTGCAACGCCGCTTTGAGCGGCTGTGCGGCGGGGGAGTCGAGGTTATAGCCGCAGGGGAGCTTGTCGGGACGGTGTCCCGAAAAACAGCACGCGCGTGCGCGATCCCACAGCATATTCCCACCTCCGTTTGCATAGTATTCTTATTTTAACATATTTTTCACGCCGTGTAAACATTGACAAGTGCGCTATTTGTCGGTAAAATGAAAATATAGTAAAAACGAGGTGAGACGATGGGTTGGTTTCGCAAAAAGATTGACGAGGATTATCTGCGCGTACTCAAAAAGCTCGACGGCAGACAGGTGAAGTACGTCACCCGCCGTATTATCAACGAGCAAGGGAGTCCCGAAGAGGTTATTCTGGGAAAAGACGGACGCGTGACCGCGCTGGAAACGGATATATCGGTGCTGGTCGGCGTCAACGAGGTCTACCGCGCACCGATCGAAGCCACCGAGTGCAGCGAATTGCTCAGCGGCGACGGTGTCGTCGTCAAAGGCGTCAACGGTATCACCGGCGAGAAAGACACGCTGGTCGCTTATTATAAGTACCACAGATAAGGAGGAAACGAGATGAAACGATGGAGTGTCGCTTTTTTGGCGTTGCTTTTGTGCGTCGTGTGCCTGCAAGGTTGCCTGCCCAATAACACGGGGTCGGCGCAGTCGTCCGGCACGACTACCACCCCCACCGCACCGCCCGAATATCCCGTTTCCGTTGAGGGAATTACCTTCACCCAAGCGCCCGCACGCGTGGTGGTGATGACACCCGCTATCGCCGACGCTGTAAAGGATCTGGGCTTCACAGCGAAGGTCTGCGGTATGCCTGATGACTGCATCACCGAGGACTGGCACAACGTGACGGAACTGGGCGACCGCTATACGCTGAATCTTGAACGTCTGGTGGCGTTGCGTCCCGATTTGATTCTTACCCAAAGCCCGACCACCGAGCTGACGGCGTGGGCGACCGAAAACAAGGTGCCGCTTCTTTGCCTTGCGGCGCCGACCGACAAAAGCAGCCTGCAAACTTTTTACACCGCTATTGCTACCGCGTTGTGTGGCAAAGAAAGCGGCCCGCCCTTGGCAAACAACTTGACCTTGCAGGTACAAAACGCCCTCTCGCAGACGTCTATCGTATTGCCCGTCACAGAAGAGCCGCTCAAAGTGCTGTATATGGCAGAAAAGGAGGCGGTTGCCACGGGGGATACCGTTTGGCAATATGTTTGGGACGCGCTCGGTTGGGAAAACACCGCTGTGAGCGGTGAAAACTGGCAGATCCCTGAGGATATGGAAGAGCCCGACGTGGTGTTTTGCCCCGCCGATATGGTCAAGGCGGCAGAAAAAACTTGGCGGCACGCAGACGTGTTGCCGCTTGATGTCAATCTGGCGTTGCACAGCGGCTATACGCTGTCCGAAACGGCAGAGCTGATGGCAAAAACGCTTTATCCCGATGCGTTTAAGAGCGAGGAAATCACCGCTTCAACATCTGCCTCTGCTACGACCTCAACCACCACAACCACTACCGCAGAATGAACAAAAGCCGACGGTATAACCGTCGGCTTTTTGTATACCAAAGTTTTCATCGAAAACTTTACAAGCGGCAGAAAATATGCTACAATATCTCAAAATGTCAGATTTGGAGGAATACACACTATGAGAGCTATCGTTACCGTGATCGGGCCCGACAACAAAGGTATTATTGCCAAGGTTTGCGGCCTGCTGGCAGACCGCGACGTCAATATCATTGATATCAGCCAAACGGTTATGAAAGAGTTTTTTACCATGACGATGTTGGTGGACACCTCCGATGCGACCGATTCCTTCGGTATGATCGCAGAGGCGCTCAAAGCGAAGGGCGAGGAAATGGGCCTGTCCATTCGCATCCAAAACGAGGACATCTTCAATGCTATGCATAAGATTTAAGAGGTGCTTTTGATGCTCAATCATAATGATATTATGCAAACGATCGATATGATCGATCACCAACATTTGGATATCCGCACCGTCACGATGGGGATCTCTCTGCGCGATTGCGCCCATTCGGATGCAAAGATCTGCGCGCAGAAGATCTATGACAAGATCGCCAAAAGTGCGGAAAAGCTGGTGCCCACGGGCGAGGCTATTGAGCAGGAGCTGGGTATTCCGATCGTGAACAAGCGTATCGCCGTCACCCCGATCGCTATAGCGGCGGAAGCGTGCGAAACGGAGGACTTCGTCCCCTTTGCCATCGCGATGGAAAAAGCCGCCGCCACCTGCGGTGTCAACTTTATCGGCGGTTTTTCGGCATTGGTACACAAGGGCTTTACCTCCGGTGACCGCCGCTTGATTTGTGCTATTCCCGAAGCGCTTGCTTCTACCAATGTGGTTTGCTCCAGCGTCAACGTTGCCACCACGAAGGCGGGCATCAATATGGACGCAGTGGCGCAGATGGGACGCGTGATCAAAGAAACTGCCGCGCTGACCGCAGATAACGGCGGTATGGGCTGTGCCAAACTGGTGGTGTTTGCCAACGCGGTGGAGGATAACCCCTTTATGGCGGGCGCATTCCACGGCATCGGTGAGCCTGAGCTGGTCATCAACGTAGGTGTTTCCGGCCCCGGTGTGGTGCATCACGCACTCAAACAAGTGAAAGGCGAGCCGTTTGACGTGGTGGCGGACACCATCAAAAAGACCGCGTTCCGTGTCACCCGTATGGGTCAGCTCGTGGCGCAAGAGGCGTCGAAGCGTCTGGGTGTGCCGTTCGGTGTGGTCGATTTGAGCTTGGCGCCCACCCCTGCTATCGGTGACAGCGTGGCGCGCATTCTGGAAGAGATGGGCCTTGAAGTGTGCGGTACCCACGGCACCACCGCGGCGCTGGCTATGCTTAACGACGCTGTCAAAAAGGGCGGCGTGATGGCGTCCAGCCACGTGGGCGGTCTGTCCGGTGCATTTATCCCTGTGTCCGAGGACGAGGGTATGATTGCCGCGGCATCCTCGGGTGTGCTGACGCTGGATAAGCTGGAGGCGATGACCTGCGTTTGCTCGGTCGGCTTGGATATGATCGCCGTCCCCGGCGATACCTCTGCGGAAACCATTTCCGCCATCATCGCCGACGAAGCGGCGATCGGTGTGGTCAATACCAAAACCACCGCGGTGCGTATTATTCCCGCGCCCAATAAGAAGGTGGGGGATATGGTGGAGTTTGGCGGTCTGCTCGGCAGCGCCCCCGTGATGCCTGTGCATCCCGAAAGTGCGGCTGACTTTATCGCACGCGGCGGTCGTATTCCCGCCCCGATGCACAGCCTCAAAAACTGATATGCCCAAAGCCCTCCTGCCACGGCAAGAGGGCTTTTTCTTTACACTTTTTGCAAAATATGCTACAATAGGTGCAGAAACCAAAAGGGGGGTGGGCGTTTGTATTACGTTTATACCGTACGCTGTGCGGATGATACCTATTACACAGGTATGGCGCACGATCTTTGTCACCGTATGCAAGAACACGTGTCCTGTGCGCCCACCTGTGCCAAATATACCCGCAGTCACAAGGTGGTCGCTTTGGCGATGGCGTGGCAGGTGCAAGACCGCTCGGCGGCATTGCGGCTGGAACACGCCATCAAAAAGCTTACCCGCGCGCAAAAGATGGCGCTGCTGGGTGAGCCTGCAACCGCCGCCTCGCTGTGCGACGGTGTAGAAGCAACGCCGCTTGCAACTGTTACGCTGCAAGATTGCCTTGACGGTAAGGTGGAGGTGGCACAATGAGCGAGCAATTGCGCATTTACGCCGCCCCGATGGAGGGCTTGACGACTATTCTTTGGCGTCAGGTACATCACCGCCTGTTTGGCGGCGTGGACGCCTATTTCACCCCGTTTATTTCCCCCAATTCAAATCTGGCGTTTTCGCCCAAAGAGTGGCGTGAGATCGATCCGCGCGCCAATGCGGATGTCCCTACCATACCGCAACTGCTCACCAACAACGCCGACCACTTTTTGTGGGCGTCAGGCAAGTTGCGCGAGCTGGGCTACAACCGCGTGGATTTTAATCTGGGATGCCCGTCCGGCACTGTCACCGCCAAGCGCAAGGGAGCGGGCTTTCTCACGGACCTGCCCGCGCTGGAACGCTTTTTGGGCAAGATCTATGCCAATGCCGACAACGCCGTGTCCATCAAAACGCGGCTGGGTAAAGCGGATATGACAACGTGGGAGCCGCTTCTCGCAATGTATTGTCGCTTTCCCGTGGCGGAACTGACGGTGCATCCGCGGCTGGCAAGCGACGGCTATAAGGGGGAGCCGCGCCCCGATGCTTTTGCGCAAGCGCTGGCGCGGTGCCCGTTTCCTGTGTGCTATAACGGCAATATCTATACCGCTTATGACGCCGCGCGCTTAAAACAGCGTTTTCCGACCGCATCTGCGTGGATGCTCGGGCGCGGCTTGATGGCAGATCCCGCACTGGCGCGACAACTGCGCGGCGGCGCACCGCTCACGGCGGAGGAACTGCGTCATTATACGGAAGAATTATACACCGCCTATCGCCGCTACTATGATAAAGGTGAGCCGGCGGTGGGGCGTATGAAGGAGCAATGGTTTTATATCAGCCGCCACTTTGCGGATGCGGCGCGTCCGTTGCGGCGTATTCAAAAGGCAGATACGCCGCCCGAATATGAAGGCGCGGTGGCGGCGTTTTGGCGTGATTGCACTTTTGTACCCACTGAAAACGGCTTTGGGGAGGGGAGTATATGAGCGACTTCTGCCCGATTCCCAATGAGGTACGCCGCAGTTCCCGCAAAACGCTGTCCATTGAAGTGACAGCCGACGGCAGACTGGTGGTGCACGCGCCGCGGTTTATGCTGCGCGGGACAATCGATCATTTTTTGACCGAAAAAGCGGATTGGATCGCCAAAAAGCAACAAGCCGCCGCCAAAGAGCAGACAATGTTGCCCCAAATTGCCGACGGCGCGGTGTGGAAGATAGGGGATAGCCCCGTGCGGCTTCGCTTGGAAAGCGGATTGCCGTGCGCTGTGTGGAATGCACAGACGACGGAATTGTGCCTGCCGACGGAAAATGCCAAAGCCGCGTTGATTACTTGGCTCAAAGCACAGGCGTTGCCGTTTTTGACGCAGCAGACGCAAGCGTGGGCGGCAAAAATGGGCGTGCGCGTTGCCGCCGTAAAGATTAGCAACGCCAAAACGCAGTGGGGCTCTTGCAATAGCAAGGGCGTGGTGCATCTGCATTGGGCGCTGATCTGTTGCCCGCGCGCGCTGATGGATTACGTGATCGTGCACGAGCTTTGCCATCGCCGCTATATGGATCACAGTCCGCGATTTTGGCAAGAAGTAGCGGCGCTTTGCCCTGATTGGAAGCAGCGACGACAGCAGTTGTCGGCATACCGCTTTTTATTGCGATGGGAAGCGGTACAAGAAAAATAAAAAAATGCCGAAAACGCGAAAATACCTCTTGCTTTTTTGAATAGCCTGTGCTATAATCCTACTTGCGCTGTGAAAAACAGCACATCCGGGTGTGGCGCAGTTGGTAGCGCGCTTGACTGGGGGTCAAGAGGCCGTGGGTTCAAGTCCCGCCACTCGGACCAAAAAAGCAGATCGCCTTTGGCGGTCTGCTTTTTTTCTGTTTTAGGCGGGACTTGAAGCCTAAGAGGGCGCGGGGCGTTGAGAAAAACAGTCCGGTGGACTGTTTTTTAGCCACGCGGTGCGCCGGCGGGAACCGCCGACTTTGTCGGAGGTCGCCAAGCACGGCTGATTTGCAAAGCAAAGCAGCGTCCCGCCACTCGGACCAAAAAGCAGATCGCCTTTGGCGGTCTGTTTTTTATTCTCCCGCAACAAAAAATCTCAAAACAATATGGACAAATGCCGTTTTGCGGTATATAATATGTGTGCGCGAGAGCGCAGATAAAAGCTATACTACAGGAGGAAATCACAATGAAATACGTTTGCGACGTTTGCGGCTGGACTTATGACGAAGCGGTCGGCGATCCCGATAACGGTATCGCGGCGGGCACCAAATTCGAGGATCTGCCCGAAGATTTTGTCTGCCCCCTGTGCGGTGTCGGCAAGGATATGTTCTCCGCGGAATAAAAAGCGAAAAGTCCCGACGCCCGTCGGGACTTTTTGGATATCGCTATTATATTAAGGTAGTTAAAGGAGGCGGTACGTATGGAAATGGTGTTGCTCACCGCGCTGGGCGTCGGCGGTGCCACCGTATTCGGTGCCGTGATCGGCTTTTGCTTCAAAAAGATCTCACATAAATTTTCGGACATCGTGCTATCCTTCGCCGCAGGCGTGATGCTGGCGGCGGCGGTTCTGGGTCTCATCCTACCCTCGCTGGACTATGGCGGCGACTGGGGCTTGCTCATCACCATCGCAGGTATATTTGTGGGTGCGCTATGCCTCAACTTGATCGACAAGCTCGTTCCGCACCTGCACAAACTGATGGGCGGGCAGGAAGAAGCGCACAACAATGCCAACCTGAGCAAGGTGCTGTTGTTTGTCGCCGCCATCGCGATACACAACCTACCCGAAGGCATCGCCGCAGGCGTCGGCTTCGGCACGGATAACACCTCACAGGCGCTGATGATTGCGGGCGGTATCGCCCTGCAAAACATCCCCGAAGGTATGGTCATCATCGGCCCGATGTTAGCGGCGGGTGTGACGCCGCGCAAGACCTTCCTATGCGCGATGTTCACCGGCCTTGTCGAAGTGGTCGGCACGCTTATCGGCTATTTCGCGGTCAACATCGCCGCCGCCGTACTGCCGTTTGCACTGGCGTTTGCAGGCGGTACGATGCTGTACGTCATCAGCGATGAAATGATCCCCGAAACCCACGCCCACGGCAGTGAGCGCGGCGCGACCTATGCCTTGCTCGTCGGCTTTTGCGTGATGCTGGTGTCCGACGTACTGCTCGGTTAAATATACCGAAAAGCGATTTGTTTTACAAACACGTTGGTCTTGGCTCCCTCTGACGAGGGAGCTGTCGAGCGTAGCGAGACTGAGGGAGAGAAAATGCAAACTACCCTTCCGTCTTTTGTCTACGGCAAAATCCACCTCCCCTGACAAGGGGAGGCGAGATAGTGTGCCATGTTTGGCTTTTCTGTTGGAAGTTATAATTCTTGTCAAACTACTAACATACAGCGTTTATCCACCCAAAATCCCCATTCGTATGTTTTACGAATGGGGATTTTTTTGTTTTTCGGATACAATACAAAAGAAGGAGGAGTCATTATGAGAAAAAGATTGACATCGTCGATGTTGGCGGCGTTTGAGCGTTATCTCACCGAAAACGAGAAAAGCCGCGCTACCGTGCAAAAATATCTCCACGATCTGCGCCATTTTGCCGCGTTTGCCGCCAATCGCCGCGTGGACAAGGCGCTGGTGCTGGCGTATAAAGCCGCGCTGGAAACCGCCTATACCGTGCGCAGTGCCAACTCCATGCTGGCGGCGCTCAATGCCTTTTTTAACTTTATCGGCTGGCAAAAATATGCCGTCAAGCAGTTCAAGGTACAGCGCGAAGCCTATTGTTCAGCGGAAAAGGAGCTGACCAAAGCGGAATATGCCGCCCTGATCCGCACGGCGGAACGGGGTAAAAATCGGCGGCTGGCACTCGTCTTGCAAACCATCTGCGCCACGGGTATACGCGTCAGCGAGCTTGTCTTTATCACCGCCGAAGCCGTGACAAGGGGAGAGGTGACGGTCAACTGCAAGGGCAAAACGCGCAAAATATTCATCGTGCCGTCTTTGCAAAAGAAGCTGATGCACTATATCCGCACACAGCAGATCAAAAGCGGCTGTGTATTTGTGACGCGATCGGGCAAACCGCTGGACAGAAGCAACATCTGGCGTGAGATGAAAGCGCTGTGCGAGCAGGCAGGCGTGGCGCCGAGTAAGGTGTTTCCGCACAATCTGCGCCACCTGTTTGCACGCACGTTCTATCATTTGGAAAAGGATATCGCCAAGCTGGCGGATGTGTTGGGGCACACCAACATCAACACCACCCGTATCTACGTGATGAGCACAGGGGCAGAGCACCGCGCGAAAATGGAACGCTTGCGACTGGTGACGTAGCAACGCCTTGCCGCAAAAGAAAAAAGCCGACACCAAACGGCGTCGGACATATTACATAATGGTTATTATGTTGTATACATATTCTGCGGCAAGGGGCACTTATACAAGTGAAATTATAACACCGCCATTTTGAAATTGCAAGCGTTTTTAGATAAACTGTTTTTTTGCACAACTAAGAAAGGCTTTTTTGGTTTTTTTACCGAAAAGGCCTTGTTGTCGTGTGCGTTTTTTTGTCGAACCCTTGCACCTTGCGCTTTGTCAGTGCCGCTCTGCATCGCTACTACAACATAATAACCATTATGTTGCAAATGCGGCTATCTGTTTGGTGCAAACGGCGTTGTCACCGTTTACATAACGTATCTAATATGTAAAAGGAGGAAAATACTATGACAAAGCGTACCAAGAGAGCGCTGGTTAGCAGTGCACTGGCCCTGCTGCTCTGCTTCACCATGCTGCTCGGAACTACCTACGCGTGGTTCACCGATTCCGTGACGACTGTCAACAACAAGATCGTCGCCGGTAACTTGGACATCGAACTGTATTCTGCCATGCAGCCTGACCCGAACGCGGATCTGGCTTGGACTATGGTCGATGCCAACACCAATATCTTCGAGACCGG
>SVOU01000052.1 GCA_015066215.1 Oscillospiraceae bacterium | reverse complement strand
CGCTGTCATCGGGGTTGCTGATGATACGCAGATACGCCATCGCGTCGCGCACTTCCTGCGAGTCAAAGAAGCGGTGACCGCCGATGATGCGGTAGGGGACACCGCTCTTGACCAGCGCGCGCTCAATAGCGTTCGACTGTGCGTTGGCGCGGTAAAGCACCGCAAAATCGCTGTAGCGGCGACCTTGGCGCACGCCGTCAAGTACCGTGTCAGCCACCAGACGCCCCTCGGCTTCTTCTGACTCCACCGTGTGCAGTTGTATTCTGTCACCGACGGGGTTTTGCGTCCACAGCGTTTTGCCCTTGCGGTTTAAGTTGTGGGAGATGACCGCGTTGGCGGCGTCGAGTATGTTCTGGGTGGAGCGATAGTTTTGCTCCAAGCGGATAACGGCGCAATCGGGGAATTGTTTTTCAAAAGAGAGAATATTTTCAATGGTGGCGCCGCGGAACTTATAAATGCTCTGATCGTCGTCGCCCACCACGCACAGGTTGCCGTATTTTTTGGCAAGCAGGCTCACCAGCTGATACTGTACGTGGTTGGTGTCCTGATATTCATCCACCATAATATAGCGATAGCGGTTTTGATAGTGCTCGAGTACGTCGGGGCAGGTGAGAAACAACTCTACCGTCTTGCACAGAAGATCGTCAAAATCCAGCGCGTCTGCCTCTTTGAGCCGCCGCTGATATACGCGATAGCATTCTGCCGCCATTTTCATACGGAAATCGCTGCCCGCGTTTGCGGCAAACGCTTCGGGGGTGATCAGCTCGTCCTTTGCCTGACTGATGAGCGAGAGAATAGCTTTGTGACCCAGCACCTTTTCCTCGACGTTGCACACCTTCATACATTCCTTCATCAAACGGCGGCTGTCATCGGTGTCGTAGATGGTGAAGTGGGAGGAATAGCCCAGTCGCTCGCCGTCACGCCGCAAAATGCGGGCGCAAAAAGAGTGGAACGTGCCGGCGGTCACTTCGTTGCCTTCCTCACCCAGCATACGCGTCAGACGCTCTTTGAGCTCGCCCGCCGCCTTGTTGGTGAAGGTGATGGCAAGAATACGCCACGCGGGGCAAGGGTCCATCGCACAAAGCTGTGCCGCGCGTCCCTCGGCGGGGATATTGCCTGCGGCACATTCGCGCAAAAGTGCGGTGTCGGCGGCAGTCAGGTCGGACGGCACCGTCCGGGCGTGATAGCCCCTACCGTATTTGACCAGGTTGGCAATACGGTTGACCAGCACGGTGGTCTTGCCGCTGCCTGCGCCCGCCAATATGAGCAAAGCGCCGTCAGTATGAAATACCGCTTCGCGCTGACGGTCATTCATACGGGCAAAATCCCGTTCAATAACCGCGCGGCGCAGCGGTAGAAAATCGGTGATGTAGTCGTACATAGGAGCCTCCTTGCGACTGTGAAAGTCAGAAACACAGTATACCGCATTTCGGCGTTTTTTGCAATGGGGGATACGAAAAAACACGCGAAAGATCATAAAAAATCCGCACCGCTCGGGCGGCGCGGATTTTCTTATAATGTCATCGCAAAGGGACGATGGTTTTGCGGCTGGTCTGCCGATAAAGGCGCGGGGTGGTGTTGGCACACCGCTTCATCACTTTATCCAGTTGTATCGTATTGGAAAACCCGCATTGTTCGGCAATAGCGGCAACGCTCAGGTTGGTATCTTGCAAAAGCAGCATCGCCTTGCGCAGGCGGCGCTGACGAATATAGTCTGCGATGGAATATCCCAAAAAGCGGTTGGAGATATCGTAAAGCGCACTGCGGGAGATGCTCAATGCGCGGCAAATAGTTTCCGCGGTAAGCTTTTCGGAAAGGTGGTCGTCCACAAAATCCGCAATCCGCTGTGCAGGGCTGTCGCTTTGTATATGTGCGACGCCTTCGGTGACGGTTGTGAGCAGCAAAGAGGATACCAGATCGATAAGGCTTTGTACGCGTCGGTCATCATAATACAATAAGCTTTTGAATGCGGTTTCCAGCTTTTCGATCTCGTCGGGTTCCAGCCAATCGGTTTGCGGGTGCGCATCTGCCAACGTGTCGACACGTCGCACGTGTCCGATCAACAAATAGCCCAACAGCAGTTTTTCCTTCTTGATCGGAACGGCAACGCCCCAAAGCCCCATGGGGCAGGAAAACAGCGTGGGAGTCACATCTCTTCCGTTCTTTTCGGAAGACACTTTGCATCCGCAGTAGCGATCGCAAGGCTTTTTGATTCCTCTTTTTCTGGCGGCATCTTGAAAGACTCGACAAAAAGGGGAAGGTCTTACGGCAGTGACAAGCAGATCGAAGTTTTGGTTATAGAGATTAACACTCAGTTGTGTCACTTGATGAAAATCGTTCAGGATATCTTCCAAAGCCTTGAGATTATAAACCGGTTTCAAAACGACCGCCTCCTTCCCGTTGATACGCCTTGTCCGTGAAAGGATTATATCATAAAAAACAGCACAAAGTCAATGCACAATGCAAAACAAGAGGAGTAATACAAAAACAACAATTTCCAAACAGAAAAACAACAATAGTCATTTTATTTTTCACACAAAGGGAACAAAACGGCAAGCCTGTTTTTATTTAAGTGGTTGGAATTACTAAATTTGGATATTATTTCACATTTTTTTGCTCAATTATGTGCATATTTACGGAGGTGTGTGCTTTGAAAAAATAACCCCAAAACGTTTTGGACGAAAAGGAAACTTTTTAGGTAAAATGGCTATATTCTTTTTGTGGCACACACTATATACTAATGCTAAAAGGGGGAGAAGTTTATGGTTTATTTTGTAGACGGTGTGTACGGCTCCGATAAGGCGGACGGTACTTCTCGCCAAACGGCGTGGCGCTCACTGGAAGCGGTTAACAGCCGCACCTTCAAAGGCGGCGACAAGATTTTGTTCAAAGCGGGTTGCACCTTTGAAGGCAACTTGTATCCTCGCCGCGAGGACGACGGCGGACTGATCGTGTTCGGTCGCTACGGTGTGGGTGACAAACCTGAAATATCTGCCGAGAGCGACGCGGTATGCCGCCTGACCAACTTTGGCAACGTTGAGGTGCGTGATCTGGCGCTGACGGCGCCCAAGGGCTTCTGCGGCATTTACGTGGAGCAGCAAAACCCCGGTCCTCTGCACCATATTTACATACACGATTGCTATATTCACGATATCAACGAAGAACGCGCGAACTACCAGCACGAATCGGGCGGTATCGTCTGCGTGGCGAAGCTTTCCGAGCCTGTCGGCTGGTTTGACGATCTGCTGATCGAGGATAACAAGATCATCAACGTGGCGCGTTCGGGCATCTGGACGATGTGCAGCGGGCGTCTCAAAAAAGATGCCGACGGTGTCGCGACTTGCAAGGATGACAGCGAGTGGCAAGCTGCCGAGCGCGAAGTTATCCGCGGTAACTATCTCGACTACGTCGGTGGCGACGGTATCGTCATCTTGGGTGCCAAGAGCCCGCTTATCGAGTGGAATACGCTCTATCACCCGATGCACAAACCCCAACCGCATTGCTCCAATGCGGGTATCTGGCCGCAATCTACCACCGACTGTGTGATGCAGTATAACGAAGTGGGCTATATGGATCACCCCGAATTCTGTGCCGACGGGCAGGGGTTTGACGTCGATGCGGCGTGCAGCAATACGCTGGTGCAATATAACTATTCCCACGATAACGGCGGCGGTTTTATCCTGCTGTGTGAATATGCGAAAAGTAATAGTAACAGCGAGTTTTCCGGCACGGTCGTGCGTAACAACCTGTCGGTCAACGATGGCAACATACAAGGCGAGATCTTGGCGTTCGTCGGTCCTGTCCGCGGCGCGCTTATAGAAAATAACACCTTCTATTCCGCCGGCAAGGTCGAGCGTTTGATGCTGGTCTGGACGGCCGACGGAAAAGATCAGGTTGCTGACGTGACATACCGCAACAACCTGTTTATCTCCAACGGCAAGGGCAACAAGTACCACCTCGATAACGCCGAAAACATCGCGTTTGAAAATAACGTCTACTGGGGCGCTTATCGCGACACGCGTGACGATGAGATCGACCCGAAGGTGTTCGATCCGCGCTTGGTGCTGGTGGGTGAAGACCACGACGGTCGCTTGAACGCCGCCAACTACGTGCCGCTGGAGGATTCCCCCGTGCTGACCGAGGGCGCACCGCAAAAAGCGCCGTCTCCCGTGGACTTCTTCGGCAATCCCACCGACGGCAAAGCGTACGTCGGTGCCTTCGTGGGCGGCCCGCGCGAATAAGCACCGCACCGCTATGAGTTTGGCTTTTATTTGCCACTATGCAACAGATTAACAGAGACGGCTTTGTGATATTGGATGTCCCAAAGCGGAAGAAAGGATGATTTGGTATGAAAAAGAAGATACTGGCGCTGGTGCTTTCCTGCTTGATGCTGGTGAGCCTGTTGATGGTCGGCGGTGTTTCCGTTTCTGCCGCGTGGGCGCCCGATTTGAGCGAAAACGCGACCGAAGTGAACTACGATATGCCCAAATTGCCCCTGAAGGAAGCCCCCTATTCCTATGGCTTCAGCGGCGCGGGCAACCCCAACCAGAACAGCGCGCCGTCTGCAACGCGCGCATCGGACGTGGAAGCTGTTGGTTCCACCCACGTCTGGATGGTGACTGCGGGATATACCGGTGTGACCCGCTACGTTTTCGATACGAACGCGGCAGAGGATTTTACCTTTACCATTCGTGTCCGCACGAAAGACGTGGCGTCTTTGGCGGACAAAGTCCGCGTCTACGCCTGTGAAGGCTTCACGGGCGGTTATTACGGCGGCATCAAGGGCGAAACCGCTCACCAGGTTGAGCCTGCAACCCCGACCAATCCCACGAAGCTGACCATCGCTTTTGAAAATGCGCCCGTGCAGCCTACGAGAGATACTTGGACGAATATCTGCGTGGTTGCTGACGGCGATATTCCCGCCTCTGCCGTCAACCTGTATCTGGAACTGGAAGGCTTGGGTGACGGTTGGGAAATCGGTCTGCTCGATTTTGACTACGTCAGCGACCCTGTCGTGATCGTGCCGCTGCCCGATTTTGCAGACCCCAAAAATCTCGAAGAGATGTTTGAAGACCTCGGCTCCTCCCGCTTGACGGTGGATATGGACGGTCAGGCACTCTCCATCACCAACCTCAAGCGCGTCAGCCAGATGTTCGGTATTTTCAACGAAGCTGACAATATGCTGATCCGCACGAATGCCGACAGCGAAGGCTCCGTCGTCTATAAATACGACGGCGTATCGCTGATCGACGTGCGCGGCTGGATAAAAGATACGATGAAGGACAAACTGCCTGTCACTATCGAAGTTTCTGCCGACGGCAAAACTTGGAAAAAGGTGCAGCCTACCGCGCGCTGGAGCCAGATGTATAACCAATTTTCCACCTTCTCGCTGCTGGTCGATAAAGTGGACAAGGGTATGAACTACGTCAAGGTCACCCTCGGCACTGCCGTGGCGAACGATATGGTGTCCCTTTCTGACGTTCAGATCCTCTACGCCGGCGCACCTGCCACCACGACCACAACAACGAAGCCGACAACCCAAAGCACGAAACCTACGACAGGTGCTGCTGCCACCACCGGTACGACTGCTGCCACCAATGAGGATACCACCACTTCTGCCGACACCACGACAACCACCGGTGCTGACGTCGGAGATGATGGCGGCAACGACGATGGCTGGAATGATGACGGTTGGAATGACGACGGCAACGTTGATGACGGTGGCAACGATGACGGTTCCGCCGACGTCGACGGTGAGGTCGTTCTGGAATATTATGACGAGTCGGAACACTGGGCGGTTTGGGTGATCGCTGTTTGTGTGGCGGTTGTGCTTGCGGCCGCTGCCGGCGCCGGTCTCGTTTATATGAGAAAGAACAAAAGCGACGCTGAGTAATGACGGTTTCGATAAAGTATGATCCGTTGAATTTTTACAAGAAAGGTGAAAACTCGTATGAAATCGAGAAAAATCATAGGATTGGTGCTTGTTTGCGCCATGATGTTTGCTTTGGTGCTGACCGGTTGTAATCAGCTTCCCGGTATGCCTGCCATCAACACCACCACAACCTCTGCCACCAACGGCGGCAACGATGACGGTTGGAATGACGACGGCGGCAACGATGACGGCTGGAATGACGACGGTAATAGCGACGCCACCGACAACAACGGCGGCGACAGTACCGATGTCGGCACCGATAGCACCGACAACGTCGGTGGCGATGTCACCGGCAACGGTACGAAAACTACCGGCAAAAACACTGCCAGTTCCACTACCAAAGCGACTTCGGGCAATAAGGATGATGTTTTGTTGCCCTCTTTTATCCGTAACGATAACAAAACTATGACCGACCGTGACAACGGCATCGTCTTTATTGATGACGATTGCAACACGATCGATCTTAACTCTCCCGACTGCTATATCTATGACCACGGTGGTTCGATTTGGGTTGATAAACTCAACCGTACCTTGTTCAGTGGCGACCCCTGCCGTATCATCCGTGGCGACACCACCTCTTCGACAAACTGGTGGTTCACCTACAAGTTGGAAGCGGGCATCACCGAGGCGGCACTCATTACGTTCAACGAGCACTCCAAAGAGCGCGTCCGCGGCTTTGATATCTACGTTTCCACCGATAACAGAAAGTGGACCAAGGTGGAACCTACCTACAACGAGGCGGAAGATATTCATCTGGGCTATCGCGAGTTTAAGCAGCGCACTTACAGAGTGAGCGGTATCGACAAGAAAAACAAATATCTGAAGATCCAGTTCACCAAGATCGACGGCGAGCAGTATGAGCCGCTGATCGGTCGCGTGCGTATCAACAACGTCAGCCGTATGAACGATCCGACGCGTTTCTTGGAAGGCCGTGCAGCACAGACCTTCTATATTTCTTCCAAGGGCAGTGACGAAAACGACGGTCTGTCCCCCGAGAAGCCGATGACGCTCGCGTCACTTGCCAACCGCTATTTCCAGCCCGGCGATAAGATTTTGTTCAAAGCGGGCGAGACCTTTACGGGTGCGAGCAAGATCACGGGCTTCGGTTCTGCTGCCAAGCGCATCACCATCGGTACCTACGGCGGCACAGCCAAAGCCAAGCTGCAGACCCGTGGTGAAGGCACGCAGGTGACCCTCGAAGTGTACGCCGACTACGTCACGATCGAAAATCTGCAGATCTCCAACCGTCTGGGCAGAACGGGTCTGAACATCGGCGCCAACCACACGGGTGCCAACAAAGATATCATCGTGCAAAATTGCATTTTTAAGGATATCAACGTGGAGACGGAAACGTTCCTGTTTGAAACCGGTGCCATTCAGGCGATTGCCGGCGGTGCGGAGCCCACTTGGTTTGAAAATATGACCATCCGCAACAACACCATCGAAAACGTTGCGCGTATCGGTATTTTTGTCAAGAACAAATCGGCAGACCGTGACAGCTTGGTCAACGGCGAATACAAAAACGGCAACAAGCCGTGGTATGCCAACAAAAACGTCACCATTGTCAATAACACGCTGAATGACGTGCAGGGCGACGTTATTCTGGTGATCGGCTGCAACAAAACGGTCATCGAGAAAAACTACTGCAACAACTCCTATTGCATCTCGGATGCCATGCTCAAAAAGCACAAGGATGCGGGTCAGGTGACCTCTATGGCGACCATCTGGACGCAGAACGTTGACAAGGCCTATATCCAATATAACGAAGTCGGTTATAACCAAATGCCCACGGGCGGCAACGACGGTACGGCTTTCGACATCGACGCTTATTGCACCGAGCACTACATCCAATATAACTACTCTCACGATAATAAGGGTGGCTTTATTCTGCTGTGCGAATTTGATCTGGTGGCCGGTTCCGACTGGTACAAGATGCTGGATGCGACACAGCACGAGATCCGCTACAACCTGTCGGTCAATGACGGTAGCGATACGAAAAACTTCATCTTTATCGGCTCCAAAACGCTGGCGCAGATGAACATTTATAACAACACCGTCATCCAGAACAAGGCGAACATCAGAATGCTGTTCCTCTTTAACCCCGTCAAAGACTACTATTTCACCAACAATATCTTCTTTGGCGCGGGTGCTTGCACCATCGGCGATCAGTCGGTAAGTCAAAACGTGGTGATCGATAACAACGTTTTCTTCGGTGGTACACCCTCTTGCACCACCTCCGGTGTCAAGCTCAGCAACGTGAAAAACGTTGACCCGAAATTTGTGAACGCGGCATTTACCAACACAGCTGGCAAGGCTCTGCGCAAAGAAGCGATCGCGGCTTTCACGCCGAAGAATAAGATCACCGGTGCCACCGCGGTTAAGAATAACGGCGGCAAAGATATCAACGGCACTGCCATTTCGACCAACTTCTACGGTTGCGTGAAGTATTGATGTTTTTCTCATAAGCAAGTCAACACAATTGAAACCTATGCCGTCGGGCAGCAGACACAAAAACGTGTCTGCTGTTCGGCGGCATTAGATATTATATATACAAGAAATTCGATTTTGAGGTTGAAATTTTTGTGCAGATGTTGTATAATTAAACTGGAGTTGCTTTTTTAGAAAAGTGTACAAAGCAACTTTGAAATGTTTGTTCTATTTAACAAATAAATACGGAGTTTGTGCAAACAAACTCCAAAGAGAAGGAAGGAAGAACAGTATGAACAAGAAAATGAACAAACTGCTGGCAGTCGTTGTTTCCTGCGTGATGCTGGTCGGCTTGCTGATGGTCGGGTATGTCCCGGCTGCTGCAGCCACTGCCGTGGGTACGGCAACCGATCCTGCGGCGTCCTACGATGTTACTGTGGGTATTAAAAACAGCGCTAAGGTGGTTGTCCCCACGGGCGTAGTTCTTTCCAGCGGTAACATAGCAGCGGGCAATGACCTTGCCGATTATGTTGGTCTTGCGGTCTCGGGCTCTATCGGCACCTCTGTTGCCGGTTATATTCAAGTGGACCTCGGCGAAGCGTTCAAAGAGATCCTCTTTGCTGTTGCCGAAAACCATCCCGACAAAGGCAACAAAAAATGGGATAAGATTGAAGTGTCTGCCAATGGTACTACGTGGGTTGAGCTGAACACCAAACGTATTGTTGGTTCCGACAGTATTAGTGCCAGTGGTCATAATATGACCAAAAATACATACAGTGCGACTGTGGATGCATCGGCAGGTTATCGTTATGTTCGTTTGACCCAGAATGCAGCCTGCGAATGGGGCTTTATCTGCCCTGCCATCAAAGAAATCCGCTATAATGCAGTTAATGGTGGCGGCAACAGCGGTGGCAACTCCAATGCCCTCGACGGCAGCTCCTTGGATCGCCTGAAGAAGCTGGTGGACGCGCCTATGTCCTATGGCTTCAGCGGCGCAGGTACGCCCAGCTTGGCCGGCACCCCCGGAACAACGCAATCGGCACATATTGCCGTGGTGGGCGCTACCCATTTTTGGCTTGTGAATGAAAATAACGGTGGCAAGGCACGCTTTGTTTTCGCAACGAATACTCCCCAGACCGTTTCTTTCTTTTTCCGTATTAAGAGTGCTGACCAAAGCAGCTTGAGCAGCAAGGCCAGCCTTTATGCTTGCGAGGGTTTCACCGGCGGCGTTTACAACGGCATTGAGACACCGGCAGAAGATCTGAGCTTAAACAAACCCACCCCCGCCACTCCGGTCGGTGCCACAAAATTGAATGCCACCTATACCAAGGCGGCCACGCAGCCCACGAATGGCCTTGTGATTATGGAAATCTCTGCATCTAATATCCCCGATGCGGCGAACAAGAACTACGTGTATCTGGAAGTGGAAGGCGTTGGCACGGGTTGGGAAGTCGCTCTCGTTGACTTCACCCACACCGACAACCCCATCACTCCCGGCACGTTGCCTGATTTTGCTGATAAAGGCAGCAACGAAGAGATGTTTGAAGATTTCCCCTCTGCCAACCGATTGACGGTGGATAAGGGCGGTCAAGCACTCTCCATCACCAATTTGGAGCATGCTGCCAAGAACTTCGGCATCTTCAACGAGAACGACAACGCGCTGATCGTCAAAGATGCCGGCACGGCGGGTTCTGTGGTTTACAACTACAAGGGCGTGAAACTGATCGACGTGCGCGGTTGGGTGAAAGACAGCGTGAAGGGTAATATGCCTGTGACCGTCGAGGTTTCTGCTGACGGCAAAACTTGGAAAAAGGCAACGGTAACCGCTCGTTTTGCGCAAGCCTACAACGCGATGTCTACTTACTCTCTGCTGGTCGGCAGCGTGGCTAACGGTATGAACTACGTCAAGATCACGCTCGCCGGCAGCGCAACGAAAGACAGCGTTTCTATCTCTGACGTTCAGATTCTCTATGCTGGCGGATCTGATGATTCCGGCGATTCCGGCAACGCCACCAAACCTACCACTACGCCCACCACCGGCAATCAGGGTGGTAACCAAGGCGGTAACCAGGGTGGTAACCAAGGCGGCAACCAAGGTGGTAGCCAAGGCGGCAATACCGGCAACGACGGCGGCTATGATGACGGCGGCGATAACACCGGCGATGACAACACCGGCGATGACGGCTGGGGTGACGGCACCGACGACGGTTGGGGCGACGGCACCGACGATGGTTGGGGTGACGGCACCGACGACGGTTGGGGCGACGGCTCCGATGACGGTTGGGGCGACGGCAACAATGATGGCTCCACTGACGATGTCGGCGGCAACACTGACAACCAAGACGATGGCGACAGCGACTGGTTGCTGTGGGTGATCGTTATTGGTGTAGCGGTTGTTATTGCAGTCGGCGCTACTGCGGCAATCGTTGTGATCCAAAAACGACGCAACGAAGATGACGAATAATCAAACGTATACAGTTTCGGCAAGCGGGTGGCAGATATGTAAAAGTGTTTGCCACTCGTTGCCTGCGAGATAGCATCGTTTAGCTTTAAAAATTCACACAAGAAAGGTGAAAGTTCCCATGCAAATGAAAAGAATCATCGGACTTCTGCT
>SVOU01000051.1 GCA_015066215.1 Oscillospiraceae bacterium | reverse complement strand
TTCCACGGTGGCGAGCGACCGTCAAGGCAACGTGTATAACATCAACGGCGACACCGCCGCCGCCCGCATCGCCGGTGCGTTGGGTGCCGAGCGCTTGATTATGATGACCGATATCGCGGGCATTTTGCGTGATAAAGACGACCCTTCCACCCTGATTCCCCACATCACCATCAAGGAAGCCACACAACTGTTCACCGACGGTGTTATCTCAGGCGGTATGATCCCGAAAGTGGATTGCTGCATTGAAGCGATCCATCACGGCGTCAAAACGGTCACCATTATGGACGGCCGTGTCCCCCACTCTATTCTGATGGAAATCCTTACCGACGAGGGTGCCGGTACGATGGTAACAGGAGATGACGACAATGAGCAATAAGCATCTCGACGATACCTACGTCGCCCACACCTATGCCCGCTTTCCCGTCGAAATCGTTTCGGGCAAGGGCTCTCTTGTCTATGATACCGACGGCAAGGAATACGTGGATATGGGTTCGGGCATTGGTGTCACTTGTTTCGGTATAGCCGACGACGTGTGGCAACAGGCGGTGACCGCGCAGTTGGCACAGGTGCAACATATGTCCAACCTGTACTATACCGCCCCTTGTGCCAAATTGGCGGCAGCGCTTTGCGAAAAAACGGGTATGAAACGCGTGTTTTTCAGCAACTCGGGTGCCGAAGCCAACGAATGTGCCATCAAAGCCGCACGAAAATATGCCGCCGAGAAAAAAGGTGCCGACTGCTACACCATCATCACGCTGGAAAACAGTTTCCACGGCAGAACGCTTACCACGCTGGCGGCAACGGGACAGGATCATTTTCATAAGTTGTTCACTCCGCTTACCGACGGCTTTGTCCATGTCAAAGCGGGCGATCTCGCAGCGGTCGAACAACTGGTAAAAACGCAAAAAATCGCCGGTATTCTTATCGAATGCGTGCAGGGTGAAGGCGGCGTATTGCCGCTGGACACCGCTTTCGTTAAGGGACTCTCTGATATTGCCGCCCGCGAAGATATCATCCTGATGGTCGACGAGGTGCAAACCGGCAACGGTCGCACAGGCTCGCTCTATGCGTATATGCAATACGGCATCACCCCCGACGTGGTATCTACTGCCAAGGGGCTCGGCGGCGGTCTGCCGCTGGGTGCGACGCTGTTGGGCGACAAGGTGCAGGATATCTTTGCCCCCGGTGATCACGGCTCTACTTTCGGCGGAAACCCCGTCTGCTGTGCGGGTGCGCTCAGCATTATTGACCGCTTGGACGAGACGTTTTTACAAGAAGTGCAAGCGAAAAGTACCTATATTTTCGACGCTTTCAAAGACGCCAAGGGCGTGCGCTCGGTCAGCGGCAAGGGACTGATGATCGGCCTGGAAACCGTCCGTCCCGCCGCCGAAGTGGTAAAGGAATGTATCGGGCTGGGCGTTTTGTGCCTGACTGCCAAAACAAAGGTGCGTTTGTTGCCCGCCCTCAATATTCCTATGGACGTACTGGTGCGCGCCGTAGAGATCATCAAAACCGTTTGTGCAAAGGAGAATGCGTGATGTCATTCAAAGGTAGACATTTTCTGAAACTGCTGGACTACACCCCCGAAGAGATGGAAGAACTGCTGGCTATGGCGGCACGCTTTAAGGCGGAGAAAAAAGCAGGTATTCCCCACCGTTTGTGCGAAGGTAAAAATATTGCGCTGATTTTTGAAAAGACCAGCACCCGCACCCGTTGCAGTTTTGAGGTAGCCGCTGCCGACCTCGGTATGCATCCCGTCTATCTTGACCCGTCAGGATCACAGATCGGCAAGAAGGAGAGCATTGCCGACACCGCTCGCGTGCTTGGCCGTATTTTCGACGGCATCGAATATCGCGGCTTTGGTCAGGAAGTGGTGGAAGAACTGGCACACTTCGCTGGCGTTCCCGTATGGAACGGCTTGACCAACGAATTTCACCCCACCCAGATCTTGGCCGATCTGCTTACCATCCGCGAGCATTTTGGCTCGCTCAAAGGGCGCAAATTGGTCTATATGGGCGACGCGCGCTATAATATGGGCAATTCGCTGATGGTCGGTTGCGCCAAAATGGGTATGCATTTCGTCGCCTGTGCGCCTAAGGCATATTTTCCCAACGCAGAGTTGGTTACGGCTTGCGAAGAAGTTGCCGCACAGACGGGTGCTACGCTGTCTTTCATCGAAGATCCTATGGAAGCGACCAAAAACGCCGACGTGATCTACACGGATGTGTGGGTATCGATGGGCGAGCCTGCCGAAGTGTGGAAAGAGCGTATCGAGCAGCTTTCCCCCTATCGCGTCACGATGGAGCTGATGGATAACGCAGGCACGCAATGCCGCTTTATGCACTGCCTGCCTGCGTTCCACGATCTCAAAACCACCACCGGCAAAGAGATCTACGATAAATTCGGTATTGATTGTATGGAAGTGACTGACGAAGTGTTCGAAAGTGACCGCTCCATCGTCTTTGACGAAGCCGAAAACCGTATGCACACCATCAAAGCGGTTATGGCCGCAACCCTGCTCTAAAAAACAAAACCCCAGCTCTTTGCGGTTGGGGTTTTTGCTATTTTGGGGGAACAATTTTGGGATTTTGATTGACAGCACCACCAAAAAGGAGTATGATATTCAAAGATGCCGCTGTGGTGGAATTGGCAGACACAAGGGACTTAAAATCCCTCGGTAGCAATACCGTACCGGTTCAAGCCCGGTCAGCGGCACCAAAAATCCCGCTCACTTTCGTGAGCGGGATTTTTTTGCTTATCGCGGAAAGTTTACACTTGTTGTCACCGTCGCGCCCGATGTAACAGTGGCATCCGCACCGCCTTGGGTTGTAGTGCTTGCGGGTTCGTTGATCTCTTTGAGCTGTTCGAAGGTGACTTGATAGCTGTTTTCGAGGAAATCCGCCACCGATTTTTCGCCTACGAAGAAGACGTGTTTGTTGCCGAACAAATTGGTAGCGATGTAACCGCTCTCATACAGATAGAACGTCTTGTTGCGGCAGTTAAGTGCATCCACGCTAACGCTCATCGTCACACAATGGCCTTGCGGCTCTGCTGTGTAGTCATTTTCGACCGTATTATCTGCGAACAGATACATGTGCATATCCGCAACGTTCTGTGCGTTGACGGGGTTGTTGCCACCTTTAAACAAGGCAATACCGCCAAAACTAACGGTGTTTTCAAAGTCGCTGTCGACAAGAAAATCCCCCAGCGTGTCGGGCGTATAGTGCGTGTTCAAATACAGATAGATACAATCTATCCCCTCAAACTTCACGCCCAGTGCCAGAGCTTCGTCAAAGCCTTCAATGGCAAAAATATCTACCACCGTCGTGTGCTCAGCATCGTATTCATCGATGCCGACCAGCGTTACAGCGGAAAGAATCTTGCGTGCAGTGCGGTTGGTGTACACATCCTCTACCCAATTAAACGGATAAACATATTCGCCTTGGTTGTGCAAAAACGCATGGAATTTACCCGGCAATGAACGCTGCTCCCATTTTGGCTCATGCCAAAGAAGTTCACCTACCGTGGTCGTGGTGGACGTCTCCTCTTGTTGTTTTGTAGATGTAGCCAGTCCTTGCTCAGTCTTTGCGGCAATTGTGGTGGTCGTAGTCTCCTTTTCGGTTGTGGTCATGGTGTTGGCAACAAACCAGCCATCTTCGCCAAAACCAAAGCCCAGCACCGCCACCATCAGCAGGCACACACAAGCGGCCATCGCGCCAAATCTGATCCACACGGCGCGGGTCTTCTTGGTAGCACGTCCGGCGTGCGCCACTTTTTCTTCATCGACTTCACCCAGAATATCAAAAAAATCTTCGCTTTTCATGTGTCAAATCCCCTTTCTGTCAGATGGATCTTCAGTTTGCTCCTTGTCCGGCATAACTGGGCGTAAACGCTGTTTTCGCTTATGCCAAAACGCTTGGCAATCTCTGTAACAGACAGCGCATACCAATAACGGCAGAGGAAAACATCGCATTTTTCCTGCGGAAGCGTGTTGAGAAAAGCATTGATCTCCTCGATCATCTCTTTACGCGTGTATGATTCCTCCACGTTTTCGTCACCGGAAACGCATTCCGCCAGCTCGTCAAGGATCAAATGGATCTCGCCACTGCCTCGCTTATCAGCGGTTTTGCGACGGATTTTGTCGAAGGATACGCGTCTTGCAATCTTGGCCAAGAAGGTAGACAGCACGGCAGGACGGTGCGGTGGAATGGCATTCCAAGCGTGAAGATAAGTGTCGTTCACACATTCTTCCGCATCTTCATCGCTACACAAAATACGCACGGCAATCGCTTTGCAATAGTTGCCGTATTTTGATGCCGTTATGTCGATTGCTCGGGGATCCCTATGCCAAAACAGATCGACAATCTCTTTGTCTTCCATTTCAAACCGTCTCCCTTCATCTATATACACGCAATCGACGGTAAAATCTTACAGAAAGCCTGAAAACAATTTTGCAACGCAAAAAAGCACTTGCTTTCGCAAGTGCTTTTCGTTGGTGCGGATAAGAGGACTTGAACCTCCACCGAGTTGCCCCGACTAGAACCTGAATCTAGCGCGTCTGCCAGTTCCGCCATATCCGCGTGTCGCAACGGTGTTTATTATACAGCGAACATCCCGTTCTGTCAAGGGGTTTTTTGCAAATTTTCAAACTTTTTTATTTGCCACAAAGCATAAAAACGCCCCCACTGTCGCGGGGGTGTTTTTGATCTTTTTCGTCACGCTCTTGCCAGCGATTTGCCCTCCCATTCGGGCGCGGGAATCACCGACATTACGTCTGCAATCGTCGGCGCAATATCCAAAATACTGACATTTTCGAGCTTTTTGCCCGCTTCAAAGCGGTCGCCGATAAAGAACATCGGAATGGTCATATCCTCGGGACTGTCGCTGCCGTGACCGCGGTCGTGACCACCGTGGTCGGCCGTCACGATGATAGTATATTCATCCCCCGCCGCCTCATAGACGCGGCGCACGTTATCAATAGCTGCGTTGACATATTGCAGATAGGTTTCGGACATCCAGCCGCTGTCGTGACCGCCCTTTTCATCCGTTTCGACCATATACAAGAACACAAAATCGGGCTTGCTTTTGGCGATACGCTCTAGCGCCAGATCGGTGAGAATACCGTCCGTGGCATCGTCGCTGTACGAATGTACGAAGCTTGCCCACCTCAACGAATCGGGGCGCGAAACGTCGCGCAAAGGCTCCCAGCCGTAGTACATAGCACAAGTGCCGCCCGTGTGGGAAATACGCTCAAAAAGCCCCTCGATCGGGCGTGCAAAGGGCAGATAGTTGTTGGCGGTAATGCCGTGTCGCTGGGGTGGAACGCTGTGGAACATTGAAAGATGGCAAGGCAGCGTCACCGACGGCAACACCGTCTGCGCGTCAAAGGTATAAGAAGCTATTTCGGGGATTTTATCCACAAAAGGATGCCCACACTGCAAGAGTCCGTCGGGACGCATACCGTCAATCGAAACCAAAATGACCTTTTTCACACAAAACACCTCTGCAATAAGTTTATAACAGTACTGTACCACAAGCCACCGCTTTTTGCAACAAACACATAATAAATTTTGTCGCATTTTCGCTTGCACAAGCGGCACGGTTGCAGTATAATCAACCCAAAGAAAGGGGTTGTCCGTATGCCCACCAACCGACTTTGCATTGCAGACCTGCACACACACACCAACCGCTCACTGTGTGCACCGCAATCCACCACCGTTGCATCCTATTTGCCACATTGCGCCGCAGAGGGTATCCGCACGCTGGGCATTTCTAACCATATATATAAGCCGTCCGTTCTCAACTGTCAACATCCCGAAAACATCGCGTACGCGCTGGCGGTGCGGGAAGAAATCGAGGCGTTGCGCCCCCAAACGGATGTCAACCTTTTGCTCGGCTGTGAAGTGGAAATCTTCTACGGTCAAGAACCGGGTATTCAAAAAGAAGAAGCCGCGGCTTTTGACTATGTGCTGATCGCCGCCAGCCATATTTTCAACTTTGCGCACGAATACGCACACATCGACCTTTCCACCCCCGAAAAAGCCAGAAATATGCTGCTCAACCGCTTTATTTATGCATGTGAGGTGGATTTTGATGCTCCCGTGGGCATTTGCCACCCACTCTATCCCCTGTGCGCACCGTGGGAGCAGGAGATCGTCGACGGCATCACCTATTCCCAACTGAAAGATTGTTTCACACTCGCCGCCGAGCGTGAGCGCAGCATCGAAATACACGCCTGTCTATACCGCAACGGCACGCAGCTGAATGACGAAGGGCTTTCCCCTTCCTATTTGCGCTTGCTGTCGGTTGCCAAGGAATGCGGCTGTAAATTCCACTTTGGTGCAGATGCGCACGCACCCGGCGCCTTTGTGGGCTATCACGCAAAATTAGAGCGTGCCGCCGAAATTATCGGCATCACAAAAGACGATCTGTGGGACATCGCCAAATAACAAAAGAGCAGGTTTTTGCCTGCTCTTTGTTATTTTACAGCTTTTCATTGAGTTTTTTGCCTGTGTGGCGCGCGCACAGATATACGATAATCCAAACGAGCGCATAGCCGCCCACAAAGACACCGGTAAATATCAGCAAGGCATCCCAAGAAAACGGGATCCACGCGTTGACGAGATAACAGGTGACGTAGGCGATATAGTATAGTGAAAAGTGGCAAAAAAGCGAGCGGGCGAGTGACCAATGCTCAATTTGGTTAAATACGCTCGCCCCCGCTTGCAAAAACGCCAACACATAGGATGAAACGATTCCTACGAGCACTTCCTTACCGTCAAGCGCAAACGTCGGGGCTGAAAGTGAAATAATATAATACACGATGCCCGCAATAATAGGACCAAAGCCGCCGAAAACCAAACCGCGCTGCAAAAACCTTTTCAAATATATATTCATCAAAGTCCCATCCTTTCTTTGACACTTTTGAGTTGGCGTCTGGACACATAATCGATATACCCGTTTTTGAATATCACCCGCAGTGTGCCCGAAAATGCCGTGTCAAACCTTTGAATTTGGCGGATATTCGCCACACAGGATTGGTTGATCTTGATGAAGCGGCGTGGCAACATTTCCTCCAATTGATATAGGCGTCGCTTTAACTCAAAGACGCCGCTATGCGTTTGGGCATACACCTTTCCGTTTTGCACAGTAAAACAACACACCGCTTCCATATCCAATGGAGTGGCGATTTTCTCTTGATAACCGATCAATTCTATCGGTGTGCCGCCCGCTATTCGCTCTATCTCTTTGACGAGCGCACTTTCTTGGTGCGCATAAATGACCACCTCTTCCTCGCGGGAAGGGTCGATAACCGTTGTCACCTTCACGATAACCACTCCTTTGAGTTTAGTATACCAACCGCGCTTAAAAACAGCAAGTGTTTACACACAAGCGGTCAATTTGACAATTCAAGCGGCAAAAAAGGACAGGCTTTTAGCCTGTTCTTTTTGAAATTATGCTGTTTTTTGCTTTTTTGCACGACGGTCTTTGATAAGCCACGGAAGATACGAAAGGAAGAACAACAGCGTGATTACCGCCGCCATCACCAACGCGCGCACCGCAAAAACGGGCGGCAAGAAGTCAAGAATGGACGGCGTGTCTTCGGGACGCGCCATATACAGATAGTTGGCGCCGGGGCCGATCATCACGTTGGCGGCATACGCAATCACGGCAAGCACACCCAACAACACGTAGGCTTTTACCGCCGATTTTATGGTGGGGCGCATCTTGTGGACGAATATCATATGGAACACCGCCACATATCCCAACAAGTGCTGTACCCAGAACTGATAATAGCGGAAACGCGTGGGACCCGTATAGGTAATGACCGTCGGGGTGATCAGGGCAAAAATAGTGCCCGCAAACAGCCAGAAGTACGTGATGTCAAACAGCGTTTGCGACTTGCCGATCAGCATATAACTGCCGAAAACGGCAACCCAACCGCAAACAGTAATGGGCAGGTGATCAACAGGGTTAGGCTCCAACGACGGCACACCCACCAATCGCCAATAGTATCCCAATTCGGAAACGAGCAGGGCAAACGCCATAATATAACGCAGCGTTTTTTCGCACCGCGCCTCACGCAGCTTGTCGCGATAGCGATATACAAGCCAAACGCAAACCGCCGCCACCAAAATAGGCAGGAAATGCGCGAGCGTGAAGTTGGAAAACTCCTCCGTTTCGCCTTTACCGAAAAAGTAGACTATAAATGCCTTCATCTGACACACCTCAAAACTTATTTTACATAAGAATCGTTGACTGCTTTTTCAAAAAGGCGAGCGGATTCGTTTCCTGCTCCTCCGTCAACACGGGAGTTTTTGAGAAACACCGCCGTCACTTCATTGACAGGATCGACCCAAAAATGCGACCCATAAGCACCACTCCAGCCGAAAGCACCAACCGGCAAAGTCGGATAGGCCGCATCAGCAACCACACGAACGCCCAATCCCCAATGCTCACCGAGCGAAAACTGCATGTGTGGCTGATGCATAAGCGCAAAGGTAGATTCCTTCATCAACCGTTTTTCGGGCGTCTCTCCCTTTTTCAGCAGCATCTGTGCAAAGCGGGTATAGTCGTAAAGAGTAGACACCAAGCCTCCGCCACCCAAATAGTGCGTGCAGGGAAAATCTTCAAAGATGCAGCCGTCGACAGTTTTGTCGGCGATATTCCGACCGTCGACGAAGTTGTGCATCGCCACCACGCGTGACCATTGCTCCGCAGTCGGCGTAAAGGTGGTATCCACCATACCGCAAGGAGCAAACACTTCTCGCTTCAGGAAGGAGAGATAGTCCTCGCCGGTGACCTTTTCGATAATGGCCACCGCCACGTCAAAAGCGCCAAAGCCGCTATATTGCTGGCGGCTTTCGGGCTCATATTCCAGACCGATATTCACCAAAAAGCGAACAGTATCCGCCACCGTCTGCTTTGCCGCTGTGGTCATATAGCCGTATCGGTCCTCGATACCGGAGCTGTGCGAGAGCAGGTCTGCCACCGTCGGCGGGGGCTGCGGTTTCTTTGCCGAAACGATCTTGCCGTTTTCGTCAAGCGTAGTGACTGCAATATCCGCAAACGCGGGCAGATATACCGACACGGGAGCATCCAGCGACACCAGCCCGCGATCCACCAATATGAGCATCGCCACAGCGGTGATCGGTTTGGTCATCGATGCCAAGCGGAACAGGGATTTTTCTGTCATCGGCTCTGTTTTGTCAGGCGACGTGTATCCAAAACATTTTTTGAAAGCTACTTCGTCCTGCTGCATAACACAATATACCGCGCCCGAAACCTTGTTATTCTCAAGGTCATAGGCAGCAATTGCTTCAATATTCTTTTCCAGCAACGCCTTGTCCAGTTTCATAATACCGTCCCTTTTCAAGCACCAAACTTCACCTGTGCTACGCGTACGCACAGGCTGGTACCATAGTCAAAGCCCTTGGGTGCCAGCGTCAAGGTATCCCCTTGCTGTGTAAAATCAACGGCGGCACCGTCGTCCATCCAGCAAATGCTCTCGACCGCCGACGGAATATCCGCAAGCACCATCTTGCCGTCCTGATCCACTGACAGCGTCACGTTGGTATCGCCAACCGCTTGGGTGGGACTGAACACAAACAGATATGCGGTGCGCTTATCAATCGCGTCTTTGAGCAAAAACTCGCGGCGGTTGGGATAGCAGACAAAAGGCACGCCTTGATAGATCGCCTTGCCGAAAACGTGCATCCATTTGCCGATACATTCCATCGTCGCACGCTGCATCAGCGGCACGCTGCCGTCTGCCGCGGGACCGATATTCAGTAGAAAATTCGCCCCCACCTTGCGGCATTCACAAAGTTCTTCGATCAGTTGCTTGACCGATTTGAAGTTGATATCGTTGGCAACACCCCAGTGGTCGCACAGCGTTTCGCACATTTCACCCGCGACGTATTTGCTACGTCCGCTTTGATCCAGCGGTTGCGGCATACCGCGCTCATAGGTGACCGCGTCGATCTCCTCTGCGCCGAGCGCGCCGCGCTGATGCAGCCCCGTGTTGTTGATGATCATCGCCTCGGGCTGCAAGCGGTGGATCATTTTGTAAAGGCGATCCTCTTTCCAATCGGCATCGCTTTTCGACCAGTTGCCGTCAAACCAAAAACCGCCGACCTTGCCGTAGTTGGTACAAAGAAGTTCAACACTTTCGTAGAGATAGTCCAGATAGCGATCAAAATCGTTCTCGAAATCCTTATTCCACCAATCCAGCGTGGTGTGATAGAAAAACGGCACGATATCCGCCTTGCGGCACTCATCCACAAACTCACGCACCAGATCGCGCCCCGTCGGCGAGTGCATCACGTCAAAATCAGAAAGCCCTTTGGTATCATACAGCGAAAAGCCCTCGTGGTGGCGGGTCGTCAGGGTAATATAGCGACATCCCGCAGCTTTGGCGGTCTGCACGATCTCCTGCATACTGCCGACGCAAAAAGTATCTTTAAGCGACGCATAGTCCTCCATTTTGCGTCCGTGGAGATGATAGGTCCACTCCCCCACGCCCAACTGGCTGTAAAGTCCAAAGTGGACGAACATACCAAATGCGAGCCGCTCAAACTCCGCAATATACGGTGCAGGAACAGGTGTTTTTTTCATCAGCAATCCCCCTCCAAAGTGCGGTGATTTACCACGACCAGTATGACACAATCCACCATATTTGTCAATCGTTTTCGCCTTGCGTGCCGACACGCAAAAGCACCCCGAAAGTTTCCTTTCGGGGTGCTTTTTGACAACGATTAGTTGAGTTTCGGCAGGCTGGCTGCGGCCACAGACTGACCGACACGGCGAGAGTTCTCGTCGGGAATGTGCAGCTGCACCTTTTTGGCGAGCTCGGGGAACTCGGTATCGAGCACTTCCTGTGCACGCTCCAGCAGAATGACACCGCCCTCGCCGGAGGTCACACGACCCATAATGAGCACGTGTTTAATGTCATAGAACTCGCTGTAATAGGCGATCGCGTAGCCGAAATAGGCACCGATGGTGTCATAGATAGCAGCGGCGCGCTCGTCGCCT
>SVOU01000050.1 GCA_015066215.1 Oscillospiraceae bacterium | reverse complement strand
GCGCAGCATAAAGGGGTATTGCCACATTTCCAACAAAATGCTCACAGCGCACCCCCCTCTAAAAACCGCTTGCCAAACGCACTTTGCACATAGTCCTCCGTCGTGCCGAAAAAGGTCGTTTCGTGCCCCAGATGCAAGATGTGGTCGGCATAGCGCACCGCCGCGGGGATATCGTGGGACACCATAATGACGGTGATGCCGCGCTCTCGATTGATAAGCCGTATCAATTCATATAGCTGGGCCGTCACAACGGGATCAAGTCCCGCCGCCGGCTCATCCAGCAACAAGAGCTTTCCCGTGGCGCACAAAGCGCGCGCTAACAGTACACGCTGCTGCTGACCGCCCGACAGCTCCTGATAACTGTGGTTTTTCAGGTGTGAAATGCCCAGTCGTTCCATCTCCGCCAGCGCTTGCTTTCGCTCGTCGCGGCTGTAAAACAGGCGGGATCCCAGACGGTTGAGAAAACCCGACAGCACCACCTCCTGCACGCTGGCGGGAAAATCCCGCTGTGCGGGGGTCTGTTGGGGCAGATAGCCGATCTCGCCCGCTTTGAGCCCTTCGCCGACGGCAATATCGCCCGCAATCGGCGCGCGCAGTCCCAAAAGCCCCTTGACGAGGGTGCTTTTTCCCGAGCCGTTTTCGCCCACGACGCACAGATAGTCCCCTGCGTTTACGGTGAAGTTCACGTTTTCAATGACCGCTTTGCCCTCATAGCCCAAGGACAGATCGCGACAGGTAAACAATGCCATCAGCCAAGAGCCTCCTTCAAAACGTCACAATTCTGATACATCAAAGAGAGATAGGTCGCACCCGCCTCCATCTCTGCGCTCGTCACGTTGTGGCAGGAGTGGAAGGTGCGCACAGCCGCGCCCGTTTCGGCGCTGACCGTCTGCGCCATACGCCCGTTGGACATTTCGAGCATCAGCACAACGGGTATATTTTGCGCTTTCACGGTATCGATAAGTGCCGCCACCGTAGCCGCGCTCGGCTCGGTTTCGTGCGCGCAGCCCGCAAAGGCAGCGTGATAATCCAGCCCATACTGCTCGGCAAAATAGCGCAGCGGGAACCTGTCCGCCATCACAATGGTGCGGCGTTTGGCATCCGCCACCACAGCGGAAAACGCCGCATCCAGCGTCGCGAGCTGTTGCGTATAGCTTGCGCAGTTGGCATCATAGACCGCCGCGCCGTCGGGATCGGCGGTTTTGAGCGCCGCCGTCACCTTTTCGGTGATACGCACGGCGTTTTGGGGTGACGTCCACACGTGCTCGTCATAGACGGCCTCGTCGTGGTCGTGATCATGTTCTTCGGGCAACAGCTCCACACAATCCATCAGCGTGACCAACTGCACAGTATCGGTATCGATTGCATTGAGCAGCGTTTGCACCCACGCGTCCGATTCGCCGCCGATATAAATAAACACGTCGCAGTTTTGCACCGCGATCAGGTCGCGCGCGGTCGGCTCATAGGCGTGCGTTTCGGTGCCGGGCGGCACCAACATTTGGCAGTTGATCCGCTCGCCGCCTACTGCGCGAGCAAAATCAAAGGGGGCAAAAACGGTGCTGATGACCTGCAGCTTTCCATCGTCAACAGGCTTGTCCGCACAACCGCACAGCCCCAAGATTCCCACGCACAACAAGAGTGCGCACAAAAAAGCAGTTAGTCTTTTCATACGCCCTCCATACGGCAGCCTTTGCACTGACCAAGCAGCAGGGTCTTGCCTTCGTCGATGCAAAATTCCGTCTTGTCCAATATGTGTATCACCGCTTCGGACGTGTCCTCGTCCAAGTGAATAAGCCGTCCGCAAGCGGTGCATTTGAGATGCAGATGTGAGTGGCAGGTGTTGTCCGCGAGCGCCTGATACAAGAACTGACGGCGATCATCGCGCGCAAAGCGGCGCACTTCGCCCTCCTCCACCAGCCGCCCCATCAGGCGGTAGATGGTGCTTTTTGCCAGCACACCGTCAAGCTCGGTCACCAGTTCCTCCACCGTGAACTGCCGATGGGCATGACGGCGCAAGAAGGCTAGCAGATAGGCGCGCTGTTCCGTGCGGTATATTTTCACGGTGACACCCCCCAATTTGAGAATTATTCTCAAATTATTGTACACCATTTGGCGTGCTTGTCAAGATTTTTTTGTCATCAAACAGAAAAAACAGCTCTGCCATTGACAGAGCTGTTTTTACACATATTTTCAGCGTTGACCGTAATAGGCGTTGGCGCCGTGCTTGCGCTCATAGTGCTTGTCGAGCACATATTGCGCCAGCAAGCTGTCGGGATTGAGAAGCAGCGTTTTGAGCGCCATTTCCGCCACGTTTTCCAGTACGACCGCATTATAAACGGCGTTGTCAGCATCCTTGCCCCAAGTAAAGGGACCGTGGTTTTTCACCACGATGCCGGGAATCGCCATCGGGTCATAGCCACGCTCTTTGATAGTCTCAATGATGACCTTGCCCGTGTTGACCTCATACGCCTCTTTGACTTCCCGCTCAGTCAACTCGCGGGTACAGGGCACGTCGCCCCAAAAATAGTCCGCGTGGGTGGTGCCCAGAGCCGGCACGTCCCGTCCCGCCTGTGCAAAGGAGACGGCGTGGAGTGAGTGGGTGTGTGTGATACCGCCGATAGCGGGGAATGCGCGATAGAGTTCAAGGTGGGTGGGCGTGTCAGAGGACGGCTTCCATTTGCCCTCGACCACCGCACCGGTCGCGAGGTCGACCACCACCATATCCTCAGGGGACATCGTGGCATAGTCCACGCCCGACGGCTTGATGACCACAAGACCTTTTTCGCGGTCAATGCCGCTGACGTTGCCCCACGTATAGATAACCACACCGCGGCGCACCAGTTCCAAGTTGGCCTCGCACACCTGTGCTTTTAAAGCTTCCAGCATAACTGTCCCTCCGTTGGTTTAGCGATTACCGTACATCTGCTCGTAGTAGTTTTGATACTCGCCGCTGATAATGGTTTCCCACCACTCGCGGTTGTCAAGATACCACTGGATGGTCTTTTGAATGCCGTCCGCAAATTTCGTTTCGGGCAGCCAGCCAAGCTCGCTGTGGATCTTGGTCGGATCGATCGCATAGCGCATATCGTGGCCCTTGCGGTCGGTCACATAGGTGATCAGGCTTTCGGGTTTGCCCAGCGCTTTGCAGATGATCTTCACGATGTCGATGTTGCGCATCTCGTTGTGACCGCCGATATTATACACTTCACCCACGCGACCTTTGTGTATGATAAGGTCGATCGCTTTGCAGTGATCCTCCACATACAGCCAGTCACGCACGTTCAGTCCCTCACCATAGACGGGAAGGGGCTTGTCGTTGAGCGCATTGGCGATCATCAACGGAATAAGCTTCTCGGGGAAATGATAAGGTCCGTAGTTGTTGGAGCAACGGCTGATGGTCACCGGCAGACCGAAGGTGCGGTGATAGGCCAGCACAAGCAGGTCAGCACCTGCCTTGGAGCTGCTGTAAGGACTGCTGGTGTGGATGGGCGTCTCCTCGGTGAAGAACAGGTCGGGGCGGTCAAGCGGCAGATCGCCGTAGACCTCGTCGGTGGAGACCTGATGATAGCGCGTGATACCGTATTTGCGGCAGGCATCCATCAGCGTCGCCGTGCCGATAATATTGGTCTGCAGGAAAATGGTCGGGTCTTCGATCGAGCGGTCAACGTGGCTTTCTGCCGCAAAGTTGACCACCATGTCGGGGTGCTCTTCTTCAAACAGATTGAAAATACCCTCGCGATCACAAATATCCAGCTTCGCAAAGCGGAAGTTGGGATTATCCAGCACCGATTTGAGAGTAGACAGATTACCCGCATAAGTAAGCTTATCCACGCAAACGATACGGTAGTCGGGATATTTGCGGAGCATATGAAAAACAAAGTTGGCGCCGATAAAGCCGGCACCGCCGGTCACGATAATGGTCATTTCTCTCTTCCTCCCATTCGTCACATTACCTTAACGCAGTTTATCCATCGCCACACGGCGCAAATGCTCACCATAGGGAGATTTGCCGTAAGCTTCGGCAGACTCCAACAGAGCTTCCTTGCTGATCCAGCGTTTGCGATAGGCAATCTCTTCCGGAGCGGAAATAACAACGCCCTGACGATTCTGAATAGTCTGCACGAAAGACGCCGCCTCCATCAGGCTGTCCATCGTGCCGGTATCCAGCCACGCAAATCCACGGCCAAGCACCTGCACCTTAAGGCTGTTCGCCTGCAGATAGAGATTGTTGAGGTCGGTGATCTCCAGTTCGCCGCGCGCAGAGGGTTTGACCTGCTTGGCCATTTCCACCACGCGGTTATCATAGAAATACAGACCCGTGACGCAGTAGTTGGATTTGGGCTCCTGCGGCTTTTCCTCGATGGATAACACGTTAAGGTCGTTGTCGAACTCCACGATGCCGAAGCGCTCGGGGTCCTTCACAAAATAGCCAAAGATGGTCGCAATGCCTTTTTCGGCGTTTTCAACTGCCTCGGCAAGGTTTCTGGTGAAATAGCCACCGTAGAAGATATTGTCGCCCAGCACCATAGCGCAAGGCTCGTCGCCGATGAACTCCTCACCGATCAAAAACGCCTGTGCCAAGCCGTCGGGGCTTTCCTGCACGGCATAGGACAGCTCAATGCCGAACTGATGTCCGTCACCCAGCAACTCTTTGAAGCGCGGCGTGTCGCTCGGGGTCGAGATGATGAGAATATCCCGAATGCCCGCCAGCATCAGCGTAGAAAGCGGATAATAGATCATCGGTTTGTCATAAATGGGCAGCAGTTGCTTGGAAGTGACACGCGTCAACGGATACAGGCGTGTGCCGGAGCCACCCGCCAAAACAATTCCTTTCATAGCCATTCACCTCATTTTTTATTTAGTCGGTCTTTCAGTTCTTTGCGCTCTTCGGGAGACATGGCATCCACCATACTCATCAGGCGCTGCAAACGCGCCGTTTCGCTTTCTCCCACGGGGTTTGTACGCGTTGCCTGTTCATCAACGCCCAGCTTCCACGCCAACAGGAAGCGGTCAGACATCTCGTTTAACTCCTGATCATTGGCAGGAAGGCGTTTTTTGTCCTTGGGCAACGCCAAAAACGCACTGTATGCGTTACAGATAACGTTACAGGGACCAAAGGCGATCTGCTTGCCGTGATCCAGCCACAGACATTTGTTGCAGAGGTTGCGCACCTGCTGTACGGAGTGGGACACCAAGATGCCCGTCACGCCGCTTTTGAGAATAGCCTTGATGCGCTCTGCGCTCTTATCCTTGAAGCCCGCGTCACCGACGCTTAACACCTCATCGAGAATGAGGATGTCCGGCTCAATAAGACAGGCAATGGAAAACGCCAGACGGCTCTTCATACCGCTGGAAAGCTGCTTGAACATATAGTCCTGAAAATCTTCCAGCTCTGCAAAGGCGATGATCTCATCATATTTTTCGACCATAAACTCTTTTGTGTAGCCCAAAAGAGCACCGCGCAGATAGGTGTTTTCACGCACCGACAATTCAGGATCAAATCCGGACGCCAGCTCAAGCAATGCCGCCACGTTTCCCACGGTTTTGACCGTACCGGCGGTGGGGATCATAATACCCGTTACCGCCTTAAGTAGGGTGGATTTGCCTGCACCGTTGGTGCCGACAATTCCCATCATATCCCCCTTTTCCAACGAAAAGGTGATGTCCTTGTCCGCCCAAAATTCAGTAACTTTGTATTTTCCTCTGATTTTTTGCAGCACGTAATCTTTAAGTCCGATTGCTTTGAGGTCACCGGTCTTATAGCGAATGGATACGTTTTTGCACTCCACAACCGCCACAGCCAATCCCTCCTTTACACGTAATACAGGAACTCGTGATTGCACTTCTTATAGATAAGGCAACCGATTCCCAAAAACACCAGCGCATAGGCTACACACAGCACGTGAATCAACAGCGACGGTATCTCGCTGTAAATAAACACCGTGCGGAAATAGTCGATGTACACGAAAACGGGGTTACAATAGAACAGAAAACGCCACTGCTCGGGCAGCATCGTCGTCGGATAGAATATCGCCGACACATAGTTGAGCAGGGTCAAGAAAATGCTGTACAGATACTCCACGTCACGGAAAAACACATACATCGCCGACAGGATCATACCTACGCCGAAGGACAGTATCAGCAGCCACAGCATAGGATAGAGCATAGCGAACATATGCCAACCAAAGGTGATGCCGTCACCCACGCAAAATGCGAAAAAGACGACGAGCGTCAACAAGAAGTTAATAAACGCCTGAAACGCCTTGGACAACAGGAACAGATACTTCGGCACGTTGATTTTGGTAAAAATAGAAGCATTTGCCATCAGGGCACGCATACACCCTTGGGTGGTTTCGGTATAGAAGGACATCACCATCGTACCGCAAAAAATGTAAATGATAAAGTGATCCTGATTTCTGCCGAAGAAGTTGACGAACACCAGCATCAGCACCAGCACGTTCAGTAAGGGGGCTAACACGCTCCATAGCATACCGAGGATCGTGCGCTTATATTTTTTCTTAAAATCCCGCTTGACAAGTTCTTCAAACAGGAAGCGATATCGCTTCATTTTTTCCAGCAAAGCACACACCTCCTTCGGTTATTGCTTTTGGTCCAGCAGGGCTTCCACCGCGTCCACGCCCAGCGTCAAAATGCCAAACGCGTCACGCATACTTTTGCGCTCGGCGAAAGAATCGTCCACAAACAACGCCTTTTTCGAGGGGGTCACGTGGTCGATCTTGCGCTCGCTGCGCGGCAGACAAACGATACGGTCAAAGAGCTCCGGCGCAATGCGGCGCGCTTTGAGATCGGCGATGATATCGGTTTCGTGGCGTGTGAGCAGAATAACGGGAATATTCTTTTCCACGCACTGATAGATAAAGCTCAAAACGGTCGTGTTGACTCTGTCATGGACGATCACCGTGTCGTCAAAATCCATATAGACCTCATCATAGTCTATATCCAGTTTGAAAACGTTGTGAAGAGCGCGGTCAACTTCAACGCCCGCTATACTTTCGGGGATGTCAACATCATACCCTTCTGCATCAAAAACGGTGAGCAAGGGAAGGTTGACACCCGCCGCTCTCTGCACGCACATCGTACCGGCAACGCGGGTGGCGCACTCCAACAGGCGATAGTCACCCTTGGTGTTTCTTTTGAGCTGGAAAAACCACACGCCGCGAAACGCCATTTTGCTGTTTATGACCCGTGCGATCTCAAGAACACGCGCATCGGGAGCCATAACGCTCGAATTGACACTGATGCCGTTTTTAATACGATTGCGGTTGCGGCAGGCGGCATAGCGTAGCTTGCCGTTTCTGTCGGTGAAGCAATCGATCGTATACTCCTCGCCGGGGAGATATTCGCAGACGACCTGCTCATCCTCTCGGGTGGAAAGCTCATACAAAAGCTGTTCTCTGCTTTTGAGGATCATAAAGCCCTGTGCGCCCTGCGACTCGGCGGGCTTGATGATAACGGGATAGTCCTCGATCTCGTCGGCACTCTTATAGGTTTTGGGCAGAAAATCGCAACCGACAAGGCGTTCATAGGTTTTGGATTTGCTGCGACAAAGCTCGACCGTTTCGTGAGGACAGGTAAGCAGCTTGGCGTGAAGCTCGTCCCTGTGCTGGCTCAAAGCGAGAATAACGCTGTCGAGCGCAGGGAAAATATAGTCGATATGATTTTCGTCAATATGCTTGTTGAGAACTTCCACAAACCTCTCGTCGCTGATAAACGGAATGTCGCCAATATAGTTTTTATAGACCCATTTGCCGTGATCGTCCACGCTGGACGCCCCGTACAGATCGATAAAGCGAATGTCTTTCAGTGCGCGATGCAGCTCCAAGCCAATTTCAGAGCCGCAGGGAAACACCATAATACTGATTTGTTTCATACTCGTCCTCTCATGATAAACCAAGACGGCGTTTGATCTCCGCAGTGATGCGGGCAGAGTTGTCCGCCCCATTCACCGCGCGGTCGAAGAAATACTTGCACTTTTCCTGACGGAACGCCAGATCCGCATCGGGGTCCTCATGGTACCGCTGCACGTGTTTAAGCGTTTCTTCCCAAGTGCCCACCAACGGACCGGGGATGGAATGTTCGAAATCGAGATTAAAACCGGCTTGTTTTTCTTTAAACCAAACAATGTCGGGACAGAAATACACGGTCGGGCGATCCAACATAGCAAAATCCAGCGAGATCGACGAGTAGTCCGTGATGACCATGCTGTATGTCCCCAGCGTGGTGTAAATATCCTTTTCGGTATCCAGCACAATGCGGTCATAGGCTTTAAGCACATAGCGGAATTTGTTTTGATAGTCGCGCCAAGTGTGGGGATGCAGGCGAATATAAAACGTACCGTTGATACGCTCCATCGCCGCCTGTATATGCGGCAGATGCGTGATCAGGTTTTCGATCAGATCCGTTTCCTTGACGAAATCGTAGCGGAACGTCGGCGCATACATCACCTTCGGGCTTTGCGGGTCGGGCTGTTCCTGATACAACAACACGTTACGCGGATGGCCTGCCATAAACAGAGCTTCTTCGGGGATATTCCACACCTTGCCGATCATATCCACGCGCTCCTGACCGGGGCATACCATAATAAAATACCGTTCAAACAGCTCGCGGAAGGGGGCAACGAAGAAAAACTTGATGCGCTTACACAGCTTTTTGCACCAGCAGTCGCCCTCTTTTGCCAAAATATCCGTGCTGTAACGCACGCCGCGCTCGTCTACCGTTTTGACCACTTTGCCGTCGCCCATAGACTTGAAGCCCACACCGTGCCACAGCTGCACCACCTTCGTACGATAGTTAAAGCCGTATCGGGGCGCAAAATCGGACATCACGTTGTGGTCGGTAATGGCGACGGCCGCGTGCGTCATCTTTTTGCGCGCCTTGCGGCTGCCCATCATAAGCACCGGCATATTCTGCTCTTTAAGATTTTCGTAGACCTCTTCGTCCTTTGTCAGCCAGCACAGCTCGATCTCCGGATGATTGGCCACCACGTATTCATAATAATACTTGGCGTTGTCGAGATAGCCCTTGGCGCGGAAGCTGGTGATGACCCACAGATCTTTGCGCTTGGGAACCAGACTGTATAGCCAATAGCAGAGCCAATCGTACATATTCCGCAGCGCCTTGCCAACACCGCGGACGATACTTTTACAGCCGTTTTTGCAAAAATCGACCAGTTTTAAGAACCATACCACCGGATGCAAGATCTGGCGATAAACGCGATGGCGCACGAGAAGCTGATAGCCTTTCCAACCGCAGGTGCGTGTCATCACACGGGAATCGTCGTAAAAAGCGAGATAGGCGCGCAACGAAAGCATCGCTGCGGCGGGATAGGTTTCAAAAAGCCGCTGCACGGCCTCTTGGTCGTCATATTTCAGTGCCGTACGCAAATAGTTGGCGGTTTCCAGCTTGACGCGGTTTTCAAATTGCACGCGCGGATAATCACCGATATGCGTGCGATACCACGACAGCATTCCCGTCATCCAGCGAATATGATCGATACGCGTTTTCAGAAAATGCTCGTCCATATTTTGGCTCATATACACGCCCACGTCACTGCGGCGGTATATCGCCGTCACGTCGGGCAGCATATGTGCTTCGCCCTCGCCCAACTGCATCAGGAAGATGGGGTGGTCACCGATAATACCGGTATAGTACCAATCGGGGATCTCCACGTCATAGTTCCAGCGATAAAAAACGGTAGCAGTTTGGGCAGGAAACACCCACACGCAATTCTTGGCAGTAAAGGGGTTTTTCTGCGGCTTGTAAAGCGGCTCACAATCGGGGAATATCAGCTTCCCCTGCTTGTTTTCCTTGAACCAACTGCGCAAAAACCAATCCTCGGGCGCACTGATCTCCACGCGGGAGAAGCACACGCGCGTCTCGGGATTTTGTTGCATATAGTCATACTGCTTTTGCAGCTTGTACTCATCGGTCCAATAGTCATCGCCCTCGCAAAAGGCGATATAGGGGCTGGTGGCACGGTTACACAGGTCAATAAGGTTGCGCTGGGCACCCATATTCTTCTCGCGAATAAACGGTACGATGATGTCGGGATATTTCTCGGCATATTCTCTGACGATATCCGCCGTTCCGTCGGGACCGCAGTCCTCGCCCACGAACACCTTGAACTTGAAGGTGGTTTTCTGCATCAGGAAGCTATCCAAGGCGTCACGAATATAGTCCTCATGCTTATAGGTGATGCAACACACCGTCACCGCGCAATCGTCATTCTCGGCACAACGCTTGGCAGTTTCGGGGCCCATAACGGCCTCCTCGTCCTTGCCGTCCGTATGCCACTCTTCCGTTTTGGGTTGCCACAGCTTCGCATAGCGAAATTCGTCTGTCGTCTGCATAGTCTTATGCTTCCTTTACCCGTGTATTTTTTGCAAAGTGCGCACCGTTTGGCGCACACCGTCTTCTACTGTATACTGTCCTTGCCACCCCAGCGCGCAAAGCTTTTGGCTGTCGAGCACGGCATAGGAAATGGCGGTCTGCTGACTTTTTGCCACCGCGTCGGGTTCTTCGAAAAGGACCTGCACTCCCGTCGCTTCTGCCACCGCCTGGGCAAAGCCCGCAATGGTGGTACGCGCAGCGGGGTTGGCGATGTTGTACGCCTCGCCGCACTTGCCGTCAAGCAGCACCGTCAGCATTGCCGAGACACAGTCCGCTACGTAGCAATAGGAGCGCATCTGTGTGCCGCGACTTTTCATAATAATATTTTCACCCGCCACGGCACTGTTCACAAACTGCACGTTGGCACGGTTATCCTGTGCAGTGGCGTTGGGACCATAGGTGTGGCAGGGACGCACGATCACCGTTTCCAGACCGTACTGCTGCGCATATGACGCGCAGAGCGTTTCCGCCGCGCGTTTGGATGCAGGATAGCAAGAGCGCACCGCCGTGGGATCCACATAGCCGCTGTACTCTTCCGTAAAGGCTTCCAGCGCGGGATCGCCCTGTCCATAGACCTCGCCCGACGAGACGAACAAAAACCGTTTTGCGCCGTGCGCGTGCGCATAGTCCAGCAGATAATGCGTACCCAACACGTTGCTCAAGATCGTCCCCACAGGGTCTTTGACAAAGGCCGCCGGATAGGCGTTTGACGCCGCGTGGATAACGTAGTCCACCGCAAAGTCCATCGTCGGGGGCTCGTT
>SVOU01000049.1 GCA_015066215.1 Oscillospiraceae bacterium | reverse complement strand
GCTCCAATGCTTTTCCGAGGTGATAACCTTGCCCGACTCGGCGGCGTAGATGCTCTGTCCATAGGCATCGCGCGACCACAGATCATAGCCGCGGTGGAAGCTGCTGGTATTGAGTCCCGGAATGGGATTGCGCGGACCGAAGGGCGAGGAAATATAGGTGATCTTCGGCACGGGCCAGAAGAAAGGCAGGGTAATATTGCCGTCAACGGTGGAGCTTTGGTTGAGCAAGCTCTCCAAGCGGTCGTTGATCTCCTGCTCACCGCGTTCCAGCTTTTCCAGCTCCTCCTGATAGTCTTTGAGGTTTTGCTGGAGCTTATTCACCGTGGATTTGCGCTCTTCATACAGACCGCTGAGCTTATCTTTTAGCTCATCGCTCTCTTTTTTGAGCGCGGCGGTGGTCTTTTTCTCTTCTTCCAACGCCGTCTTTTCCGCCTCAAGCTGTTCCTTGCGCGTGCGGATATCCGAAAGCTCGGTTTCCATCTCGTTCATCAGCTTTTGGTCATATTCCGCGATGCAGGACATCGCTTTGGATTTGAGCAGATATTCCGCATAACTGCCGCTGTCGAACAGCATTTGCAGCGCGGTGTTGTTGCCCGTTTTTGCCAAGGCGCGAATGCGCTTTTGCAGTTGGGCATATTTTTCGGTGCGGGCGGTATCGGTATCATTGAGTGCCGCTTCTTTTTCGGCAATCTCTGTGTTTTTGGCGTATATCTTATCGTTGAGATCGTCAATGGCGTCATTAAGCAAGTCGATCTGTGCCTGTACGGCGTCGATCTGCTTGTCGTAATACTCCATCCGCTCTTTTTCATTGTCAAGACTATCCTTTGACGACTCGATCTTGTCACGGTAATAGTCCGCTTCTTCCTGCAAGTCCTTGATCTGGTCCCGCAGGTCGCTGATCGCATCGGCAGAGACGGGCATTCCGCCTGTAAAACCGCCGCACAGGGACAAAAGCAGTCCCACCGTCAGCAGAAATGACAGCGTTTTTTTCATACAGTCCTCCATCTTTGTCGAACGTCTTTACTCATTGTGTACAACTTCTTCTTTCAGATAGCGGCTGACCGAGATCGCACTGCCCAGTGCGCCCACCAGCACGCCGATAACCGCAAAGCCGATAATCAGCACCACGGCGTGGTCGCCGAAGGTGACGGGTTCACCCATCATACCGAAGGTGAACATATCCGCCAAACGGCCGTAGACGTAGTAGAGTATACCAAACGCCAACGCACCCGACAGCAGGCCGAGCACCATACCTTCCACCACGAAGGGGATGCGGATAAAGGCGTTGGTGGCACCCACCGACTTCATAATGCGCACCTCCAAGCGGCGGTTATACACCGTCAGCTTGATGGTGTTGGTGATGATGAACAGTGCCACCAGTAAAAGCAGCACGATCACCCAGCCGCCGACCGACAGCAGGGTGCTGCGCAGCTCGGTGAGGGTATTGGCGAGATCGCCGTTATAGTCCACGTCCTCGACGTGTTTGAGGGTGAGAATGTGTGCCGCCGACCGATCGTAGTCGGTCAGGTCGGAAAAGGTGACCAGGAAAGTGTCGGGCATCGGGTTATTTTCACCCTTGTAGCTTTCATACAGCTCGGGGGGCAGGTCGCCCGCGTGCTGCTCGAGCATCTCCTCTTTGGTGACCAGCTCCACGTCCTTGACGTTTTCAAGTGCTTCGAGTTCGAGCTGCAGGTCAAGCAGCTCATTGGTGCGGCAATCCTCGGCATAGACCGCCATCACGTTTTGCTCATACACCCAGTCAAAAGCTTGGCTGATGTTGGCACCGATGAGATAAGCACCGCCCGTGACAAACAGGCAGGACATCAGCACACCGATCGAGGCGGCCGCCATCAGCGCGTTTTGCCAGATACTGCGAAAGCCCTCACGTATCAGATAACGTATACTGCTTATGTTCACGGTGCTTCCCTCCTTCCCAAAGTCCGTCGGAAATCACACGTCCGTCTTGAATTTCCACCACGCGATGCGGGAATTCCTTCACCAGATCACGCTCGTGGGTGACCATCAGCACAGTGGTGCCCAGCTGATTGATGTCGCTGAGCAGCTGCACGATATCTTTGGACAGTTCGGGGTCAATGTTGCCCGTAGGCTCGTCCGCGATGATCAGCTCGGGATTGTTGACCAGCGCACGCGCCAGACTCACACGCTGCTGCTCGCCGCCCGACAGCTCGTCGGGATAGCAGCGCGCCTTGCTTTGCAGACCCACCAGACCCAGAATATACGGCACGCGCTTGCGCACCTCTCGCTGGGACGCGCCGATCACGCGCATCGCAAACGCGACGTTGTCAAACACGTTCATATTGCGAATGAGACGAAAATCCTGAAACACCACGCCCATCGTGCGGCGCAGATACGGCACCTCTTTGGGCTGCATATCCGACAGGGAAAAGTCGCCCACGTAGATATGACCGGAGGTGGGAACTTCTTCGTGCATGATCAATTTGAGAAACGTACTTTTGCCCGCGCCGGACGCGCCCACGATAAACAGGAATTCGCCCTGTTCAATATGTAGGTTGACGTCTTTGAGCGCGACAACGCCGTTGTCATAGGTTTTGCTCACTTGGTCGAAGGTAATCAACCAAACACCTCCTTTGGGAATATCGGGCACAAAGCCTGCCCTTATATCCTACCGCCCTGCGGCACGCGATGCAACCCTTAAAATATTGGAAGCGGGTTGCCGCTTGACTGCCGCAAATAGGCAAGAATGGGTTTCCCGCCGAAGAAAACCTCGGCGGGAAACGGTTTGGATCAATACTTGGTGGGGCTCACCTGCAAGTATTTCTTCACCATCAGTGCCACTTTGAACACGATGGCATCGTCAAATTCACGCAGATCCAGACCGGTCAGACGCTTGATCTTCTCCAAGCGATAGACCAGGGTGTTGCGGTGGACGAACAACTTGCGGGAGGTTTCGGACACGTTGAGGTTATTTTCAAAGAAGCGCTGAATGGTGAACAGCGTTTCCTGATCCAGTGAGTCGATGGAACCCTTTTTGAAAACCTCATTGAGGAACATCTCACACAGGGTGGTGGGCAGCTGATAGATCAGACGGGCAATGCCGAGGTTATCGTAGCTGACGATGGACTTTTCGGTGTCGAACACCTTGCCCACTTCCAGCGCGACCTGCGCCTCTTTGAAGGAGCCCGCGAGATCCTTGATGCCCTCGACCACGGTACCGATGCCGACGGTGGCGTGGGTGTAGAACTCACTGCCCAGCGTGTCAACGATGGAGCGGGCGAGTTTTTCGAGATCGCGGCTGTCGATACCGGAACGGATCTCTTTGACCAGCGCGATGTCGGTTTCGTTGATGTTGATGACAAAATCCTTGTTTTTGTCGGGGAACAGGTTCTGGATGATGTCAAACGCAGACACATCCGAACGGGTGCCGATGCGCACCAAAAGCACCACGCGGCTCACGTCGTTGTTGAAGCGCATCTCGCGGGCTTTGAGATAGATGTCGCCGGGGAGGATGTTGTCGAGAATGACGTTCTTGACAAAGTTGCCCCGATCGTATTTTTCATCGTAATACTGTTTGATGCCGGACAGAGAAATGGTCAAAAGCGCCGCATAACGCGCCGCCTCCTCGTCCGTGCCCTCCACGAACACGATATGCTCGCTGTGGGGACGGGTACCAAACGGTTTGAGGGTGTAGCCTTCCAGACGGAAAGCACCGGTGCCCGAAAAATCATCGGGAGACAGGCCGGACAGCGTTTCGCCGATGCGACCCAGATCGCTGCAAGCGATGATGACGAAGCTTTCATCCACCACGCCGACGGTGCGGTCGATAGCATCCTTCATTTGATGCACGATACCTTGAAACAAACGGTTGGACATAAGGTCAATTCCCCTTTTTTCTCGCGCCGCGGCACCAAACGGGACAACCCTCTGGCTGTCGATTCCGTCAAAGGCGTTGGCTGCGGTATTCCCCGAGCCGCCAAAAAGCGACCCCTGCGTGGCAGTGTGGCCTTCACCCATCTGGGAGGGGGTGTCACTTTGACACACGCCCTATTACAGCCATTGTATTTATTTTACACAATAAGTGACGAAATTGCAAGAGAAAAATTGCTTTTTTACCCGAAAACGCCGTCTTTTTTGCCTATTGTGGGGTAAAATCTTTGGATAACTCCGCCAATCACCACCATTTTTTGTTATCACAAAAAAGAAAATGATATTTGCGCACCAACCGTCCACAATAGAGATGGACGGATTTTTGCCTGCATTTTCCCTTGTCAGCCGCCTCTCAATGTGGTAATATAGGGATAGATTGCAAAAAAGAAGGTGGCGGCGTGCCTTTTTGGGGAATCCTCTTGTGTGTGGCGGCGGGACTCGGCTGCCTGTGGGCGCTGATATCTTGGCTGCTGTTTCGCTTTGCTTGCGTGCCGCGCGGATTGGCAGACGAAAAATTGCTGCTCAAAAAATTAGAGAAAATGGCAGACCCTACCTTGGTCGACAGGATCGAGGAGGGGCTGCAAAAGGTGCGTGCGCTGAACCCCGAGGACGCTTTCGTGCAAAGCTTCGACGGGTTAAAGCTACACGCCCGCTATTTTGCCGCTGCGCCGCAAAACAAGCGGGTGCTGGTGATGTTTCACGGCTGGAACTCCTATGCGGAGTTTGATTTTTCGCTTGCTATCCCCGCGTTTTTGGCGTTGGGCTGGGACCTGCTGGTGGTCGACCAGCGGGCGCAAAACGGCAGTGAAGGTAAATATATGACCTTTGGGGCGTTGGAAAGCCGCGACGTGCCGACGTGGGTGCAATACGTTGTCGACCGTTGCGGCGAGGACGCGGTCATCGTGCTCGATGGGTTGTCGATGGGTGCTTCCACCGTAATGCTGGCGATGGGGCACGAGCTACCGCCGCAGGTGAGGGGCGTTATCGCCGACTGCGGCTTTGACAGTGCCGTGAACGAGATGGTGCATCTGGGTCGGCAATGGCATTTGCCCGCCAAGCTGATGATCCCCTCAATGAACTTCTGGGCAAAGCGGCTGGCGCACTTCTCGTTCTATGACACCGACACCACCAAGGCGCTCGCCCAATCCACGCTGCCGCTTCTGCTGGCGCACGGTACGGCCGACACCTTTGTGCCCCCTGAATGCAGCGCGCGCAACGCCGCCGCTTGTCGCAACCTGTTCGACCACATCGTTGCCGAGGGCGCGATTCACGGCTTTTCCTATCTGGTCGCCACTACCCGTTATCAAACGGCGATCAACGACTTTTTCCATACGGTAAGCACCGACACCAACCCTTGTAAGGAGTGACTTTTCTTTGCGTAGCAGCGGTATCTTATTGCACATATCCTCCCTGTCCAGTCCCTACGGCATCGGGACGTTTGGCAAGGAAGCCTTTGATTTTATCGACTTTTTAAGGGAAGCGGGACAGACCTATTGGCAACTGTTGCCGCTGGGTCCCACCTCCTTTGGCGACTCGCCCTATCAGTCCTTCTCCGCCTTTGCGCTCAACCCTTATTTTATTGATCTGCGCCTGCTTGAAAAAGCGGGACTTTTGAAAAAGCAGGAGTTTGCTTCGGTGGATTTCGGAGACGATCCGACGCAGGTGGACTATGCCGCCTTGTATCATCAGCGCTATCCCATCTGGCGCAAGGCAGCGGCGCGCTTTTTTGCGGCGGTGCCTGCGGATTATGACGCTTTTTGCGCCAAAAACGCCGACTGGCTCGACGATTACGCGCTGTTTATGGCGCTCAAAGACGCCCACGACGGCGCAGCGTTTACCGCGTGGGAAACGCCGCTGGTGCAGCGCGATCCCGCCGCGCTGACACAAGCACGCGAGCAATATGCCGACGATATCGCGTTTTACACAATGCTGCAATATCTCGCGTTTTCGCAATGGGAACGCGTCAAACAATATGCCAACGAACACGGCGTGCGCCTGATCGGCGATATGCCCATCTACGTGGCGGCAGACAGCGCCGACGTGTGGGCAAGCCCGCAGCTCTTTTGCTTGGACGAAAACGGGCGCCCCACCGCCGTGGCGGGTTGCCCGCCCGACGCTTTTTCCGAGGACGGTCAACTGTGGGGCAACCCGCTTTACCGCTGGGAGGATATGGCCGCTGACGGCTATGCCTGGTGGTGCAAGCGTATTGCCGCCGCCTGCCGCCTGTTTGACGTGGTGCGTATTGACCATTTCCGCGGCTTTGAAGCCTATTACACCATCCCCGCGGGGGCGGCAAATGCCAAAAAGGGTAAGTGGAAAAAGGGACCCGGTATGAAGCTGTTCAAAAAGGTAAAGGAACAGCTCGGTGAACTGCCGATTATTGCGGAGGATCTCGGTTTCCTGACGCCCGCGGTGCACAAACTGCTCAAAGCGACGGGATTCCCCGGTATGAAGGTGCTGCAATTCGCCTTTGACCCCGAGGAGGAGAGCGACTATCTCCCTCACAATTTCTCGCACAACTGCGTGGTCTACACGGGCACGCACGACAACGATACCATCAACGGTTGGGCGACGCAATCGCCCGCCGACGTGGTGGCGTATGCACGGGAATATTTGCAGGCGGATGAAAATGACAGCCTCAACTGGTGTATGATGAAAGCGGCACTGGCAAGTCCCGCTGACACCGCTATCCTCACGATGCAAGACCTGTTGGGACTTGGCAGCGAGGCGCGGATGAACACCCCCTCGACCATCGGTGCCAACTGGCAATGGCGCGTAACGGGCGACTGTATCAACAGTTGGCTCGCGGGCATTTTGCGTGAAAACACACGCATCTGGCGCCGCTTACCGCCCGAAGCAGAGGAATAAAAATTATGGAAAAGCCGTTCGCAAAAGCGAACGGCTTTTTTGCGCTTGCATATCGGCGGGTGGCGGCGCATAGGGTAACACAAAGGGGGAATGTGCTTTATGATACGAAAACTGTGTGCTATTGCGCTATGCTTGCTTTTGGTATGTACACCGCTGACGGTGGCGGCACAAACGGTGATCACCGATACCGAGGAGGGGGTCGAAGCCTCGGTGCTTATCAAGGAGGACGACACCGTTTGGGAGACGCTGACGCTGCCGACCGATGCCGCCGCGCTGGATATCAAGGGCAAGGGCGCGGTGCTGATGGATATTGCCACGGGAACGGTGTTGTATGAAAAGGACAGCACCGTGCATCTGCCTATCGCCTCGGTGACCAAAATTATGACGCTTTTGCTGGTGATGGAGGCGATCGACGACGGACTGCTCAGCTACACCGACACGCTCACCTGCTCCCCCACCGCCGCCTCGATGGGCGGCTCGCAGATATGGTTGGAGCCGGGTGAACAGATGACGGTGGACGATCTGCTCAAAGCCGCCTGTATCGTGTCCGCCAACGACGCCTGTGCGATGCTGGCGGAGCATATTGCAGGCAGTATCGAAGGGTTTGTGGCGCGGATGAATACCCGCGCGGATGAACTGGGAATGAAGGATACCAACTTTCTCGATTGCAGCGGACTCAACGACGAAGCCTATTCCTGCGCCCGCGACGTGGCGCTGATGTCGTGTGAGCTGATGCGTGCGCATCCCGATATCGTGCGCTACACCACCGTTTGGATGGATACCCTGCGCGACGGCAAATCACAACTGGTCAACACCAACAAGCTCGTCAAGCACTACGCGGGTGCTACGGGTCTGAAAACAGGTACTACGTCCAAAGCGGGACACAATCTATCGGCTACCGCGACGCGTGACGGGTTATCGCTTTGCGCGGTGATGCTCGGCTGCGACACCACCGACGATCGCTTTGGCGGTTGCCGCAAGCTGCTCGACTATGGCTTTGCCAACTACACCCTCTATACCCCCGACCTGACGGCACTCCCGCTCTCCCCTATTCCCGTTTTGCGCGGGGTGGCGGAAACGGTGCAGCCGACGTTGCCCACGCCGCGCCCGCTGCTACTCAAAAAGGGGCAAGAAAAGCAGATCGAAACCACGCTGACGCTGGCAACAGACGTGGAGGCGCCCGTGGAAAAGGGGCAGATCGTCGGCGAGGCTACCGTCAAGCTCGACGGCGAGGTGCTGGACACCTACAACGCCGTCACCGCCGACCGCGTCGAGCGGTTGACCGCGTGGCGCGCACTTTTGTGGCTGTTTGCGGCTCTGTTTGCATAAAAAAATCCCTGCACACCAAGTGTGCAGGGATTTTTGTTGTCAGTCAGCGCGGAATTCCTCGATGGTCGCCATACGGATAGCACGGTTGTTTACGTCAACGGTCAGCTTTTTGGAAGCTTCTTTGACTTCTTTGTCGAAATCTTCAAACTCCAACTCATAGATGACCGAGCGGCGCTGGTCGTCGAACTTGTACGCGCCCACGCCCTTTTCGGGATCCATACGCAACACCAGAGAAGCGGTGGGGGTGGTGCCGCCGGCTTCGTATTCGACGATCTTCACTTCGTCAAACTTCAGCTTGCCGATAGCTTCCAGCGTATCCTCATCGCCCGAGGTAGTAGTGACGTTAACACGGTTTGCGTCGGTCTCTTCCTCTTCTTCCTTGTCAGCGTCTTCGCCATCGGTAGTGTCGTCGTCAGCGGCGGAATCATCGGCAGTGTCGTCAGTAGACTCGTTGGATTCTTCCTTCTCGGCTTCTTCTTTCTTCTCTTCCTCGGTCTTGTTGTCTTCCTTATGCTGCGCGATCACGGCATCAAAGGCAGCACTGGGATCCTCACCGGCTTCGATCTTCTGGTTGTAAAGCTCCAGATATTTTTGCAGCTTTTCGAGCTCTTTGGCTTTCGCCGCATCGTCAAGGTTTTTGCCGTCCTTGTCTTGCAAGGTGACGTTGATGCTCTTGTAGCTGTAATAGTTCTTGTCGAAGTAGGTGCGGATGTCCTCATCCTTCACCGCGCGCTCGCCGTCCTTGTCGTACATACCGTAGAACAGAGAGCTGGTGTTGACCATATAATCGGTGTAGGCTTTCAGATATTTTTTGAAGGTGAAGCCCATATCGATGGCGGATTTACCGGTCAGATACTCCATCGGGGTGGTGTCGGTGAAGCCTTTGAGCTCGTCCTCGATCTTTTTGATCTCTTCAGCGTCGGGTTTGATGCCCTTTTCCGCCATCATATTCTGAACGGCTTTCTGATAGACGATGGTGTCCTGCGCGACCTGCTTGAAATACTCGTCAGCTTTGAGCGTTTCGCCCTCATAAGAGAAGGTCTGGTCCATAAAGTTGCTGCCCAGCTGCGCCTCATAGTAGTAATAGTACTGGCTATAGTAGACGTTGGCATACAGCACGTAGAGATAGGACAGATAATCACCCATCGTATATTCGGTGCCGTCCACCGTCATCGCCACGGCGGGCGTGGAGCAGCCACCCAAAAGCAGAGTGCCCAGCAACATACATACACAGGCAAATACGGAAATGATCCGTTTCACAGTCAGCATAACAAAAGTCCTCCGATCAATACTCGTTTATGGCTCATTGATTGTTCTATTATACACGATTTTTGCAGGTTTGTCCACTACTATTTGCCCGATAATTACAAAAAACTTCGGCAGTTTCGCCCGATTTGGCAATATTCGCAAAAGAAAACCGCCCCGACCGTGCAGTCGGGGCGGTTTTTTAGGACAAATTAGTTAAACTTTTTGCGCGCCACATAGTGGGTGTGCAGGATCTTGTGAGCCTTGTGGCCACCGAAGCCGTCGAAATAGTCGGCATACAGCGCCTTGACAACGGGAGACTCGTGGGACTTGCGCAGAGCCATACCCTTGTCAGCATCATAGAGAACCTTCGCACGCAGCGCCTTGATGTCCACGGTGTTGCGGACATAGCCGGGTTGAATCGGCTGACCGCCGCCGTTGACGCAGCCGCCGGGGCAGCCCATGATCTCGATGAAGCTCCAGGGGGCGGTACCGTCCTTGACACGGCTCATCACATAGTTGGCAGCCGCCGCGCCGCTGGCGACGCAGACTTTCAACTCCATACCGGCGATGGTGTAGGTGGCTTCCTTGAGACCCGCAGTGCCGCGCACCTCGGCAAAGTCAACGGTGGTGTTGCTGTTGCCGGTGAGCCAATCGTTGGCAGTACGCAGAGCCGCTTCCATAACGCCGCCGGTAGCACCGAAGATCATCGCCGCACCGGTATCCTCGCCCAGAGGCTGATCAAAGTCCTCGTTGGGCAGATCGCGGAATTTCAGACCCGCCGTTTCGATCATACGCGCCAGTTCACGGGTGGTGATGGACACGTCGATGTCGGGCACGCCCGCCGCCGCCTGACCGTCACGACCGATTTCGAACTTCTTGGCGGTGCAGGGCATCACGGACACGTTGACGATATCTTTGGGATCCAGACCCATCTTCTCGGCGTAGTAGGTCTTGATGACCGCACCCGCCATCTGTTGGGGGGATTTGCAGGTGGAGAGGTTGTCGAGCTGTTCGGGATAGAAATACTCCGCGAACTTCACCCAACCGGGAGAGCAAGAGGTGATCATCGGCAGCTTGCCGCCGTTCTTGATGCGCTCGACCAGCTCGTTGGCTTCCTCGACGATGGTCAAGTCAGCCGCAAAGTTGGTGTCGAACACTTTGTCAAAGCCCAGACGGCGCAGCGCGGCGACCATTTGGCCTTCCACGTTGGTGCCGATCGGATAACCGAAGCACTCGCCCAGACCCGCACGCACGGAAGGCGCGGTGGTGACGATCACGGTCTTGGTGGGATCGTTGAGCGCGTCCCAAACCTTTTGGGTATCATCCTGCTCGGTGAGAGCGCCGGTGGGGCACACGTTGATGCACTGGCCGCAAGAGATACACGGCACGTCCGCCAGATCCTTCTCGAAAGCGGAGGCGATGTGGGTATCGATACCACGGTCGTTCGCACCGATGACCGACACGAACTGCTGGCGGCAAGCCGCAACGCAGCGACGGCACAGGATGCACTTGTTGTTGTTACGCACCAGGTGCGCACAAGAAGTGTCCAGCTCATAGTGGGGGGTGAAGCCCTCAAAGCTCGATTCCTCGACACCGTAGTCGTGGCAGAGTTTCTGCAGTTCGCAGTTGCCGGAACGCACGCAGGAGAGGCACTTCTTCTCGTGAGTGGAGAGGATCATCTCCAAAGTGGTGCGGCGGGCTTTACGCACTTTTTCGGTGTTGGTGGAGATCTCCATACCTTCCGCCACGGGATAGACGCAAGCGGTCACCAAGCCACGGGCACCGGTCGCTTCCACCACGCAGATACGGCAGGCGCCGATCTCGTTGATATCTTTCAAAAAGCACAGGGTCGG
>SVOU01000048.1 GCA_015066215.1 Oscillospiraceae bacterium | reverse complement strand
TCGGCGGCAAGATTATTGCCCGTGAAACGGTCAAAGCGATGCGCAAAGACGTGCTGGCAAAATGCTACGGCGGCGATATTACCCGTAAGAAGAAACTGCTGGAAAAGCAAAAAGAGGGCAAAAAGCGTATGCGCCAGCTCGGCAGCGTCGAGGTGCCGCAGGAAGCCTTTATGGCGGTACTCAAACTGGACGAATAAGGGGGAGCGGTTATGGCGATCGGTATTTATATTCACGTGCCGTTTTGCCGCTCCAAATGCCCCTATTGCGATTTTTACTCCCTGACGAATACCGACGAGCAGACGAAAGATGCCTACACCGCAGCAGTCGAGTGCGCTCTCTCGCGTGTGCGAGAACGCGGTATCGGCAGCGCCGATACGCTCTATTTCGGCGGCGGCACGCCCTCGCTGCTCGGCGGCGAGCGCATTACCCGCATTATGCGCGCGGCAGCGCCGTTGCTTGACGGCGCGCCCGAGATCACGCTGGAAGCAAACCCCGCCGATGATTTGGCACCCACCCTGCAAGCCTTTGCGGCGGCGGGTGGCAACCGCCTGTCGATGGGTATGCAGTCCTACTCTGCCGCCGAACTGCAATTTTTAGGACGCCGTCACAATAATGACCAACTGGAATGCGCGATGCAGGCGGCGTTTGACGCAGGCATTGACAATATCTCGCTGGATATGATGCTCGGACTGGAGGGGCAGACGGCGGAAACGGTTGCCGCTTCGGTGGACGCCTGTCGCAGACTTGGGGCATCCCACGTCTCTGCCTATCTGCTAAAAGTCGAGCCCAACACCCCGTTTGGCAGACGGACGCTATCTCTGCCCGATGAGGAAACGACGGCAGACCTCTATCTGTTCGCTTGCGAACGGTTGGAACGGGCGGGCTACTTTCAGTACGAAATATCCAACTTTGCCGCTGACGGCAAAAAGAGCCGCCATAACCTGAAATATTGGAACGGCGACCCCTATATCGGCATTGGTCCCGCCGCCCACTCCTTTTGGGACGGTAAACGCTTGGCATATCCGCGCTCGCTGGAATATTTCCTCAAAGACGGTGCGCTGCAAGCGGAATTGACCGACGAAAGCGCTTTTGCTGACGGCAGTGAAGAGGAATACGCGCTTTTGCGTTTGCGTCTGACCGAGGGCTTGACCGAACAAGGCTTTTTTGACCGCTATAAAAAGCCCATTCCCGCCGCTTGGCGTGAGCGGACAAAGGCGTTGCCGCCGCATCTGGTGACGGCGGACGCTGACGGCATACGGTTTTCACGCGAGGGCTTTTTGCTCTCAAACGCACTGCTTACAAGAATACTTTAAGAGGAGGAGCCTATGAAACGCCTGTGGATTTTGGTTGCCGTGCTGCTGTTTTGCACGATGCTTGGCGGCTGTTTTGAGGTGGACGATAGCTGGAAACCCGTTTATTCGGGCAAAAGCACCACCACCGACTGGTTTAACGGCGCAGATATGACAACAAGCATATCGTCAGCAACAAACACTGCCGGCGGCACAGCGGCGTCCTCCTCGTCTACTACGACAGATATGTCAACGCAGACGGAAACAATGACCGAAACCACACCCCACAGTACCACGAAAACGACGGTGACGACCACCACGACTACCACCACCACGAGAAAGTCGTCCACCACCAAAACGTCCACTACGACCAAGCCCGCCACGACGACTACCAAACCGCAAGGCGGCACAACGGAAAAAACGGAAATTCGTGCGGCTTGGGTGTCCTATATTGAACTTAACACACTGTTTTCCCAAAACCCGACTCCGCAAACGGCAAAAGCGGCGATCAGAAATCTGCTGGGCGGTCTCAAATCCAAAAACATCAACACCGTTTATTGGATCATGCGCGCCAACAGCGACGCGTACTACAAATCCGCCTACTATCCCGCCAACCAATATGCAAAGCCCCTTATCGACGCGGGCTTTGACCCGCTCACCTATATCGTGGAAACCGCCCACAGCTATGGATTGGAACTGCACGCGTGGGTGAACCCTTACCGTATCGGTCGGGTGGAGTCCAACGCCCGCAACGATGAATATTTCTACTATGACAGCAAATATTTCTACATTCCCACCTCGTCCACCGTGCAAACGCTGATCTTAAACGGTGTGCGCGAGCTGGTGCAGAATTATGACATAGACGGCATCCATTTCGACGATTATTTCTATCCCGCCGACTGTGCCGCCGAGAATAAAAAGGCGGACTTTGAAACGGGATCGCCCGCCGCGGGACAAAGCTGGGGCGATTGGCGTCGCGCGGCTGTCAGCTCGCTGGTGCGCGCGGTATACGCCGTGTGCCACGGGCGCGAAGGCTGTGCGTTTGGCATCAGCCCGTCGCACAGCATTGAGAAAAACCGTGACCGCTATTTTGCGGACGTGGAAACGTGGCTTTCCACCGCTGGATATCTCGACTATATGTGCCCGCAGGTGTATTTCGGCTTGGAACATTCCTCGGCCGCTTTTGACAAGACGGTGGATATCTGGCGAAACTTGGATCGCCACAAGTCGGTGAAGCTCCTGTTTGGCTTGGGCGTATACAAAGCAGGACTCAAAGTCGATACCTATGCAGGAAACGCCAAGGACGAATGGATCAAATCCGGCAGCGTCCTCAAACGTGAGGTAGAATACCTGCGCCGCTGTGCTGACGTTGACGGCTTGGCACTTTACAGCTTCAGTTATCTCACCCCGACGGTGGCGGTTGCCAACAACGCGGACTATAATCTGGACAAAGCCAAAGAAGAGATCAACAACCTGCTGTCCATTCTGTAATGATATTTTGAAGAAGATGCAAAATACGGAGGTCGTTTATGGCTAAGCATGCTGCACCGCAAGTGAAAAAAACCTCACACGCGAGTGCCTGGATCTGGGCATCGGTGGGGGTCATACTTTTGGCGGCTATTGTACTGTTTGTGTGCAACGGCGGTGTTGCGCTGGTGTCTGCGTGGCTTTCGGCGGATACAACGACCACCGCCCCGTCTACAACCACAACCACGACCACTACAACCACGACCACCGCAACGACCAATCCTCAGCCCGACGATACGCCGAATCCGGATGATACGCCGGCGGTGGAGCCGGAATTTGCCCGTCCCGCCAAGCTGCGCAGCGTATGGCTGCGCAAAGGCGTGGACTATGCCACCGACGATGACGATACGGTTGACGATATCAAACGGCAGCTGGCGACGGCGTTTGTGCAGATGGAAAAATGGGGCATCAACGTGGTGATGGTGCCGTTGTTTGCTGAGGGAAAGGCATTGTATGCTTCCGAAAAATACAGCCGCGCGGGCGAGGAGGATTGGATCGCCTATATCCTCGCTTTGGCGGATTTGTCGGAGATGTATGTCTATGGCGTGCTGGATCTGTCGCTGGTAGGCGACCTGACGGCACTTGACAATGAGCAAAAAGCAGCAGAATTGGCTGAGGATGCCGCCAAATGTGGCATCGACGGTTATTTTTTGAGCAACTATACGACAAAAAGCGACGGCGATTTTGCTGCGTTTGTGGCGGCAGGCGGTGGTGACCGCAAAGCCTTTGTGCGCGAGAGCGTCACAAAAGTAGTCAGCGCCGCCGCAAAAGCGCTGCGCAAGGCCAACGTGAACAACTATGTCGGCTTGTTGACCGACCCTCTGTGGGCAAGCACCAAAATACATGAGGAAGGCTGTGACCTCAAAGGCCTTGACGCTTCCTATGAGCTGGGTGCCGACACGCGCCTGTGGGTGCAAAGAGGAATGTTTGATTGTGTGATGGTGTCATTGCCGCTTGATTTGGAGGATGGGAAAGGTCCATTCTCTACCGCTTACGAGTGGTGGGGGACGCTGTGCGAGAAGGCGCAAGTACCGCTGTACGTGTCCCACGACGCCAACAAAAAGTGGTCGTCTCCCGACAAATTGGCACAGCAGCTTCTGCTGTGCAAAAACAGCGATATGTGGTCGGGTAGTGCCTTTGACGGCTATACGGCGTTGCAAAGCGACAAGAGCGGCAGCACCGAGGCCCTGTTCAAGGTCTATTCAGGCACTATTCTGCCCGAATATATTTCGGACAAGCTGGTGGTTAGTAAACCCACCAAAACCTATATCACCGTCAAGGAGTCACAGTATACCTTTAGTGGTAGCGCTGACCCCAACTTCTCCTTGACAGTCAACGGCAAAGCGGTAGCCCTTTCAGAACACGGCTTTTTCACTTGGAAGGCAACGCTCGAGCCGGGTGAGAACGTGTTCCGCTTTTCGCATAAGGGCGAAACGCGTAAGGTTACCATCACCTATGCAGTGACGGTGCTCGACAGTATTTATCCGCCGACGAATATTACGCTTGGTGGCGGAAGCACGCTGAACATCAGTGCCATTGCCCGCAAGGATTCGGTCGTGTACGCCGAGTTTAACGGCGAGAAGTTGACAATGACAGCCAGCCCGCTTCAAACGGACGATGACGGTATTAAAGACCTTTCCGACTTCGAAAACTTCTCCTGCAGCTACACGTTACCCGAGGGCATCATCAATCAAGAGCAAACGCTTGGCAAGGTGAAAGTATATGCTTCTTTTGACGTTCTCAAAGAAGAGATGGAGGGCGGCGCTGTCACGGTGGCAGCGTTGCCTGAACCCGAGCCGGAGCCTACGCCCGATGACGGCCCCGCGCCCGACGGTACCTTCCACCCGGGCAATTTGCTGTCGACCCCCAAAGTGCCCGATACGGTGGTCACCATTGACCCCTCTGTGGGTGGCGAAAAAATCGCCGAAGGCAAGCTGATGGTGGTTGTGGGCGATTTCGCACAGACCTACCGTTCCGACAGCCAGAATATGTCCCGTCCCGACTATGCCTATCTGCCGCGCGGCACGACGGATATTGTGATCGGCACATCGGTCGACAGCAGCGGTACGTATTACAAGCTGCTGTCTGGCCGTCTGATCAAAGCCAACCGCGAGATCGATGCTTTCCCCAAAGCAGACGAGAAATACGCTATCGTCAGCGAGATATATAAAGACAACGGTACCATCACCGCCAACAGGCTGACCGGTTCGCAGATCAACGTGGGCGAGGACTACACCGTCTTGTATCTGGGGACGCTGTGGCGTGTGCCGTATGACTTCAAGCTGGCACCTGAAAAGTATTACAGCAACAGCAGAGTTGAGCAGGCAAAGGATCCGGATTACACCCTGCGCGATCAAGCGGCGGAATATATCGATATCACCTTCCACTATACGACCGCTGTGCCTGAAACGCCCGACATCTCCAAGAGTCCGCTGTTCAAAAAAGCGGAATGGATCAAAAACGACGATGGTTATTATGTTTTGCGCCTGTATTTGGAAGTGAAAGGTGCGTTCTATGGCTATTCTGCGGCGTGGGATAACAGCGGCAACCTGATTCTTTCTTTCCAGCATCCCGTTTCGGTTTCCCGTAACGATAGCAGTAAACCGCTTGACGGATTCAAGCTTGTGCTTGATCCGGGTCACGGCGGCGGATACGGTCGTGATGAATATTCCCCAGGCGTTCAGGAGCACCTGCAATGTATGCAGTTTAGCCTGTTGCTGAAAGAGAAACTGGAAAAGCTTGGTGCGACGGTTGTTCTCACGCGTGAGAATAACGATATCTCACCCGATCTGTATGACCGTACCGTATTTGCGCGCAATACCGACACGGATATGTTCATCAGTATTCATATGAATGCCTATGATGGCACGGTGCGTGGTAACTCGGTGCACTATTTTAACAGCTACTCCTTCGACCTGGCGGTTTCGCTGGCTAAATATGCCGGTAAGACCTATAAGGAATATACGGGCAGCGATCAATATACCCGTGCATCGGGAACAAAAGCTTCTTTCAACCGTGGTGCGAAATGGGATCCCTTTGTGGTCACCCGTTTACACGATTGCCCCAGCGTGTTGATTGAGTGCGGCTTCCTTGACAACAAAGATGACCGCGAGCTGCTCATCAATCCCGAGTTCCAGAGCGATTACTGTGACAACTTGGTTGACGGTATCTTGGAATACTATTCCGCTGTGACGTTGGCGCAGAAGGTTCCCAATGTGTCCACAACGGGAACAACGACGACTACAAACGCCTCGGGCGAAACAACGTCGACCACCGCTTTGCCGACAACAACGACGGCAGCACCTGCTGATGACAAAACCACAACGACTGCCGCACAATAAATCGTTTCAAACCTCAAAACACCCGACCGCCATAAAGCGGTCGGGTATTTTTTGGCGTCAGTTGATAACGGCAGTAGCAAAATCGGTGTTGACGACAGGGGAGTAAGGAGCCTTTTTCTCCAATTCTCCCGCTTCGCTGATGATGTCCTGCAAGCTGTCAAAGGATGCGGGCGTCATAAGCGGTGTATCGCACCACGCATCGATATCCTTGTAGCTTTGTACGGCACTGGTGAGCGTCGGAATATCGGTATCGGGGAAGGCTTTTTGTACCGCCTCGGCAATTTCGGCGGCGGTGTGCGTTTTGACCCACTGCTGACCGCGATAGATCGCCCGCGTGAAAGCCATCACCGTGTCTTTGTTCTCGCTCAGGTATTCTTTTGAAGCAAAATAGGCGGTGTAGGGAATAGCCCCTGCGGCTTCGCCGACAGAAGCGACGATATAGCCTTGCCCATTGGCTTCCAGCTGTGAGGCTGTCGGCTCAAACACAGTCACGTAATCGCCTGTGCCGGAAGTAAAAGCACTGGTCATCAGTGCAAATTGAATACTGCTGTCAAGGGTCAGGTCGTTTGTAATATCCAACCCGTTTTCGGTCAAGACGTGGCACAGCGTCATGTAGGGTACGCCGCCTACGCGACCGGGCAAGACGTGTTTGCCCTTAAGCTTATCCCAGCTGAAGTTGTCATCAGGCTCGCGGGCAACCAAAAAAGAGCCGTCGCGTTGAGTGAGTTGTGCAAACACCTGTGCAAAGTTGTCGCGCCCCTCGTTATATACATAGATGGCGGCTTCGGGACCGGCAAGACCGATGTCAATACCGCCCGACAGCACGCCCGCCATCACCTTGTCAGCGCCTTCGCCTGATGAAAGCTCAATCTCCAAGCCCTCCTCGGCAAAAAAGCCCAGTTCCATCGCCACGTATTGCGGCGCATAGAACACGGAATGGGTGACTTCACCAAGAGAGATGACGGTCTTTCCGCTGTCCTCTGTGCAGCCGCCTAATGGGAGCAGCAACAGTGCCAAAGCAACAAGAATACCTACCAATCTGATACCGATTTTTCTCATACGATTTACCTCGCTTTGTTAATATAAGTACCGACGACGGCGCGCTAACGCTGTTGTCAGCGTTCCCGACGCCGCATAACCCACTTTTGCAGCAGGCATACCGCTTCATACATCAAAGCGGCAACAACTGCCAAAATGAGTACGCCGGTCATCACCAGATCCAGCTTGAACACTTGCCCGCCATAGACGATCAAGTATCCGAGCCCTGCCTTGGAAACCAAAAATTCTCCGGCAATCACACCCACCAAGGAAAGCCCGATGTTGATTTTGAGCGAGTTAAATAAGGTGGGGAGATTGTAGGGGAGAACGATCTTGAAAAAGAGCTGCTGTTTCTTGGCGCCGAAGGTGTGCCCCATCTTGATGAGATCGCGGTCGGTGTGCAAAAAACCGTTGAGCATTTCAAGCACCGTCACGATCAGCGAAATGGCAAGCGCCATCACAATGATGGCTTTGGTGCCTGCTCCTGCCACTACAATGATGACGGGACCCAGAGCTATCTTCGGCAAGCTGTTGAGCACCACCAAATACGGCTCACACACCTGTGAAACGAAGGAACTCCACCAAAGACAAACGGCGAGAATGATACCGCCGACCGCCCCCAGCAAAAAGCCTGCCAACGTTTCAAATACGGTGACACCGATATGATACAGCAGATCGTTTTGCCACATATTTATGAGTGTTTTAAGAATGCGGGAAGGCTGGCTCAAAATGAAACTGTCGATCCATTGTTGCTGTGCCGCCACCTCCCACAACAGAAAAAAGGCGAGAATGACACCGATTTGACAACCGAGAACCGCCCATTTGCGTTTGCGCTTGCGGGCGAGATACTGTTGCCGTTCTTTGGAGAGAGACTTATTCATGAACCCCCAGTTCTTTCCATATATGATCAAAATATTCCTGAAATCGCGGGTGATTGCGGCAGGAAAGCGGGCTGCGCTTTTCGCCGAAATCCACCGTGACGATTTCTTTGATGTGCGCAGGTCGCTGTGTGAGGATCATCACGCGATCTCCCATGCTAATGCTTTCGGGGATGTCATGCGTGACCATCACGGTGGTTATGTGTTCTTGCCGCAAAATACGGTACACGTCTTCTGTGACCGACAAACGCGTCTGATAATCGAGTGCCGAAAAGGCTTCATCCAACAAGAGCAGGGAGGGGTTGGTGGCAAGCGTGCGGATGAGGGCGACACGCTGACGCATACCGCCCGAAAGCTGCGAGGGGTGCTTGTCACGAAACTCCCACAGCCCGTAGGTTTTAAGCAACCGCTCTACGCGTGCGTTGCTTTCTTTGTCAAGACGGCGGTGGATCTCCAACCCAAACTGTACGTTGCGCAAAATAGTGCGCCAAGGCAGCAGATGATCCTTTTGCAGCATATACCCGACGCGGCTGCTGATACCCTCCACAGGTACGCCGTCGATCAGCACACGCCCGCTGGTGGGTGGCAAAAGCCCCGCCAAAATGGAGAGTAACGTAGACTTTCCGCAGCCCGACGGTCCGACGATGCTTAAAAATTCGCCCTTTTCCATAGAAAAGGAGATATCGGCAATCGCTTCCACCTCTCCGTTTTCGGCTTGGTATTTTTCCGTGATATGCTCCACGCTAAGTGCTGCCAAAATAATCCCTCCCACGGCGTTGATGCTGTACAAAAGACGGCTCATTACAGCCTATGCCGCTTGACAGAAATGGTGCATAGTGTCTGTGAAATATGCATAGGAATATTAGTGATAGGAGGGGTGCCCAATGGAAAAGGAACGCGTGATGGCAAAATCGCACCACCTGCGGATGGACGACCGCAAGGTGTTGACCTTGACAGGAATATCCGACGTCGATAGCTTTGACGAAAAAGAGGTGATCGCCTACACCGATTGGGGCGAGTTGACGGTGTTGGGTAGCCATTTGCAGATCACCAAGTGGAACAGAGAAAACGGAGATATGGCTTTGGAAGGCAAGGTGGACAGCTTGACATACACCGAAAACAGACAAAAGGGCGGATTTTTCAGCCGCCTGTTCCGCTGATGACTTGGCAAGCAGACAACGGCAGACAGCTTTACTGCCTGTTCTTGTCCTGCGGCTGCGGATTTTGGCTGGCGTTGGTCTATGAACTGTTTAGCGGTATACGCCACAGTGCAAGACACAGGCTGTCGGTTGCCTTGTGGGATTTTGTCTTTATGCTCGTGGCGGCTGTCACCCTGTTTTTATTTGCGCTCCCGCTGACGGGCGGCAAAATGCGCTGGTACGTTTTGCTGGGCGTTGCGCTGGGGTTCGTTGCCTTCCGTCAGACAGTAGGACGCCTTTTGCACGCGTTATGCCGCTTTTTGGCGGCTGTCTTGCATGCTGCTTGCGGGTGGGGAAGCCGACTGTTCACGCCCCTTTGGCGATTGCTCAGTCGCCCTGCGGTCTATTTAATGAAAAAAGGGCAAAATTTCCTTAAAAATTGGAAAGAAAAGTGCAAAAAACCCTTGCAACACAGCGGCAAAGTGTTGTATAATCAAGATAACAATAACTAATTTGGGATAGTTTACGAAAGACCGGTGTAACCGGAAGGAGTTTTTGCCGTATGAAAAGCAGACGGAAAAAGAAAAATATCCTCCTTCGCATCGCTGTGGTTGCTTTTTCGATATATGTCATCGTGACATTGGTTCAGTTGCGTTTAGAGATCAACCGTATGGAAACCGAGGAGGTTGACGTGCTCAAGGACAAAATCGCCGAGCAAAAACGCGCCAACGAGAATTTGAGACGCCAAACCGAAAATTTGGAGGAATATCTGGAGCAACAAGCCCGTGAACAGGGCTGGGCATTGCCGGGTGAAGTCATCTTGATGGAAATTCCCGGTATAGATTCTTAATAGTAGAGGGCAGGAGGCAAACAGTCGCATATGCAGTTGGAAGTTGGATCTGTTTTAGAAGGCAAGGTGACGGGCATCACCGGTTTTGGCGCTTTCGTCGATTTGGGCGAAGGCAAAACCGGTATGGTACATATTTCCGAAGTGGCTCCCACGTTCGTGCAGGAGATTCGGGAGCATGTGCAGGAAAATCAGGTCGTCAAGGTCAAGGTGTTGAGCATCGGTGAAGACGGCAAAATAAGCCTGTCGATCAAACGCGCAATGGAGCAGCCGCGCGCACCCCGTGAGGGAAATCGCGACGGCAATCGTGACGGCGGTCGCTCCTCGCGCCCGCGCAATCCCCACCCCCGCACCGCTCCTGTGGTATCTCCCGGTCGTCCCGGTGGCTATGAGTGGCAGCCGGCGCGCACGGAGTCTACCAACTTTGAGGATATGATGTCGCGCTTCAAACAGACCAGCGATGAAAAAATGTCCGATCTTAAACACAGCTTGGACAGCAAGCACGGCGGTTTCTCTCGCCGCGGCAATCGCGGTGGCAACGGCAACGACTTTCGTTGATAATTAAATGAAAAAGCCTCACGCCGATCGGCGTGAGGCTTTTTTGCGTCATATTCTGTAAATTAGTCGTTATAAATGGGGAACTGCTCGCAAAGTGCGATAACTTCTTTGGTGACGCGCTCTTTTTGACCCTCGAAATCGTTGACAACGTCGGCGATCCAACCGGCGATGAGCTCCATTTGTTCCTCTTTGAAACCGCGGCTGGTGATGGCAGGGGTGCCGATGCGCACGCCGCTGGTGATGAAGGGACTTTGCGGATCGTTGGGAATAGCGTTTTTGTTGACGGTGATATGCACTTCGTCAAGACGATGCTCCAATTCTTTGCCGGTGACTCCCTTATCACGCAGGTCGAGCAGCATCAGGTGGTTGTCGGTACCGCCGCTGACCAAACGGAATCCCTTGTCGGTCAAAGCCTTGGCCAATGCTGTCGCATTTTTGATGATCTGCTGCTGGTATTCCTTGAATTCGGGCTGCAACGCCTCGCCGAAAGCCACCGCTTTGGCGGCGATGATGTGCATCAGCGGACCGCCTTGAGTGCCGGGGAAAATGGCCTTGTCAATAGCTTTCGCCAATTCCTCACGGCAGAGGATGAGACCGCCGCGCGGACCGCGCAGGGTCTTGTGGGTGGTGGTGGTCACAACGTCGGCATAGGGCACAGGGGAGGGGTGCAGACCCGCGGCGACAAGACCCGCGATGTGTGCCATATCCACCATAAAGTAAGCTCCCACAGAATGAGCGACCTCAGCCATTCTCTTAAAGTCGATCACTCTCGGATATGCCGAAGCTCCCGCAACGATAAGCTTGGGC
>SVOU01000047.1 GCA_015066215.1 Oscillospiraceae bacterium | reverse complement strand
TGGTCTGACGGCAAGGATCTGAAAGCCAGCGACTTCGAGTTCGCTTGGAAACGCGCTGCGAGCGACGAGCTGGGCGCGGACTACGGCTACATGTTTGACGTTGTCAAGGGCTACGGCACCGAAGAGGGTCTGGCTGTGACCTCCGATGATGCTGCTCGCACCATCACCGTCACCCTGCCCGTGAACGTGGCTTACTGGAACGAGCTGCTCGCTTTCCCGACCTACTTCCCCGTGCGCTCTGATGTTGTCACCGATGAAGCTTGGGCTACCAAACCTGAGACCTACATCTGCAACGGTGCTTACACCATCAGCGGCTGGGAGCACGATAGCCTGATCACGCTGAAGAAGAACGACAACTATGTCGACGCTGCTGCCGTGACCATGCCCACCCTGAACTTCTACCTGTCCGACGATGCCAACAACATGCTGGCTAACTTCAAGAAGGGCGACTGGCTGATGATCGACGACGTTCCCACCAACGAGATCGCCACTCTGAAGAAGGATTATCCCGAAGAGTTTGTTATCGCTGGTCAGCTGGGTACCTACTATGTCTGCTTCAACGTGAACGCTGATCTGGGTCTGAAGACCGAGGCTGAGCGCGCTGAAGTGCGTAAAGCTCTGTCCCTGCTGTTCGACCGCAACTACATCTGCGAGTCCGTTGCTCAGGGCGGCCAGGTTCCCGCTTCCTCCTTCGTTGCTATGGGTCTGACCGATACCAACGGTAAGGAGTTCTATCAGAACGCCGGCGACGAGGCCACCAACGGCTACATCGGCTACTACGATGTCGCTGAGGAGGCCCTGGAAGAGAATGCTGCTTCCGCTCTCGCTACTCTGAAGAAATACTACAAGATCGATAAATAATTATTGATCTACAAAGCACAAAACGGTGCGCCGCAATTTTTTGCGGCGCACTTGTTTTTTATAACGGTTGCAAAACGCAAACGGCGAAATGTATTGAAATCTTTGACGGAACGTGCTATAATATAACCTGTATATTTGCGTTCAAATGGGAAGGAAGCGACCGTTTCGTGACAAAAGCGGAATTGCATTATGAAAAAATGACAAAAACGCCCGTGGCACGCCTCATTGTCACGCTGGGCATTCCCACCACCATATCGATGCTCATCACGGGCATTTACAATATGGCGGACACCTATTTCGTCGGCGAGCTGGGCGAAAGTGCCCAAGCCGCAACGGGTATTCTGTTCACCCTGCAAGCGATTATTCAGGCGGTTGCCTTTATGCTCGGTCACGGCAGCGGCAGTTTCGTGTCGAAAGCACTGGCGGATAAAAACACCGAAGAAGCCACAACCTATGCGTCCACTTCGTTTTACGTCGGCATCGGCGCAGGTGCGGTGCTTTCGACGCTGGGACTTTTGTTTCTCGAACCGTTTATGCGCCTGCTCGGCAGCACCGAAACGATATTGCCGCACGCCTGCGACTACGGTATGTGGGTGTTGATCTCCTGCCCGTTTATGATCGGCTCGCTGGTGCTCAACAACAACCTGCGCTATGAAGGCAAAGCCTTCTACGCGATGTTCGGCTTGTCCACGGGCGGTCTGCTCAATATTTTGGGCGACTATATTTTCGTCAAGCGATGCGGGATGGGCGTCTACGGTGCAGGTCTTGCCACCGCCATCTCGCAGATGGTCAGTTTTGTGATATTGGTGCTGATGTATATCTTTCAGGCGCAAAGCCGCCTGTCCCTGCGGGCGATCAGCCGCCGCTTTCATATCTACAAAGGCATTTTGAAGGTCGGCTTCCCCTCGTTTGTGCGACAAGGACTGGCGTCCTTGTCGGGCGGCCTGCTCAACAACCTGTGCAAACCCTTTGGCGATGCCGCGATCGCCGCGATGAGCGTGGTCAACCGTTATTCGGGTCTTTTGATGTGCGTGGGACTTGGCATCGGTCAAGGCTTCCAGCCTGTTGCCGCGTTTAACTACCAAGCCAAGCACTATCGCCGTGTCAAACAAGGACTCCTGTTTACCACGTGGTTCGGTGCCGCCTTTGTGGGAATATTATCTATCGGCGGTTTCCTGTTTGCCGAAGAGATCGTGTTTATGTTCCAAGAAGCGCAGGAAGTGGTGAAGATCGGTGCCGTCGCGTTGCGTGCGGCATCGGTGGGCTTGCTATTCTTACCGCTGTCCGTCCCTGTGAATATGCTCTATCAGAGCATCCGCAAGGCAGGCATCGCCACGCTGCTGTCCTTGATGCGCTCGGGTGTCATTTTGATGCCCGTGCTGGTGATCGGCGCGCATTTCGGCGGGCTTTTTGGCATCCAGATCGCCCAACCGCTCACCGACGTGATCACCGGACTTATCAGCCTGCCGTTTATGCTGTGGTTCCTGCGCAAGACCCCCGACGCCTGACGGTAGGATGCTAATGCGATATGCGGAAATACGCTATACCTCGCTCGAAAAAGCGAAAAGGAGAGAGCAAAATGAAACTGTCCCCCTCGATTTTGACCTGTGATTTTGCCCATCTGGAAGACGAGCTGCGCTTTGTGGAGCAAAGCGGCGCGGATATGGTGCATCTGGATGTGATGGACGGCGTGTTTGTGCCGAATCTTTCCTTTGGGCCGCCCGTTATTGCTCGCATCCGCCCCTGCACGGATCTGATGTTTGATGTACATTTGATGATGGAATATCCCGACCGCCTCATCGACGCCTTTGCCGATGCCGGTGCGGATCTGATCAACTTTCATATTGAAAGCGCCGCCCCCGTTGAGGAAACGATCGCGCGTATCCGCGCAAAGGGCAAAAAAGTAGCGCTGACGCTCAAACCCAAAACGCCCGCCGAGGCGGTGTTTCCCTATTTGCCCTTACTGGATATGGTGCTGGTGATGACGGTGGAGCCGGGCTTTGGCGGTCAATCCTTTATGGCGGATATGCTCCCGAAAATTACCGCTATCCGTGCGGAAGCGGCGCGTATCGGTCACCCGCTGGATATTCAGGTCGACGGCGGTATCGGCGCCAAAACCGCCGCGTTGGTAGCGGATGCGGGTGCCACGGTCGCCGTCGTGGGCAGTGCCCTATTTAACGCCGAGGACCCCAAAGCACTCGCGGACTATGTTCACTCTTGTGAGCGGTCATAAGCCTGCCCCAATTTCGATAAAGCATCTCCGACAACCAACGCGTTTGTGTGTTCCGCCACAAACGCCGCTGCGGCGTGTCCCTGTTTGACGGCAGTTGCAAAGGTTTCAAGCAGCCGCCGCGTTCGTTTGGAAAAGGCGATGGCGGGATAGACGACCAAAAAATATCCCTCACCGCCGCGATACAGCGAGCTGGCGCACAGTTCACGCCCGCGATGCGGATGTCGCGCCCAGCTTTGCGCGAGGGAAAGCAGATGGTCTTCGTTGGCGATGGTGAACACGAGCGGCCCCGCCGCCCGACGGATACGCAAGCTGCGGTGCGCGGTTTGCGGTGTCACCAGCAAAAGGCAACCGCCGTCAAGCGGTATTGCCTCCACGAGCAGTCGCCCCGTGGCGCCAAATCCTGTGCGCCCTCTGGCCTCTGCCAACAACTGTCGCAGCCCTTCTTGCAGATTACCTTGCCCGTTTTGCAGGCTGCCGATATCTAAATGGTGCTCCAAAACCTCCTGCTCGGTGAGCAGGATGCGCAGGCACCCGTTGCCCAAGCGTTCCATGTGCAAATCCTTGCACCCCCTTGAATGAATGAGGTAAAAGCCCTCTTGTTATCATAATAGTCACCGTACAAGCGGTCTGCAAGCGGATTTTCGTTGCCAGTTTGCCCGAAAATTTCCACGCTTGCGAAGAAAGGAGTGGGAAGCGATGAGTCTATTCACCCACGGCGTGCATCTGCCCGACCAACGCGGTCGTATATTCACCCGCGGCATTGAAGTCTTGCCTGTTGCGGAAAAGCTCTATATCCCCCTGCCCGAAAAGCTACTTGAACAGGTGCGTCCCGGCGCAACTGTGCGGCGCGGTCAGCGACTGTGGGAAAATGAATTCCGCCTGCCTGTATACAGCCCTGTCAACGGGCGTATCGAGGACGTGGTGCGCCAAAACCACCCCCTGTTTGGTGAGGGGTGCTATATCGTGGTGGCGGTGACAAAGCCTGACAACAAGCCGATCACGCTGCCTGACGACACGGCGTATGAGCATCTGTCGGCGGTGGCGCGTATGGCGGCTATCGTGGACGAGACCGACGGTGTGCCGCTGTTTGCCAAATTGCGCAGCCTGCGCAAATCGGGCGGTACGGTGGTAGCCGATGCCACCACCGCCGACCCGCACACCGCGGCATCTCTTGGCGTATTGTTGGAAGATCCCGCGCGCGTTTTGCGCGGTCTGGAGCTGACCGCTGCCTATATCGACGCCGAAAAATACGGCGTCGCGGTATCGCGCGGCGCTGTGGAACGCTCTGCCAAAAAGGCGTTGCGCGGTCACCTGTTTGTCTGTGGAAAGAAATATCCCACCGACCCGACGGCAGTATCGCGCAAAAAGCCCGTGACGGTGGTCGGTGTGCAGGCGATGGCGGCACTGGCGGCGGCGATGGACGAGCATATCGTGACCGACACCTGCGTAGTGACGGTGAGCGGCCCCGCTGCCAACCGCCCGCGCAACTGGCGCGTGACCGAAGGCACGCCGCTTGATGCGCTGCTGACCGCTTCCAAAGCAGAAGAAGCCGACTTTTTGGTGATGGGTGACGCTCTCACAGGTATCTTGTGTGAGGATGTGCAAACACCCGTGTTTTCAGGTGTTACCTGCCTTCTGGCGATGGAAGAATTGCCCGCGCGCAAGGCGCAGCCCTGCACGGGCTGCGGAGAATGCATCCGCGTGTGTCACCGCCGACTGGTGCCTTGCGAGATCGCGCGCTTGTTGGAGAATATGCAATACGAGCAGCTTCCTATGCTCAATCCGCAACGCTGTGACGGTTGCGGTGCTTGCTCGTACGTTTGTCCCGCCGCCCGCGAGGTGACGGCGGCCGTGCTGGAAGCCTGCGAGGTGCAAGGCACGATCTTTATGGATGTGGAGGGTGAATGATGGAACGACAAGCACCGTTTATTCGCGGTGATGACCGCATCACCCACCATAATCGCGACCTTTTGATCGCTCTTTTGCCGATATTGGTGATGCCCACGCTGTTTTACGGCTGGCGTCCCGTTTTGCTGGTGCTGACAGGTATGCTCACCGCGATGGTGTGTGAGTGTGTCGGCTGCGTGCTGATGCGCCGCCGCATCAGCGTGCTGGACGGCTATGCTGCCGCTTCGGGCGCGCTCATCGGTGCGATGATGTCACCGCTTGCCCCGATGTGGATGCCGGTTGTGGGTGCGATATTTGCCATTCTGGTGGTCAAATTCCCCTTTGGCGGTCAGGGACACTATCTGTTTTCCCCTGCGGCAGCGGCGGTGGCGTTGCTCACCCAGTGCTGGCCGCATCATATGTTCACCTATCCCGTTTTGCATACCAAGCTGCCGCTTTTGTGGGAAGTGCCGGCGGAGAGCGTCATCACCGCCACGTCTCCCGCGGGACAGCTTGCAACGGGTACCTATTCCGTGTATAGCGGCGTGGATCTGCTCACGGGTATGATCCCCGGCCCTATTGCAGGAACGGGACTTTTGGTGCTGGCAGCCGTTGCGCTTTATCTGTTTATACGCCACAGCACCTTCCCGATGGTCACGGGCCCCTATATCCTCACCTGTGCCGTTTTGGCGGTGCTGTTCCCGCGCGCGTCGGGCGATTGGTATATTTCCATCATCAACGAATTGAGTGCGGGCTATCTGCTGTTTGCGGGTCTGTTTCTGCTCAACAGCTGTATCACGCCGCGCTCGCGCACGGGTCGAGCGGTCTACGGCGTGCTGGCGGGCTGTCTGGTGATGCTGCTGCGTCACGTAGGACAGTTTGAAGAAGGTACCTGCTTTGCCGTTTTGCTGGTCAACGTGGTCGCACCGCGACTGGATAACGTCTGCTGGCGCGTGCGCGCGTTTGCGCGGCGTCTGTGGGAACGGAAAGGGGTGCATGCGGAATGAGAACTAACTGGATCAGTCGAGAAGAAAATCCGTTTTTTGCCTCTTTTCTGTCCCGCAATATCGTGTTGGTGCAAGCCGTGGGCATTTGCCCCATCATCTTGGCAGGCACCACGCTGCAAAACGGCGTGGCGCTCACCGCCTGTACGCTGGCGGTGCTGTTACCCGTCAGCCTGATTATGTCGCTGGTGGGCGAAAAGCTGTCCCCGTGGATGCGCCCGCCGCTGTATACGATACTGGCGATGGGGCTGATGGTGCTGTCGGCGTGGGTGCTGGAAACCTATGTGTCGGCAGACCTGTATGCTAAGCTGTATATTTTCCTGCCGCTGATGGCAGTCAACACCTTGTTTACCTACCGCGCGGGCGGCTATTCGGTGCAGCACGCGCCTCACTTGGCACTGCTCGACGCGCTGGGCTCGGGATTGGGCTTTGGTATCGTCATCTGTGCCGTGTCCGCCTTGCGTGAAATGCTCGCCCAAGGGACGCTGTGGGGCAAGCCTGTGGAAATGAGCGTGCATTTTTCCGCCGCCTCGCTGCCTGCGGTCGGCTTTATTATGCTCGCCTTTATGGCAGCCGCCCTGCAATGGCTCAAAGCAGGTCTTTCCCGTTTAGCCGATAAGCAAAGGGGGCAGAATCATGGGTGATTTCTTCCTGTATCTCATAGCGATGGCAACGGTGCAAAACATCGTGCTGTCCACGGGCATCGGCGCATCGGTGATGCTGCGTATGAGTCGCCAGCCCAAAGATATCCCGCTTTACTGCGGTTTCTTGTGCGGCTTTTCGGTGGTGGATATGCTGCTGGTGTATCCCATCCGCCGCTATTTGCTGCCCAAAGATTTCATCACCAACCTGATAAGCCCCGCCGTTGTGGTGCTGGTCGTGATATTTGTGTATCTTTTGGTCGTCGCGATCCTCAAACGCGCCGTTCCGCGCGTGCTTTCGCGCATTCAGCGTATACTTTCGCTCGCGGCGTTCAATAATGTACTCATCGGTCTGTTGATGATCACGGAGTTCAGCCTCAACACCTCTCTGTGGGGCGCGTTGGGCGCGGCTGTGGGCGCAGCGTTGGGATTTTTCTTGCTTTCCCGCTTGATCGACGAAGCCCTTTCCCGCCTGGACAATCCCGAAATGCCCGCCGCGTTTAAAGGCTTCCCGATCGCTCTGTTGTATCTGGGCCTGTTGGCGTTGGCGTTTTCCGGCTTCAAACCCGCTATCACCCTGTTTTGACCGTATACAGCCGTCTTTGACGGCAGATGGAGGAAAGGCTTATGGCTATGAAATTGCGTCGCTCCCGCTCGCGTTCACGGCGGATGTTCCACAAAAAATCGGTGTGGCCGCGTGTGCTGGGGTGGATATTGCTGGTGGCTGTTTGTGCAGGTGCCGGCATTGGCGTGGTGCATTGGTCGGACAACGCCTCTGCCAACAACAGTACGACCGCGCCCTCGGGTGTCACCGGCACCACGGGTGCTTCTACCGCGGCGCCGACGACGGGTACCACCCCGCCGCCCGCCCCCACGGTGGAAAAGATGGCGTTTGTGTCGCTGGCGTCCTTGCGTGACGCCGCCGCGCGCCCTGCTATGCTGCAAGAACTGCGCCAAAACGGCTACACGGCGGTGCTGTTCGACCTCAAAGACGAAAACGGCGCGCTGCACTATGCTTTCACGGGCGAGCTTGCTAAGAAAGCCAAAGCCACTGCCGATACGGCACTCACCAAAGAAGAACTGGACGCACTTGTGAAAGATTGTCGCACTGCTCAGCTTGAACCTGTGGCGCGCCTGTTTGCCTTTAAGGATAAAACCGCCACTTCCAAGCTCAAAAGCGGTCGCATCAACTGGTCGGGTGACAAGGTCACCCTCTGGCTTGACGCCGCCGCGAGCAAAGGCGGCAAATCGTGGCTCAACCCCTATGCCGAGGAAGCCCAAAGCTATATTACAGAGCTTGCCACCGAGCTTACGACGCTCGGCTTTGATACACTGGTGCTCGACGGCGTGCAATTCCCCGAAAAGACCTTTGAAGCCTATTTCGGCACAAAAGACCAAACCGCCGAAAGTTATCTCGAGGTGCTGTCCCGCTTTGTCAAAACGCTCAACACCAAGCTCGCCGACACACGCCTGTTGCTGGCGGCGGATTGGGAAGCGGTCGCGGGAGTCAACACCGCCGTCTATGGCGGCAACCCGCTGTCCTTTGGCGCTGACGGTGTATGTCCCATGCTGGCGGCAGATAGCGCCAAAACCGCAACCCAAGTAAAAACCGAGTGGGAGCAGATGGTGACGCGATTGGAATTCTTTGAGGGGCAAAAGCCCACGATGATGCCGTGGCTGCCTGCCGCGTTGGCAACGGTGCTGCCCAAGGATGCCCCGAAAGTGCTGCCCCATTCGTGAAATATATCTAAAAAGTACTGTTTCACCTTTCTAAACTTTGGATTGCACTTTGCTGCAAAACAGGATATAATGTGCTTGTAAGCGGCAAACCCGTGTTATTTCGAAAGGAGACGATACTTATGGCGGATACCACTATCCACAATTTTGACCTGAAAAAGCTGATCGCGTTCGCAGAGACCGCCAAGGGCGAGATGTTCCTCAAAACGCCCGAAGGTGACGTACTCAACCTGAAAAGCCGACTGACGCAGCTGCTGGCGCTGTCCAGCGTGATGGATCAGAGCAGCATCTCTGAAGCCACCGTCATCTGCAAGGACCCCGAGGATGAGAGCCGCTTGTTCCGTATGAATTTATACGGAAAGGAATAATCCACGGGGATTATACCGAAAGTAAAAGCCGTTCCGACTGTGTCGGAACGGCTTTTTGTGTGTCATTTTTACAAATACAGGGTGCGACGTGCCGCCAAACGACCGATCAGCCCCAACCGTCAAGCCCGCTCTGTTGCAGGGCGTTGAGGAATTTGTCGGTGAGCGGTCCGTATTCTTGCGATAACGCCGCCAACTGTTCCTGCGCGCGCTTTCGCTGGGTAATTCCGTCAACAGGGCAACCGGAAGCCACTGTGGGCAAGCCCTCTTGCCGTACCGCGGCGGTAATGCTTTTTTCATCGGCAAACACCATCGGGCGAATGAGAGTAAGCTCGCGCCGATCAAGATAGGACTTGGGCGCAAAGCAGCCGAGCCGCCCGCCTGCCATCAGGTTCATCCACAGCGTCTGTGCCACATCGTCTTTGTGATGCCCCAACGCCACCACGTTGCAGCCTGCCTCAACGGCAGCCTTATGCAACGCGCCGCGGCGCATACGTGCACACAGACTGCACGGGTTTTGTTCACGGCGTTCCTCAAATACCACTTCAAAAAGGCGGGTGCGCTTGCAGATATACGGCACGTCTAATTGCTCACACAGCGCGGCAATGCCCGAGAAATCGTTTTCTTTGCCGTTAAAACACGGATCCAGCGTGATCGCCACGAGAGAGAAGGGGACGGGATAAAACGCGCGCAAACGGGCGAGAAGTGCCAATAACGCCACGCTGTCCTTGCCGCCCGAAACGCCGACGGCAATACGGTCGTCGGGAGCTATCATATCATATCGCTGCACAGCCGCGCGCGTGAGAGATAGCAAATTTTCAAATTCGCGCCCCATTTTCACACCGCCTTTTTTGCTTTTCTGCCCCTATCATACCGCAAAAAGCCTTGTCTGGCAAGGGTTTTCGGCGTTTTTTCAAAAAATGAAATGAAAAACGAGAAACAGAGCAAAATCAAGCAAATAAGAGAGAAAACGAGAGAAAAGGGGATATAACTTAAAAAAATCGGGAATTTGCTCTTGACAATATTTTGCGGGTGTGGTATCCTACCAACTGTGTCATAAAGATGGAATAAAAAACAGGAGGTAAGACCTATGTCCACGTATATGGAAAAGGCCGGTAAGGTCGAGCGTAAATGGTACGTCATCGATGCCGCCGGCAAACCGCTGGGTCGTGTCGCTGCGCAGGCTGCTGTTCTGCTTCGCGGCAAGCACAAGCCCACTTTCACCCCGCACGTCGATTGCGGTGACCACGTTATCATCATCAACTGCGGTAAAGCTGTTCTGACCGGCAACAAGCTGACGAACAAGTACTGGTACCGTCACACCGGTTGGGTCGGCGGCCTCAAAGCCGTGCAGTACGCCACCCTGATGGCGAACCGTCCCGAAAAGGCTATGGAACTGGCTGTTAAGGGTATGATCCCCGACACCACCATCGGCCGCGCCGCTTGCACCCGTCTGCACGTCTATGCTGACGCGCAGCACAAGCAGGCTGCTCAGAAACCCGAGAACTTTGAATTTTAAGGAAGGAGGCTACTAACGATGGATTACAACAAGAGACCGTATTTCTACGGCACCGGCAGAAGAAAGAGCTCTGTCGCCCGTGTTCGTCTGTACGAAGGCACCGGCAAGGTGACCATCAACGGCCGTGAGATCGATGATTACTTCGGTCTGGAAACCCTCAAACTGATCGTGCGTCAGCCTCTGAACCTCACCGGCACGACCGAGAAGTTCGACGTGGAATGCCGCGTCGCCGGCGGTGGCGTGACCGGTCAGGCGGGTGCTATCCGTCACGGTATTTCCCGCGCCCTGCTGCAATTCAACACCGAGGAGCTGCGCCCCATCCTGAAGAAGGCCGGCTTCCTTACCCGCGATCCTCGTATGAAGGAGCGCAAGAAGTACGGCTTGAAGGCCGCCCGTCGCGCGCCCCAGTTCTCCAAACGCTGATTGCGACTTTTGCAGAACAACAAAACTCCCGAAACCGTTTGGTTTCGGGAGTTTTTCTTGTGTGTAATACTATCCGCGCAAAAACAAGGGCTGTGACTTTTGTCACAGCCCTTTGGCATGTATTATGTATCAAAGACCCAGCAGTTGCTTTTTCTTGGCGTCAAACTCTTCCTGGGTGATGATATCGTTGTCGAGCAGTTCTTTGTATCTTTTCAGTTCTGCCACGGGGTCAGCCGCAGCAACGGGGTCAGCCGCAGCAACGGGGTCAGCCGCAGCAACGGGGGCTTCCGCAACCGCAGGAGCCGCAGCTTCGCCGCCAACCAAGCCGTTGATAGCCGCACAGACGGCATCCGCGTTTTTGATCAGCAGGAATTTGGTGGTGCCGTCGGCGGTGGAAACGGCGACGCCGCTCAAACCGCAGGTTTCAGCACCGGTGACGGTATCCACGGGGAAACTAACCTTTTTACCCCAAGCGGCTGTGCCGTAGACACGCTCGCTGGTCACGGTCAAGCGATAACCGCCAATCCATACAAAGACTACCACAGCCAGCAGGGCGATGACGAGGGGAATAATGAAGCCCCAGAAATAATCCAGCGTCAAAGAAAGCAGGAAGGAGAACTTGCTGGTGCCGTCGCCGATTCTGTCGCAGAACCAGCATTCCTCTTGGCTGAACACAGCCTCGCCAAGCTCGTTATAGTGCGCGTGATCCGCACTCTTCACAAATGCATCAACGGCCTCATAATAGTCCGTGTGCGAGATCATATAACCGACGAACAAAGCGATCGAAAGCAAAACACCGAAAATCACCAGCGCGATGACGATCAGATCCAAACTGTTCTTTTTGCTTTTGATCAAGACATTTCCGCTCATTGAGAT
>SVOU01000046.1 GCA_015066215.1 Oscillospiraceae bacterium | reverse complement strand
GCTTTCAATTCCGGCAAGGGAAAGAATCCAAGCAGTAAGGGTTGTACCTATGTTAGAACCGAATATAACGCCAACAGTCTGTTCCAGCGCCATAATACCCGAGTTTACAAGACCAACCAGCATAACCGTTAGCGCGGATGAGGATTGCATAGCTATTGTAATACCTGCACCAAGTCCCATACTGGCAACTTTATTAGAGGTCATTTTTTTAAGTGTTTTTTCAAGTTTTCCGCCGGCTAGCTTTTCAAGCCCCGCAGACATTACATTCATTCCGTAAAGGAAAAACGCAAGTCCACCCAAAAGGGTGAAAACAGGAAAAAGAACAGATGAAATATTCATTATATTCGCTCCTTATTATTTAACTGACAAATATGAAGCATTCTTTAGCCAGAGCCTTTAAACTTGATTCGAGTTTGAAAACTCTAGTTATCCGAGAAAACCCCATACTAAATTAATTATATATTATATGAACTATTTCTTGCCATATTTAATTTGTAAATTTTTTGTTAATATCTGTCGTTTTTAATCGAAATTTTGAATTAATATGATTAAAATTATTAAAAGTTCGTTAATCTTTATTTATTTAGATTGCATTGCGAAAACAATTATGGTATACTACTATTATATTTTAGGTTAGTCGGAGCCTATAAACTTTATTCGAGTTTGAATGCTCCGGTCAGGAAAGGCAGATGATAAAATGAAACAGCAGGATAGGGAACTGTTTGACGTTACCCCGAAAATGCGCGAGCTTGCAGAGCTTTGTGTTTCAAAAAGCTCCATCCCCGCAGAGCTTTATACAGAATATGCAGTTAATAGAGGACTTAGAGATCAAAAAGGAAACGGTGTAATAACAGGGCTTACCGAAATCAGTGAGGTTAATTCCTTTAAAACGATTGATGGGGTTAAAACTCCTATTGAAGGTGAACTGTTTTATCGCGGCGTGCCGATCGACAAACTGGTGGACGGCTTTTTGAAGGACGACCGCTTCGGTTTTGAAGAAACGGTCTATCTGTTGCTGTTTTCCGAACTGCCCGACAAAGAAAAGCTCGCCCGCTTCACCAAAGAACTTGCGGACTATCGCACCCTGCCCACCTCTTTCGTGCGCGATATGATCCTCAAAGCCCCCGGTCGCGATATGATGAATATCCTGTCCCGCTGCGTGCTGGCGCTGTATACCTATGACGAAAACCCCGACGACATCTCGATCGCCAACGTGCTGCGCCAGTGCCTGCAACTGATCGCGATGTTCCCGATGCTGGCGGTCTACGGCTACCAATCCTTCCAGCACTATCATCAGGGGCAAAGCCTGTTTATCCACCTGCCCAAAGCAGAATATTCCACCGCCGAAAACCTGTTGCATCTGTTGCGCGAAAACGGCGAGTTTTCCCCGCTGGAAGCGAAAATGCTCGATCTCGCGCTGGTGTTGCACGCCGAACACGGCGGCGGCAACAACTCCACCTTCACCACCCACGTGGTCACCTCGTCGGGCACCGATACCTATTCCGCCGTGTCGGCGGCACTCGGCTCGCTCAAAGGTCCGCGCCACGGCGGCGCCAACATCAAAGTGGTGCATATGTTTGAGGATATGCAAAACAGCATCGACGTGCGCGACAAGGGCGCTATCAAGGACTACCTCGCCCGCCTGCTCAACAAGCAAGCCTTCGACCGCGCGGGACTCATCTACGGTATGGGCCACGCGGTGTATTCCCTCTCTGATCCGCGTGCCGATATTTTGCAGGATTGCGCCCGCCGCTTGGCACAAGCCAAAGGTCGCGAGGAAGAATTTGCGCTTTATGAAACCGTCGCGCAGATGGCGCCCGAGATCATCGCCGAAAAGCGCAAGATGTATAAAGGCGTCAGCGCCAACGTGGACTTTTATTCGGGACTCATCTACCGTATGCTGGGACTTCCGTGCGAGCTGTTCACCCCGCTGTTTGCGGTATCCCGCATCGCGGGCTGGAGTGCCCACCGCATCGAAGAGATCCAGAATAACGGCAAGATCATCCGCCCCGCCTATATCAACGTCAAACCCACCCAACCGTATATCCCGCTTGATGAACGCTAACAAAAAAGCTCCGCAGACACCGTCTGCGGAGTTTTTGGTTTATGCGTTTTCGGGCAGCTTGGGGTCAAACGCGGGCATCAACTGCAACTTAAAGAGATTGAGCCGATGCTTGCGGTCGATGACCGCTTTTTTATCCTGATCGTCGATCTCGCCCGTGCGGATATAGCGGTCAAGCTCCGCATAGGTAAAGCCGAGATTTTCCTCGTCGGTTTTGCCGCACAGACCGTCGATCGGCACCTTGTCCACCAGATCGGTAGGCAAGCCGCACAGGCGACCGAGTTCTTTCACTTCTTGCACCGTCAGCTTGGATAGCGGCGAAAAATCGCCCGCCGCGTCGCCGTAGCGGGTGGAATAGCCCACCCAGTCCTCCGACAGGTTGCAGGTGTTGACCACACGCCCGTTGACGCTCTGCGACACGGCGTAAAGGGTGGTCATACGCACGCGCGGCGGAATATTGGTGACCGTCTGCACCGAAACGGGCAGATCGGCAGGCAAACTTTCCTTCAAACCGTCGACCGCCGCCTTGATGTTGACCACGTAGTGACGAATGCCGAGATGGTTGACGAGCTGAAACGCGCAGTCAATATCGTGCTGTTCGCCGCAAGGCATCAGCACGCCGATCACACGCTCCTTGCCGAGCGCTTCCACGCACAAAGCCGCCGCAACGGAACTATCTTTGCCACCCGAAATACCGATGACCGCGTTGCAGTCGGGGCCGTTTTCGGCAAAAAACTGACGGATCCAGTTGATACAATCCGTTTTCACCTGCATCATATCACACATAAAAAGCCCTCCGCTTGCAGTTAGTCTTACTTTTGCACTTCAATCGTTTTGGCATAGTTGGTGGTGATAGACCACGTTTTGTAGTGACCTTGAATGAGGTCGCCGACTTTAATGTCCGCCAAAGTGATCGTACCGTCTTCTGCGTGACAATACTGCACGTCGGTATCTTCATCCGCCATAACGACGTATTGCATCATTTCAAAGCCGTCGAGCGTAAAAACGGTGTAGTCCTGACCGATCTCTATGCCGATAACCTCGCCGCGGAAATCCACCGTGTCTGAGGGCGCGAATATGGTCGCCGCGACAAACAGCACGCCAAAAACCAAAATAACGATACCGGGAACCAGAAACTTTTTCATCATTATCACCAGCCTTTGCCTTATTATACCAAGCCTGCCGACAAAATGCAATAAAAAAGAAGAAGAGGCGCGCCTCTCCTTCCCGATAGCCGTATACAGACGGTGTCAGTCCAGCTTGGGACTGATGACAGGCTTGCCGTCCTTGCCCAGCAAAACGGTCAACCCGCCGGAATAGCCGCTTTGGCGGTACAAATATTGCACGCCCGTTTCCTTGTCGACCCAGATCTCGATCGACCCCATACTTTGCGAATAAATCTTTTCAAATCGCTTGTCTTTTGCCATCATCCACACTCCCACGATTGGTTTCTATGGGTATAGTATAGCACACGATCCCGCCCGATGCAAATAAAAAAGGAAGCCACCCACAAGGGATGTCTTCCTTTTTTGGCAGGGAGAACAAATTCGATGACCTTTAAATTTTTTACCTATGTATTTGAACCGCTACACATTAAATCACACTTTGTATGTCAATCGAATTCAAAGTCTAGTTTTGATATGCCATTGGAGAATATAATTAAAATGTTATACACCCCTTTAATTTTTGTTTCTGTACTTATTCTTATATACTTATTGGTATGTGTGATGGTGGTGTTTGCATGAAAATCATAATTATTTATTCTCCTATTGATAGTTTCGTTTGTTTCATAGTTGTACTTATCCATTATTATAGCAATAGAAATCATTTTTTCTGTTCTTTTATCCATCACGAGCCTTCACCTCATTTGCGCCGGGGTTTGATTTTAGGACATAAAGGAATTTTCATATGTGAAAAAGCATAAAGCTACGCGTATACACCTATATAAATATATATCCAATCAAACGAATTGTCAAGGAAATATATATTTATTAAAATGTATTTAAGAGGTGATTGTGTGGTTAGAATATGTTTAGATAAAGCACTTGACAAATACAACATAAGCCGTTATGAACTTGCGAAACGCACGGGTATTCAATATCAAATTATTGATAACTATTATAAAAACAAAGTAAAAAGATACGACAGCTTTGTTTTAGAAAGAATTTGTGTTGCTCTTAATTGCGATATAAAAGAAATAATAGAGTTCATTAAAAAATAGCACCTGACTCCGTTTGGAATCGGGTGCTGTTTTTATATTGACCGCAATTATTCAATATTCATTACGAAAATCCGTTTATAATGAATGATGAATATTGAACAATGAAAAATGAATAATACAAAACGAAAATCCGCTCTCTTGTGAGAACGGATTTTCGTTTTGGCGTGCCTGGAGGGATGATGCCGCTTACGGCTTCGCCGTGCGTCATCCGTCCTTGCGGCGTAGCCGCTGCGGACTTCGCGCCTAAAAACAGTCCGCCGGACTGTTTTCTTCACGGCGCTCACCCTCTCAGGGTTCGAATCCCTCCCTTGAAAACAATAAAAAAGGAAGCCACCCACAAGGGATGTCTTCCTTTTTTGGCGTGCCTGGAGGGATTCGAACCCCCGACCTTTTGGTTCGTAGCCAAACACTCTATCCGGCTGAGCTACAAGCACATATTCAAATCAGCATATCGCATTATAACACATTTAAGAGAAAAGTCAACCCCTTTTTCAAAAAAATCCCGCGCAAATATTCCTGCCGCAGACAGACACCGTTTCATTCCTGCGGACATACTCTGTGAATACAGGATTTTTTCGGTCAACAGGATTATTCCGCCGTCAAACGGGCAAACTTTGGTTGTCAGCCGATGAAAAGCGGAAAAATCAAACGGAGGGAACAATATGACCGTACACAGAGGCGATATCTATTATGCGGATCTGAGCCCCGTTATCGGCTCGGAACAGGGCGGCGTGCGCCCCGTATTGATCGTGCAAAACGACGTAGGCAACCGTTTCAGCCCCACCGTCATCGCGGCGGCGATCACCAGCCAGCGCGACAAAGCCAAGCTGCCCACCCATATTCAACTGGATTCGGGCGGCAGCGGGCTTATCAAAGATTCCATCGTACTGCTCGAACAAATTCGCACGCTGGACAAACGCCGCCTTAAAGAGCACATGGGGCGATTGGACAACCGTGAGATGGAACGCGTGGACGAAGCGTTGCAGATCAGTTTCGGACTCAACGGCAAAGGCGATACATAAACCGCCCTTGCAAAAAAGCCAAAACTACCACTTGCACGCGTCGCACAAAAGGCGTATAATACCGATGAAAAGCAAGGAGGAATGTCACAATGCCCACACTGGAACAGGCGAAAGCCTTTTTTGCCAACGATCGCTATGCCACCGAAGCTACCGGCATCGTCATTGAAGAAGCCCGTCAGGGCTATGCGCGTTGCCGTCTGGATCTGGACGCGCGTCATCGCAACGCCGTCGGCGGCGTGATGGGCGGTGTGATGTTCACGATGGCGGATTTTGTGTTCGCCATCTCCACCAACTTTGAAGTACCGTCCACCGTCACCACCGTCGCCAACATCAGCTTCCTGTCGGCGGCAAAAGGGGACACGCTGTACGGCGAAAGCCGTCTCATCAAAGACGGGCGCAGCACCTGCGTCTATGAAGTGTCCATCACCGATAACACGGGCGCCGTGATAGCATTGGTCACGATGCACGGTATGCACCTGCAAAAATAATCGTACAAAAAAGCCGACAGCGCAGTTGCCCTGTCGGCTCTTTTTATACGTATCAGTTCACCGTCACGGCGTCACCGCAGCGGTCGAGATACAGGAAATTGTCGGGACGGTCGGTGGTGTTGTTGCTGATTGCCACCTCGTCACAGCTTTTAAGCGCCACGTCATAAGCGGTATACGGCGTCACGTCGTCAAAGCGAATGACCGAGTTGTTGACGAAGCGGTTGTTTTCCAGACGCAAGCCCTTGACCGACGCGGCAAACATCGCGCAGTTGCCGTTGTCGATAAAGGTGTTGTCGTGAATATAAAAGTCGGTATGCACACCCGCGGGATGATAGTCGGGGGTGGTGCTCATCGTCACGTTGATGACCAACGCGCCGTGGTTGACGCGGTCGTTGGGCAATGCACTCTTTTCAAAAGTGCAGTTGCAAATCTCCACGTGGTCCGCAGGACCCGCCTCATACCAGAAGGTGAAGTCGGGCGCGATCAGCAACGCAGGCAACGCCATACCGTAAAGATGACAGCCGTCCACCTTCACGTTGCGGGTCTGGATCAAAAACGCACGCGCGCGGATGTTGCGGGCGGTGCAGTTTTTGACTTCCAAAGTGGGGAAATAGGCGTCGTTGGCGACGATATCGCCCACGCCAAACTCGCCTTCCTGCGCGGACAGCAGCGTGTTGCCCTCGTCGTCAAAGGAAGCCACCGTCAGCGTCGCCTTTTTGAGCATCGTCTTGGCATCATAGACGGTCAGCGTGTCACCGGCCTCTGTCCAACGGGGCGGCAGACCGTGACCGTGCTTTTCTGCACACACCAACGATTTGCCGTCAGCCGCCACCTGCGTGATAGCCGCCGCCAAACCGTGGATATTGAGCGCATCGTCGCCCAAACCGTCAAAGTGGCAATCGATCATCTTGAAATAGCCCGAAAGTCCCTGCACGTGCACGCCGTCAGCGTTGCAGCAGAAAGGCTCCAAACTGCCCGCGGGGCGGCGGATATTGAAGCGTTCCAGCGTAAAATCGGACGAGCGGGGGCGTACCAGCATACCAAAGCCCGAGCAGCGCATAATTTCAATATCACGCAGTACCACGCGATGGCAATCGAAGAAGGTAAAGATGCACGCGCCGTAGATGACGTAGCGGAACGCCACCCAGTGACCCACGCGCAGGCGCGACAGATCGGCACGCACCGCCACCTCGCTCTTGGCAGAGGGCTTGGGGAAAGACACGCGGATCTTGTTGCCGCCCAGCGGCACGTATTCCACACCCGTGATCTTGGTCCACACCTCGCCGTCAGGCTCGGTCACCGTTTCGGTAACAAGCTCGTCGTAGGTGTCTAGCGCATAGTCGGGGGAGCCGTCCTCGTCAAAGGAACTGCTGCCGTAAAGATGCTCGCGCCCCGTGACGGGGAACGCCTCGTTGATCTGCACGTCATAGGTTTCATTCTCAAAGTCGATCGCGGTCACGCGCCCCGACATATTGACGGGGTTGTCGGTCGTGAAAGAAAGCCCTTCAATGACCATATCCTGACAGTCGATAAAATGAAACGCGTTGTTGTTGTCGGCGGGATCGCCGCAAGAGGTAAAATGGGTGACGAACACCGCATTTTCACCCTTGATATGCAGGTTGCGACCGCCCTTGATGGTCACCAGGCGGTCAAGATAATAGCGACCTGCGGGGAACACTACCGTGACGTCTTGATTGTACGCGGCAAAAAAACTTTCCAGCGCCGCCGAGCAAGAGGTCACACCATCCGCTATCACAGCGGAGGCAACGGAAACCGTCGTCATAACGACACTCCTTTTTATGTAAAAATTGATGTGTGGGGAGTACATCAAATTCATTATACCGACAGACGGTGCGGTTTGCAAGTAAAAAGCCTAAAAATGCCGACAAAAACCGCCTGTGTCAAAGGACACAAGCGGCGTGAAGCAGATCGTCGGCGTTGATATTCCCTTCGGGTGCATATACGAAACGCGCGCCGATGGGCAAGTCGATAAATTGGGTAGTCTTGGCACTCTCAAACACCAGCGTGTTGCCGTCGACAACGCGGAAGGTATAGACGTTACCGTATGACGTGGCAAGAAGCGTGTCGCCGTCGAGCGCGTAGGTGCCGTAGTCGGCAAAGGTGCCGTGAGGGCCGGGGGCGAGCAAAAATTCCCCAAGCTCGGTGTCGAGCCTCACGTAGGGCGTTTCCACACCCTCGTCGAACTCGCCTTCCATTTTATAATCGCCGTGAACGAGCGTGTCCGCAACCGAAGTACAGCCGCCAAACAGCAGCACCGCCATCAGGCAGAACACGAGCGGGAAGATATATCGTTTCATACTACCGCCCTCCTTTTTGAGTAGTATATCACAAAAGCGCGCGATTGACAAAGGAAAATCATTCGAGATATTTTTGATATGGCTCCAAATTTTTACGGGCAGTTTCCAAACCGGAAAGGATCATGCAGGTGTTTTGCAAAACAGGCTGATACCGCGCGATGCGTTCTTGCAAATCGGGAATGTCAGCCGCCAAAAAGCCATTCAAGAAGGCAGACAGTGTATTATACTTAACCGTAGAGCCTTTTTGCGGGAACAAGACCCAAAGTCGGTCGCCGTCTATTTGCGTCACAACGCCTGCACCGTTGACGCGATGGGTGACAGTCATATCCAAAACGATATGCTGAGTGAAAAATTCGTTTGCCTCTGCGAGCAAATCATATTTTTTCTGTGCGCGTTCCCAAACGACGTATCTCCGTTGCGCTTCTGCCACGTGTTCCTCGTGTTCTTTTCTCTCGTGGGCTTTGATAGTGGAAAATTTGAGACCTTCGTAGAAGTTATACCGAAAGTCGGGTGCACCGTAGATGATGTCAAATGCCAAAATATGATAGTTTTCATCGGGGTGCATTCCGTCAATCTTTATACCGTTTTTGCCGTAGAATCGCGAGTTGTGTGTGTTCACCAAAGCTTCGTGGTTTTTGATTTCCTCCACCAGTCGGTCGCACATACGGTGGTAAATATGTAGGTTGAAAGAGGATGAGGGCCCCCAATCGTCAAAAAACTCTACGCATGCAGCAAAACTGTTGGCTTCGGATGCCTTGTATAGATAGTGATTGTCAGGATCATACAGGAACAGATACGCCATCGCAGAGCGTTGATCGTTCATAAACATACCGTTTTGAGAGTGCAAACGCTTGGTCAATGCGTTTGCATTCTCAATAAAGTTTTCGATTTTTTGCTGGCGCACCGAAAGATCCCCGTAATCCGCCGCGAATAAATCCTTAAAAAGTTGCCGCACAGCCTCGGGCTCTTTTTCGGCGCAAGCAATCAGAGCAGAAAAGCAGTATCGGTTGCTGCTGTCAATCAAATTAGCAGAAAGTTTCCAAGCTTTTTTGAGGTTTTCAGCAAAAAGAGGTGCATCGGGGTCGATAAGGTCGCGAAACTGATACGCAATACGCCACTTGTAGTTTTCATCGTGTTCAGGGTTGTTGATCCACTCGAATTTTCGGATATAGTTGTCAAAAACCTGTTGCAGGTGCTCTTTGTTCATAGTCTCACCTCATCGTCACAATCATACCACAAAATGTGCGGGCGGTAAAGGGGCAGTTTTCGGCATCACAGCGTCAGACGCCCCGCCTTACGCGGATTGACGATAAAAGTGAACAGCGTGTCGGCGCAAATCGCCGCAAAGAAGTTGGTAGCGGCATATTGGTCGGCATATTGCGTGGTGACGGTTTGCAGCAGATCTTTCAGCTGCAACATCGCCGCAAATTCGTGCTTGCAGGTATAGTGGCAAAAGCAAGGGCAGAGCAAGTGACTGACAACGCCGTCTTTCAGCGTAAACTCCACCTCATAGTTGTCACGCCCTTCGACGATGGCATAGCCTTTCGTGCCATCAACGCACAGGTATTGCACCCTGTTTTCGCAGTAATATTCATAGCCGCGCTCGGCAACGGCAGGGTCGATATTCATATCCGCCAGCTTATCAAGCGAAAACGAGGTGTCATCGGAGCATTTGATAAAATCATCGCCCTCTTTCGTCGGTGCCTTGTACCAAGTGATTATCTTTTCAGGTGGCAATGCGTCGCGGTCAAAGGTGACGAAATGCGATCCGGCGGCGAAAAACTCACCGTGCACCTGCATATCCGCCACCGCGATCACACGCTTGTAGTCGGACGCGCGGATCTTGAAGTTGTGGTTGACCTCTGTCACCAATCCGCGTTTCCCCTCAAACTTGCCGTCCACAAAGACGATGTCCCCCTTGTGCAGTTTAAAGGAATCATTGTAATAAGCAAGGGTCACGTTGTCGGCGGGAAAATACACCTGTACCAACGTCGCGGAAAGGCTGGATGGCGCGATTAAAAGTTGTCTTATCGTCGTTGCATGTCGTATACTCATACTCGTTCTCTCCTTAAAAGATATATTTGTATGCCAAAACAGTTGTGGTTTCATCGACCTCTGCCGCACTGTCGTCAAACAAGTCGCACCTCGACTTTGTCAGTATCAAATTGTTTTCATCTGCAAAAAGGAACAGATACGTGTCCTCAAACCGAAACCGCACGCCGTCCAAAAGCCCGTATTCGTTGAGCAGTGTCCCGTCAAAGACAAACCGCGTGTCGGTGAGATCCACACCGATTGAAAACCGCGTACGATCAAAGTCGTCGACGTATTCAACCGCCATACGCCCCCTGCCTTTGCATCTTTCGTGCCTGAATGTTTTCAGCGTACCCCCAAAATCAAAGATCAACGCAGAGCAGTCACAGCTTTGGAAATTGATTTGCAGAAAGTCTTCTTTGGAAACGTAAATTCCCTGAATGACCGTATCCAATACGTATCCCTCCACTTCATACCATCAATATACACCAATCTCTGTCCAAAAAAACGGACTTTGCAAACAAAAAAGCACCCTTGCGGGTGCTTTTTCAAAAAATGCATATCAATAAAGGATTTCGTTTCTGCTCAAAACACGTGATACGTGTCGGTGGGCGAGGTGATGACGTTGGGGATGAGCACTTCAACCGTAGTGGATTCACCGGGATTCAGATACACCGAGATGAACGAACCGGTGTCGACCGTTTGCATAAGCCCGTTGCTGATGCGGTAATATCCCCTCACATAGTGACTCCCCGGCGTGCTGTTGCGTGTCACGTTGAGAGTCAAAATCAGGACTTTGCCAGAAATGCGATAGGTTGCGGCGGTGATGGTGCCGTAGTCAATGTCGGCGGGGAACTTGGTATAGACGAAATCAACCTTGGCACTGCTGTTATCCACAAAATTCGGGTCAACGGCGGTGCAGTTAGGCATCTCGCACTTGCCGTACTTGGCGGCGTTAAAGATATGTTCCGACCGTGCTGAATGTATAAGCATACCGCAACCGTCACAGTAAGCCGCCTTGGTGCAATCGGTGTCGCCGGTACAGTAGTGCGTGCCAATGTCGCCTTCCGTTATTCCGCAATCGCGGCAGGTCTTGGGGGCTTTGCAGTTGGCGTGTGCCCAATCGTGGTCGCCCAATTGACCGTAGGGTTTTTTGCAGGCGGTGCAAACCGCGCGTGCCTTGCAGGTGGCCTTGCCGCCCGTGTGGGTCGTCTTTTTGAGCACGTTTTCGGTGCATGTGGTATCACACTTGGCGCAATAGGATACCTTTTTGCCCATCTTGGCGCAGGTGGAATCCTCAAAGCTGACGATTTTGAAATCGTGATCGCAGGTGGAAGGATCCACAAAGGCGGGTTCGTCCTCGTTCTTCTGCGTTGTCTGCGTAGTCGGACGGGTGCTACCCTGCGTTGCGGACGTGGTAAGACCGCCTATTCCGATATTTTGCGTGGGGAACCCGTCCGCGTTTGAGGCGGTGGATTCGGGAGCGGGCACATCCGAGGCATCGGTG
>SVOU01000045.1 GCA_015066215.1 Oscillospiraceae bacterium | reverse complement strand
AGGGTGCGGAACTGATCAGCCCAAGCCATGATGCGGCCGAACTCGCCGGCGATCTCAGCATCCACAGTGGGGATGATGCCGTCGTAGATATTACCGGTGGAGCCATCGATAGAGATGAAGTCGCCTTCGTGATACTCTTTGCCGGCGAGGGTGAACTTCTTGTTCTCCTCATCCATAATGATGTCGCCGCAACCGGACACGCAGCAGGTACCCATACCACGGGCAACAACGGCGGCGTGAGAGGTCATACCACCGCGCACGGTCAGGATACCCTGAGAAGCTTTCATACCGGTGATATCTTCGGGAGAGGTCTCCAGACGAACCAGAACGACCTTCTCGCCCTTTTCTTTCCAAGCCACAGCGTCGTCAGCGGTGAACACCACTTTACCGCAAGCAGCACCGGGGGAAGCGCCGAGGCCCTTGCCCGCGGGAGTAGCGGCTTTGAGCGCCTTCTGATCGAACTGGGGATGCAACAGGGTATCGAGGTTACGGGGATCGATCATCGCCACAGCCTGCTGCTCGGTGATCATACCTTCGTCGACCAGATCGCAAGCGATCTTGAGAGCGGCTTTGGCAGTACGCTTACCGTTACGGGTCTGCAGCATATACAGCTTGCCGTTTTCAACGGTGAACTCCATATCCTGCATATCGCGATAGTGGTTTTCCAGAGTATTGCAGATATCCTGGAACTGAGCGAACGCAGCGGGGAACTTCTCAGCCATCTGCGCGATGGGCATCGGCGTACGCACGCCGGCCACAACGTCTTCGCCCTGTGCGTTGGTCAGGAACTCACCCATCAGGTGCTTCTCGCCGGTGGCGGGGTCACGGGTAAACGCAACACCGGTACCGCAATCGTCACCCATGTTACCAAAGGCCATCATCTGCACGTTAACGGCAGTACCCCAGGAATAGGGAATGTCGTTGTCACGGCGATAGACGTTGGCACGGGGGTTGTCCCAGGAACGGAACACCGCTTCCACGGCGCCCATAAGCTGCTCTTTGGGATCGGTGGGGAAATCCTTGCCGATCTTGGATTTGTACTCAGCTTTGAACTGGCCGGCGAGCTCTTGGAGGTCATCAGCGGTCAAATCGACGTCAAGGGTGACACCCTTTTTCTCTTTCATCTCGTCGATGAGCTGCTCAAAATACTTCTTACCGACTTCCATAACGACGTCGGAATACATCTGGATAAAGCGGCGATAGCAGTCCCAAGCCCAACGGGGGTTGTTGGATTTGGTGGCGAGAACGTTGACAACGTCCTCGTTCAGACCGAGGTTCAGGATGGTATCCATCATGCCGGGCATAGAAGCGCGGGCACCGGAGCGCACGGACACGAGCAGGGGGTTCTCTTTGTCACCGAACTTTTTGCCGGTGATGCCTTCCATCTTCTCGATGTACTCCATGATCTGCGCCATGATCTCATCGTTGATGCGACGGCCATCTTCATAATACTGGGTGCAGGCCTCGGTGCTGATGGTGAAGCCCTGGGGAACAGGCAGACCGATACCGGTCATCTCAGCCAGGTTAGCACCCTTGCCGCCCAGCAGCTCACGCATCGTGGCGTTGCCTTCGCTGAAAAGGTAAACGTACTTGTGACTCATAAGTCATCCTCCTAAATATATTTTTAGCTTTGCTAAACAAATTGACGGTGTTGCGTCAGGGTGCGCAACACTCCGTTTTTCAGTATACCAAAAACTTCAGAATATTTCCAGTATAATTTTTATAAAATCGGCGTTTTTTTATATTTTTACGGTTTGTACAGATTTTTCGTGAAAACACACCGCGAACATAGTCATTTTTTTGTTCTTTCTCGCTCTTGCAAAACCGTTTGCAATCTGTCATAATAGTAAACAAGAATAATAGACGTCAAAAAGGTGGGGTGCTGTGCATTTCCGCCCCTTTGGTGTTTGCTGAAATGAGGAAATCACTATGTTTTTTCGCAAAAAGGGAACGGCGGGTCCCATCGACTTTTTGATCGTCGGTTTGGGCAATCCCGGTAAAGAATATGAGAAAACCCGCCACAACGCCGGCTGTCTGGCGTTGGAAACATTAGCGCGCAAGGTGAACGCTACCCCCAATCGTCTTAAATTCAAGGGACAATGCACCGAGGCAACCGTTGGCGGTCATCGCGTGCTCTTGCTGTTCCCGCTCACCTATATGAACAACTCAGGTGAATCCGTCGCGGAAGCAATGCGGTTTTATAAGTTAAAGCCCGAACAGCTGTTGGTCTTTTCCGATGATATTTCGCTGTCCGTCGGCACCGTGCGCGTGCGCCGCAAGGGCAGCGACGGCGGTCAAAAGGGACTGCGCAGCATCATTCAGCATATTGGCAGCGACGCTTTCCCGCGCGTCAAAATCGGCGTCGGTCAAAAGCCGCACCCCGACTATGATCTGGCGGCGTGGGTGCTGTCCCGCTTCACCGCGCAGGAGCTGACGCTGATGGAAGCTGCCGCCACCCAAGCGGCACAGGCGGCAGAACTGATCGTAGACGGACAGATTGACGAGGCAATGAACCGTTTCAGCCGTTGATAGGGCGCGCCATCAAGCCTCAAACTAAGGAGTTTCTATGAGTACCGTTTTTCAAAACATAACCGCCGCACTGCCCGCTTTTGCGGCATTGTCGGCTGATATTGCCGCCAAACGCACCCCTGCACTACTCAACGGCTTGGGACATATCCACAAGGCGTTGGTGCTGCACGGACTGTGCTGCACACAGACGCGCCCCGTGGCGGTGATCACCGCCGACGAAGCCGAGGCGTGCCGTTTGGCAGAGGATCTGGCGGCGCTTGGCACCGAGGCGGTCACCCTGCCTGCGCGTGACCTGACCCTGCGTCGTATGGAATCTGCGTCGCGCGAATATGAACAACAGCGACTCGGCGCGCTGGCGCTTTTGGCGCAGGGCAACTGCCGTTGCGTGATCGCGTCGATTGATGCGGCGGTGCAGTTCACCCTGCCGCCCGCCGCCCTGACTGCCGCCACCTTGCGGTTGGAACGCGGCAAGTCCTTGCCTGTTGCCGATCTGGCAACGGCGCTGTCTGCCGCAGGCTATGAGCGGTGCGATCAGGTAGAGGGCGCGGGACAATTCGCTGTCCGCGGCGGTATTACCGACATCTACCCCGCCTCCTGCCCCGCCCCCTTGCGTATTGAGCTGTGGGGCAACGAGATCGACACCCTCACCTATTTTGACCCGTTGAGCCAGCGGCGCACCGACCAGCTGGATTTTGTGGAAATTCCGCCGTCTGCGGAAATATTCTGCCGCGACGCCGGTGTGTTGGCGGCGCAAATCGCCGCCCTTGCCGACGGCTTGCGCGGCAAACAAGCCGCCGCCAAAGAGCATCTGCTCTCCGATGCGCGCCGTCTCAAAGATGGTGTACCGCTGGCGGCGCTTGACCGCTATATTCCCCTGCTGTGGGACAACCCCGCTACTCTGTTTGACTATGCCCCCAACGCCTTGTGGGTGGTCTCCGAGTGGACGAAGGTGAAGGAACGGTTTCGCAGCGGACAATGGCAACTGCAAGAGGATATTGCTCAACTGATGGAAGCGGGTGAGCTCTGCCGCGGGCTGGACAGGTTCACCTTGGATTGGGACGCTTTTTTGCAGCTTTCCGAGCAAAAAGGCACCGTTATCCTCGACACCTTTGCCCACACCTCGTTGGATATTCCTTTGCGCGCCATGTATACCGTCAACGCGCGACAACTGCCTATCTGGTCGGGCGGTTTGGACATTCTGACCGACGATATTCAAGATCTACTGCGGCAAAATATGGCGTGTGTCGTGTTGGCAGGTCCCGAGGAGAAAACCGCCAAAACGCTGGCAGAAGACCTCAAAAAGCGCAATATCCCCGCTATATATGCCCCCGCACCGCAAGCCCCCATCAAGCGACAGGTGCTGGTCATCCGCGGCGGTCTTTCCGCGGGCTTTGAACTGCCCGAAGCAAGCGTCGCCGTCATCACTCACGGGCGTCTGCAAAACGCCGCCCGCCCGCGCCGCCGTCAGCGGCACGATAAAGGCGCGCAAATACACAGCCTGTCGGAACTGGCTGTGGGCGACTACATCGTACACGTGTCCCACGGCATCGGGCTTTATCAGGGCGTACATCAGATCAACGCCCAGGGCGTTATCAAGGATTATCTCAAATTGCAATATGACAAGGGCGACGTGCTGTACGTCCCCGTGACCCAGCTCGATCTGGTGTCCAAATACGTCGGCGCGCGCGAGGATGCGCCGCTGAAACTACACAGACTCGGCGGACAGGAATGGGGCAAAGTGAAAACCCGTATTCGCACCGCCGTCAAGGATATTGCGCGTCAGCTTATCGCACTCTACGCACAGCGTATGGCGACCGAGGGCTATGCGTTTGACCCCGACACCGAGTGGCAATACGATTTCGAGCGGCACTTCGAATATGAGGAAACCGAGGATCAACTGCGCTGTATCGACGAGATCAAGTCGGATATGGAACGCCCCGTGCCGATGGACCGTCTGCTTTGCGGCGACGTAGGATTTGGCAAGACGGAGGTGGCGTTGCGCGCCGCTTTCAAGTGCGTTTCCCAAAGCAAGCAATGTGTGCTGCTCGTACCGACCACCATTTTGGCGTTGCAACACTACAACACCATCGTCAAGCGGTTCAGCGCGTTTCCCGTGAAAATTGCGATGCTGTCGCGCTTTGTGTCCCCCAAAAAACAGGAAGAGATCATCAAACAAACCGCACGCGGTGAGATCGACATTCTCGTCGGCACACACCGTATGCTGTCAAAGGATATCCGCTTCAAAAATCTGGGGCTGTTCATCGTGGATGAGGAGCAACGCTTCGGCGTGGCGCAAAAGGAGCGTATCAAAGAGATGGCGCCCAACGTAGACGTGCTGACCCTCTCTGCTACCCCTATCCCCCGCACTCTCAATATGGCGATGAGCGGCATTCGGGATATGTCTGTGATCGAGGAAGCTCCACAAGACCGCCGTCCTGTACAGACCTATGTACTCGAACATGACAAGGGCATCTTGGACGACGCTATTCGCCGCGAATTACGCCGCGGCGGGCAGGTCTATTATCTGCACAACCGCGTGGAGAGTATCGAACACTGTGCCGCCGCCTTGCAACAGCGCATTCCCGAAGCGCGTGTGGGCTTTGCGCACGGCAAAATGACCGAGGAAGAACTTTCGGACATCTGGCGTGCGGTGATGGAGCAGGAGATCGACGTGCTCGTCTGTACAACCATCATCGAAACGGGCGTAGATATCGCCAACGTCAACACGCTCATCATCGAAAACGCCGATCGCTTCGGTCTTTCGCAACTGCACCAGCTCCGCGGGCGCGTAGGGCGCTCGGCGCGCCGCGCCTACGCCTATCTCACCTTTGTGCGCGGCAAAGCCATCAGCGACGTTGCGACAAAGCGACTGGAAGCGATGCGGGAGTTTACCGAGTTTGGCGCAGGCTTCAAAATCGCCATGCGCGATATGGAAATTCGCGGTGCCGGTAACCTGTTGGGTGCCCAGCAACACGGGCATATGAAGGACGTCGGCTATGATATGTACCTGAAGCTGTTGTCCGAAGCCGTCAACGAGGAAAAGGGACTGCAAAAGCCGCGCCGCGAGGAAGAATGCCTGATCGACTTGCCCGTTTCAGCACATATCCCCGAGCGGTATATCGCTTCCAACGCACAGCGGTTGGAGATGTATCGCCGTATCGCGGATATCCGCACGATGGAGGATTCACTCGACGTGTACGACGAGCTTATCGACCGCTTTGGTGAGCCGCCCGAGGCGGTGCAAGGCTTGGTTGAGGTCGCGCTGATGCGCAATATGGCCGCAGATGCGGGTATATTTGAGGTGAAACAGCAGGGCGACACCCTGTTGCTCTACCAAAAAAAGCTGGATCTGGAAATGGGCAGTCGCCTGAGCAACGCGCTCAAAAAGCGTGTGATGATCAGCGCGGGCGCCAAGCCCTATTTTGCAGTGAAAATTCCCACAGGGCAGACCAACCTCGACACCTTGCGCGAAGCACTGGAAGCAGTTTGCGTGACAGAAGCGAAAACGGAATAAAAATAAAAAGGTCGCAGGAAATCCTGCGACCTTTTGTTTTTGAGAAAACTTATTTGAGCTCGACTTTCGCGCCGGCAGCTTCGATCTTCTCTTTGATGGAATCGGCTTCTTCCTTGGAAGCGCCTTCTTTGAGGGCTTTGGGAGCGTTGTCAACCAGATCCTTCGCCTCTTTCAGGCCCAGACCGGTGATCTCGCGGACCACTTTGATGACAGCGATCTTGTTGGCGCCGACATCGGACAGGATAACGTCGAAATCGGTCTTCTCTTCCGCAGCGGCAGCAGCGGGAGCAGCGCCGCCGACAACAGCCACGGGGGCAGCAGCGGACACGCCGAATTCTTCTTCAATAGCTTTGACCAGTTCGTTCAGTTCCAGAACAGTGAGGGCTTTGATCTCTTCGATCATGCCGGTGATTTTCTCAGACATTTCATATACCTCCAAAATTTGTAATTTTTCTGTCGTTAAGACGAATTTGTTAGGCAATTAAGCCTCGGCAGGAGCTTCCGCGGCGGGAGCGCCTTGTTTTTCCGCCACCGCATTGATGGCGCGTGCCAAGCCGGCGATGGTGGCATTCAAGCCGCCAGCCAACATAGCGAGCAGGGTCTCTCTGGGGGGAACCTTGGACAGAGCGGTGACCGTGGCCGCGTCGACGACCTTGCCGTCCATAAAGCCGGCCTTCACGGTGAAGTTGTTGTGCTTCTCCGCAAATGCGCACAGGACCTTGGCAGGGGCCAACTCATCAGTCGTGCTGATGGCGAGGGCGGTGGTGCCGCTGAGGACAGACTTGAGTTCGGACAGGTTGGCGTTATCCGCCGCACGACCGAGCAGGGTGTTTTTCACAACCGCATACTCGACGCCCGCCTCACGCAGTTGACGACGCAACTGGGTATCGTCTGCCACGTTGGTGCCTTGATAACTGACGAGCACGCCGGCGGCAGCGCCGTTGAGTTTTTCAGTCAGATTGGCAACCAGAGCTTGTTTGTCTTGCAAAACTTTCTCACTGGGCATTCTTACATTCACCTCCGTTGTGATGATCAAACGCCGTCTTCACAAAGAAAATGCCGTTTCCGTGTTTAACCACAGAAACGGCAGCAGTATCCCAATCAGCGCACGGATAGCGTGCAAATCGGTGTCAGCGTTTCCTCGGCGGGCGGCAAAAGCCATTATGTCAAAGACACCCGCTGTCTGTGGAAGAACAGCGATATACAGTATACTACACTCCTTGACAAAATGCAAGGGGTTTTTCAAAAAATTACACAGTCACCTTGGTGGGGTTGATCTTGACGCCGGGGCCCATGGTGGACACGACGACGCAGGAACGGATATACTGACCCTTGGCAGCCGCGGGTTTGGCGCGGTTGATGGCACCCAACAGGGTGTCGAAGTTCTCTTGCAGCTTCTCAACGCCGAAGGAAACCTTGCCGATGGGGCAGTGGATGATGTTGGTTTTGTCCAGACGGTACTCGATCTTACCGGCTTTGGCTTCGGTCACAGCCTTCGCCACGTCGGGGGTAACAGTACCGGCTTTGGGGTTGGGCATCAAGCCACGGGGACCGAGCACCTTACCCAAGCGGCCAACGACACCCATCATATCGGGGCTCGCGATGACCACGTCGAAATCCATCCAGCCGCCTTGGATCTTGGCGACCATTTCCTCAGCACCGACAAACTCAGCACCGGCATCCAAAGCAGCCTGTGCCTTATCGCCTTTGGCAAACACCAAAACGCGCATCGTCTTACCGGTACCGTTGGGCAGCACCACAGCGCCGCGGACCTGCTGGTCAGCGTGACGGCTGTCAACGCCCAGTTTCACGTGAACTTCCACGGTTTCGTCAAACTTAGCTTTGCCGGTTTTGATGACCAGATCCAGAGCCTCGTTGACATCATAGAGTGTATTGCGGTCGACGAGCTTCGTGCTGTCGACATACTTTTTACCATGTTTCATTGGCTTTTCCTCCTGTTTGATACCTCAAGCCGAAAGCGGCGAGGTATGAGTGGTAAATCGGAATGTGAGTGTTCCTCCCACCCGAAACGGCACTTTTCAGTGTCCGTAACGATTAGTCGACAACTTCGACGCCCATGCTGCGCGCAGTGCCGGCCACCATGGTCATAGCGGCTTCGACGCTCGCGGCGTTCAGGTCGGGCATTTTGGTCTCGGCGATCTTGCGAACCTGCTCTTGGGTGATCTTGGCAACCTTCTTCTTGTTGGGAGTACCGGAAGCCGTCTCGATGCCGCAGGCTTTCTTAATCAGAACAGCCGCAGGGGGTGTTTTGGTAATGAAGGTAAAGGAACGATCCGCATACACAGTGATAACGACGGGGATAATCAGACCCATATCGTTCTTGGTGCGCTCGTTGAATTCCTTCGTAAACGCCATAATGTTGACACCGTGTTGACCCAGTGCAGGGCCGACAGGGGGGGCCGGCGTCGCTTTGCCGGCGGGAATTTGCAGTTTGATGTAGCCAGTAACCTTTTGAGCCATTTCTTGCACCTCCAAAAATCGTGGTAAATGGCGGTGCCTTTTGTTCCGTCAGCGGAACAGGCACCTCCCACAGCCGGAAGAGTGTCCGGCGCACGGGTAAGGGACGCAGCACGCCCCAGACTTGCGAACAGACGGATCAATCCATACGGGAGACCTGATCCAGCTCCAGCTCGACGGGCGTTTCCCGACCGAACATAGAGATGGTCACGCGCACCTTGTTCTTTTCCTTGTCGATCTCGTCGACAATACCGGAAAAGTTCTCCAGCGGGCCGTCGATGATGGTGACGGTATCGCCCACTTCGTAGTTGATCTCGATCTCGCGCTTTTCGATGCCCATAGCGAGCACCTCTTCTTCCGACAGGGGAAGCGGTTTTCCTCCGGGTCCCACAAAGCCGGTGCAACCGCGCGTGTTGCGAACGACGAACCAAGAATCGTCGGTCATCACCATCTTGACGAACACATAGCTCGGGTAGATCTTGCGCTCCACCTCACGCTTTTTGCCGTCTTTGACTTCGGTGACGGTTTCGGTCGGCACGCGGACCTCGTGGATCCAGTCGTGCAGATTCCGATTTTCAACGATCTTCTCCAAATTGGTGGCTACCTTATTTTCGTAGCCGGAAAAGGTATGTGCAACATACCAACGGGCCTGCTCTGCCATCATCCGACCTCCTTTTCAGTTCAAGGTCACAGGGACAACAACAGATCGATCAAAAGGGTCAGACCAATGTCGAACACCACGATCAAAGCGCCCACCACGGCACACATAGCAATGGTGACGATCGTGTTGCGGACTACCGTCTTGCCGGTCGGCCAGACAACCTTGCCCACTTCGCTGAACAGACCGCGGAAATATTTGACCGCTTTCTGCGCTTTTTCGTCCTGATAGTTACCTTTTTTGGTACGGATGCGACCAATGATCCACATCACGACACCAACGATCATCGCGAGGACGGCAATGTAGAAGACGATCTTCTTACCGGTCAGATACTGCGGATCAAAGAAACGCGCGATCCAACCGCCAAAGCCGAGTTCGCCCATTTGCGAGAAGACGTAGGTACTGTTCAGGAACGTCAGCAGCGCGACAACGGCACCTGCGATCAGCAGGATGACTCCTCCCAGAATCATAGCACTTTCTCCTCTCGCTTACTTGGTCTCTCTGTGGAGAGTGTGTTTGCGACAGAACCGGCAATATTTGTTCATTTCCAGTCTGTCAGGGTCGTTCTTCTTGTTCTTCATGGTGTTGTAGTTGCGTTGCTTGCATTCCGTGCAAGCCAGGGTAATTTTGACTCTCATAACGGCACCTCCCGATTGTCGGAAATTTGATAAGCCTCCCTCGCCATGGGCTTTTGCTCCCAAAAAATGAGCGCAAAAAAATAACCCCCTTTGAGGTACATACACTATAACACAGTTTCTCCGCAAGGTCAAGCCTTTTTTTGAAAGTTTTTGGAAAAATCGAAAACCGCCGCGCAAAGCACGCGGCGGTTGTCATTTTTGCCCCTTCCACAGTGCCGTCGGCAAAAACGTCGGCTCCAGTTCTCCCGATGCGTTCCGTCCAACGCAAACAGAAAACGGATTTTCCGCCGCCCAATGCGGATCGGCATCCGCGCGCGCCTTCCAGTGCTCGTAGTGCACTACCGTGCCGTCAAACAGAGCCTCTTCCGCTTTCCGACGGGCGGCAATCGCCTCTTCAATAACGGCATAGCTGCCCAAATAATAGACCTTTTTCTGAAAAACGATCTTGGCAACGTATTTGCCCCTGATAAAATAAACTCCCTTGGTGCCGCTGGTATTGTCCACGGGCGTTTTTTTACTGCGCACCGCATCGATCGACGTGCCGCTGACGTGCGTCAACGTCGTATGCAGTTGCTTCTCGTGCGCCTCTTTACGGCAGCCGCAACTTTTGCGGTGGCTGTACACCAGCTCATTATAGGATATATCCACCTCGTTTCCGCAAGAGCAGCGGCAATGCCAAATGACGCGCCCTTTTTCGCGGCTTTGCACGTAAAGTGCTGTCAGCTCCGAAAAGCGTTCCCCCGTTATGTCTGCAAAGTGATACTGCGCCTTGCAGCCGCAATGCGTCTTTTTGCCTGTCACCAACAACGTACCCGCAACCTCGATTTCCTTGCCGCAGCTGCAAACGCACAGCCAACGGACGCCGTCATACTTTGTCCCAGCCCGCCTCAACACACGCAGGTCGCCAAACGCCTTTCCCTCAAGTTGGTGTGTGTTAGCCTCCCGTACCCGTTGACGTCTCAAACAACCGCAGCTTTGGGAACCTCCGTAGCGCAGACTGCGTTCCAATACGTATCGTTCCGTGCCGCAATCACAGCGGCACAGATATTTCTTCTCGCCCCGCGATGTTGTGACGTAGGTATCAAAGACCTGCCACCGTCCCGCGTTTTTCATCCATTCTTCTACCATATCGCCGCTGCCTTCCTGCGTGCTCAAACCTCGTCAGCTTTCGTGGAGGCGGAAGCTGTCGTTTCGGAAGGTGCGGAGGTCGTCGCTGTAACCGTGAGCGTCACCGTTTCTCCCGCACGTATGTACCCCGCTTCGCGTGCATCGTCGCTCGTATACAACGGATAACTGTCCGCACTGCCCCAATGCGCAATAACCTCCGCCTCCGTCGCCTCCGTCACCGACAGGTAAAAAACAAAATCCGTCGCTGACTCGTATACCCGCAGCGGTTGCGTGTGATATTTGTCGACGCAATTCTTCGCGGTGATAATGCAAAAACCCGTTTGCGCAGTACCGTCCGGCGACAACGTGACCGTGTAGGTCTTCCCGGGTAAAAGTGTCAGCGTATGGGTTATGCCGTTGGTTTGTACCACAGGCGGCACTGCGCCCTCCTCGTCCGTGACGGATACCGTCACGGCAAATCGTGCCGCACCTATCACGTTGCCGTCGGCATATAAACGGAAAGAAAAAAACGCGTGTGCGGACATCCCTATCACCGTCAGATAGGCGGTCAGTAAGACGCAAACGATGCCTGTCCGCAAAAGCAATTTGTGTTTGCTCACTTTACTTGGTTGAGATTCACAGTTGCGCAAATGACGAGGTGTACTCAATAGGATCATCTCCTTAGCTTTCTTGCAGAACACACCCTTTGCGCACTTCTTACAACATAATGTGGATTATGTCATCAAAAATGTGCCGGTGCGTTGACTGTACACCTCGTATTCTAACACAGAAAACTTTTTTTGGCAATAGATAACTCCCAAAATATACATAACGCCTCCATTTGAACGCGACAAAGAGACCGAAGAAGAGCGCAGCTTTTCGTCGGTCTCTTTTTCTATGCTTTTCTGCCGCGATTGGTGGCGCGAAGGCGGCTCGGCGGCAAGGTGTCTTACAACATAATCCACATTATGTCATCAATGCTTTTTGCGTGCGTTCCAGACAGCGTCTGTGTACCTTCCCCGTTTCACTCGTATAGATGCGGGTTGTGTTGATGCTGCTGTGGCCCAGCAGATCGGCAAGCCGCACCACGTCCCGTTCAATGGCGTAAAACGTGCGGGCAAACAGATGGCGCAGGTTGTGGGGGAAAACCTTTTCTTGAATAACGTCGGCTTTTTGGCAAAGC
>SVOU01000044.1 GCA_015066215.1 Oscillospiraceae bacterium | reverse complement strand
TCAACGGAAACCTGACCAAGTCCGCAAACGTGGTGGGTCAGACCATGAAGCTCAATCCCCATGGTGATGCTGCCATCTATGAGACGATGGTGCGTCTGTCCCGGGGCAACGGGGCGCTGCTGCACCCGTTTGTGGAGTCCAAGGGCAACTTCGGTAAAGCCTATTCTTCTGAGATGGAGTGCGCTGCCTCGCGTTATACCGAAGCGAAGCTGGCACCCATCGCCGCGGAGCTGTTTCGCGATATCGATAAGGATACGGTCAACTTTGTGGATAACTATGACGCCACGATGAAAGAGCCGTCGCTGTTGCCTGTGACCTTCCCGTCGATTTTGGTCAACAATAACCTCGGCATCGCCGTTGGTATGGCGAGCAACATCTGCTCTTTCAACTTGGCAGAAGTCTGCGCGACCACGATTGCCGTGATGAAAGATCCCGAACACGATCTGCTCTCCACCTTGCAAGCACCCGACTTTCCGAGCGGGGGACAGGTGATCTACAAGCGCGAGGATCTGGAAAAGATCTATGCCACGGGTCGCGGCAGCGTGCGCGTGCGCTCGGTTTACAGCTATGACAAAGAGAACCATTGCATCGACGTGACCGAGATCCCGTATTCCACCACCATTGAGGCGATCATCGCCAAGGTGACCGAGCTGGTCAAAAGCGGTAAGGTGCGTGAGATTACCGATATTCGTAACGAAACCGATCTGAAAGGTCTCAAAATCACCATCGACGTCAAGCGCGGCACCGATCCCGATAAGCTGATGAACCGTCTGTTTGCGATGACGCCTTTGGAGGATTCGTTTGGTTGCAACTTTAACGTCCTCGTTGGCGGTGTACCGCAGGTGATGGGTATTAAAGAGCTTTTGGACGAATGGATCGCTTTCCGTATGGAAAGTGTGCGCCGCCGTGTATATTTTGACCTCACCAAGGCCCGTGAGCGTTTGCATTTGCTCAAAGCACTGCAAAAGATTTTGCTGGATATTGACAAAGCAGTACGTATCGTGCGCGAAACCGAAGAAGAGGCAGAGGTCGTACCTAACCTGATGATCGGCTTCGGCATCGACAAGATACAGGCGGAGTATGTGGCGGAGATCAAACTGCGCCACCTCAACCGCGAGTATATCCTCAAGCGCTTGGCAGATGTTGAGGATTTGACCAAAACGGTCGAGCAGCTGGAGGAAACCTTCAAGAGCAGTGCCAAAATTCGCCGTATCATCGTGGACGAACTGCAAGAGGTCGCTAAGAAATACGGGCAACCCCGTCGCACGCAGATTATCTATGCGACCGACGTGGTTGTGGAAGAGCCCGAGGAAACCGTGGCAGATTATCCCTGCACCTTCTTCTTCACGGCGGAGGGCTATTTCAAAAAGATTACCCCGCAATCCTTACGTATGAGCGGTGAACACAAGCTCAAGGAGGGCGACCGCATCACACAGACCGTGGAGGCGTCCAACACGCGCGAGTTATTATTCTTCTCCGACAAGGGCAACGTGTATAAGAGCAAGGCCTCTGACTTTGCCGATACCAAAGCGAGCGTGATGGGCGATTATATCCCCGCCAAGCTTGGCTTTGAAGAAGGGGAAAGGGCGGCGTATATGGCGGTGCTGACCGCCTATACGGGCTATATGCTGTTCATGTTTGAAAACGGTAAGGCGGCGAAGGTGGAAATGAGTGCCTACGCCACCAAAACCAGCCGCCGTAAGTTGGTTGGTGCCTATTCCGATAAGGTCCCTGTTGTGGCTATGTACTATTTCCCTGAAGAGGGCGAGCTGCTGCTTGGCTCCACGTCGGGACGCCGTCTGTTGGTGCATACGGGTGCGATTTCACCCAAGACGTCGCGCACTACCATCGGCGTGCAGGTGATGACGCTCAAGGGTCGCCACCGTCTCGTGAGTGCCGAGCTCTTTACCCCCGATATGGTAGCCAACCCCAACCGCTACCGCACAAAGACGCTGCCTGCGGCAGGTGCTATGCCCACAGCGGCAGATTTTGGCGAACAGTTGACGCTGGAATAAGATAAAAAGAGTCGCCGTCGGCGAAAGTGCCGACGGCGACAAACATTTTCACAGCAAACGCAAAATATGAAAATGTCGCTGATAGTTTGCGCGGGAACGCCCGTTTTATGCGTTTGTGCAGAAATTAAACGCAAGAAAATAAAGAAACTTTAAGATTTTTTATTTTTCCCCTTGCAATTTGTTGGCAGTTATGTTATCATAACCTGTGCGTAAATGTAGATTATCTTTGGAGGTTTTTATACAATGGGAGCTCTCGACATTATTATGGGCATTGTTTTGATTATCTTCTCGATCGTAATTATTGCGGTCGTGTTGCTGCAGGAAGGCCGTCAGGCCAACATCGGTGCCATCTCCGGTGCTGCTGATTCCTTTATGGAAAAAGGCAAAGCGCGTACGTTGGATGCCATCTTGGCGAAATGGACCAAGATCATTGCAGGTATTTTCTTTGTGCTGGTGCTGGCTGCTATGCTGATCACCAACCTGCTGTAAGGTAAATGTTACGACAAACGTGTGCCGCCGCTTATTCTCAAGCGGCGGCATTTGTTGTTTGAAAGGGGATGACCCACTTGAAAACGAATACGCAGTCTCCGGTCGTGCGGCTTGTGCTGTCTGCGCTGTTTTTGGCACTTGGACTTGTGCTTCCGTTTCTTACCGGACAGATTCAGCAAATCGGCAATATGCTTTTGCCGATGCATCTGCCCGTGCTGCTTTGCGGATTTATCTGCGGTTGGCCGTATGGTTTGGCGGTGGGTGCTGTGTTGCCGATTATGCGCTCCGCATTGTTTACGATGCCCGTTTTGTATCCCGGCGCAATTGCGATGGCGTTTGAGCTGGCGACGTACGGCTTTTTGGCAGGATTTGTGTTTGGCCGTGCACGGTGGCAATGCGTCCGCTCACTGTATCGCGCGCTGATCGTGGCGATGCTTGGCGGTCGCTTGGTCTGGGGACTGGCGATGCTTTGCCTTTTGGGGCTTGACGGCAAGCTGTTCACACTCGGTGCGTTTTGGATGGGCGCATTTGCCAACGCGCTTCCCGGTATCGTGTTGCAGTTGATACTGATTCCCTCGGTTATGCTGCTTTTTCACAAAACTCACCTGATGCCGATGAGAAAAAAGCCTAAATCCAACGATGAGGTGTCGCCATGACAATGCCTGAGGCAATAGCGTTAACCGAGAAGGCGGTCGCACAAATGCAGCAACACCGTGATCGCGTGTTGGTGGCGATCGACGGGCGTTGTGCTGCGGGAAAAACTACCTTTTCGGTCGCTTTGAGTGAACGGCTGTCCTGCCCTGTGTTTCATCTTGACGACTTCTTTTTGCGTCCCGAGCAACAAACACTTGAGCGGCGGCAAAAGCCTGACGGCAACGTGGATCACGAACGTTTTTTGGAAGAAGTGCTGTTGCCGCTATATAAGGGGCAAGCCATCTCTTACCGTCCCTATGATTGCCACAGCCGCAGTTTACAACCCGCGATTACCGTTCCCGCTTGCAAAATAGCCGTGATCGAGGGAACCTATGCTTGCTGTCCCGCTTTGTTCGATTATTATGACCTGCGCCTGTTTTTGGATGTGGAGCCGGCGGTGCAAAAGGCACGCTTGCTGGCGCGTGCACCACAAAAATGGACAGATTTTGAGAGCAAGTGGATCCCGCTTGAAGAACGGTATCACCAAGCGCTTGGCGTGAAAGAACGTTGCGATGTTTGCTTCACCCTGTGAAAAAAGCCTCTGCCAACACGGCAGAGGCTTTTGATCAATATTCGATGTAGGGGCGAAGGTCATCCAGTGTGAATCCCAAGGCATCGCAGAGAACCAGCACACGGTCGAAAGGTGCATGTTCCATAGGGTTATTCAATAGTTGGTGAATTTCATCGTGTGACATACCGATCTCATCGGCAAAGACTTCCACGGAAGGATAAAGTTCCAAAATCTCTTTCGTCAAAAACTGTTCGCCGGACATTTCGCGTTTCATATAACAGTCTCCTTTGTTTAAATACTTGGCAAGTGAAATGTTACACCTCATTATAGCCGATATATTGACAAAAGACAATACCAAAGCGACAGAAATTTACAAACTTTGACATAGATATTTGAAAATAGAAATACTTGTCGTTTTCGACAAAGTGTGTTATACTTACTGCGAGAGGAAGTGATGCTTGTGGGACATCCGTTTTTTGCGGTACTATCTCGTATGAAATACATCAGACGCTGGGCGCTTATGCGCAACAATCAGCCCGAGAACATTTGCGAGCATTCTTTTGACGTGGCGGTTTTGGCGCACGGCTTGGCAGAGCTGTCCAACGCGCGCTTCGGCACAGACTATGACGTGGGTCTTTGCGCGTTGCTGTCGCTATATCACGATACGACCGAGATTTTCACAGGCGATCTGCCAACCCCCGTGAAATACAAATCGGACGATATTCAAACGGCATATCGACATCTGGAAGAGGCGGCCTCGCATCGCCTCTTGGATATGCTGCCCGATGAGTTGGAAGAGGCGTATGTGCCACTTTTGTTGCCTGATAAGGAAACGCCCGAGTATATGATCATGAAGGCGGCAGATAAGCTTTCCGCGCTGATCAAATGTGAAGAGGAACTCAAACAGGGCAACCGCGAGTTTTCTGCCGCACGCGAAACGCTGGAACAATCGCTTTTGGATATGCGGTTGCCTGTGGTGGATATGTTTCTGCGCGAATTCTTGCCGGATTATCGCCTGACGTTAGATGAATTACCGAAATGAGGAATGACTATGAGTACGAAACGTGTTTTCAGAGATAAAAAACGCCGTGCCAAACGTCGCCGCACGATATGGGTAGCGACAGCCGTACTTTGCGTGGTGATAGGTGCGGCATTTATTGCCCGCGCAATAACGATGTTGGGGGATACCCCCACCGCAGGTACGGTGACAAGCGGCAGCTCGGCGTCGTCAACCGATGGCGATAATACGACGACAATGACCGGCTCGACAAGTGTGACCGCGGCGACGTCTGCTACCACGCGCTTTGAGGCGACCACCACGACGACCACAAAAAAGGCGACCACTACGACCAAAAAGCAGTCGACCGTGTCGACTTTTGCCGATCCCAGCGGTCATTTCGTGCAGAATCGTGACACAACGCCGTGGAATCTGGTGCTTGCCAACCCGTGGAATCCGCTGCCCGAGGAGTTTGATGATAACCTACAGACCAAGGGCGGTTTGCGCGGCAACAGCAGTGAGAAAATCGATCTGCGTGCCTATGACGCGCTCAAACAAATGCTGGCGGACGGCGCAGAACATAATCTGCGGCTGGCATCGGGCTATCGCACGGTGGAAAAACAGCGCGCTCTATTTGAAGGGCGTGTTGAAAAACTGATGAACAAAGGCTATTCCCGCGCGGCAGCCGAAAAGGAAGTGCTCAAAGATACTGCCTATCCCGGCACGAGCGAGCACAACACCGCCTTGGCTGCAGACCTTTTGGGTGAGGATTACGGGTGGTTGACCCAAGATTTTGCCAAGACCGACGCCTACAAATGGCTGATCGCCAACTGTGCGAAATACGGCTTCATTCTGCGTTATCCCAAAGGTATGGAGCATATCACGGGCTATACCTTCGAGCCGTGGCACTATCGCTATGTGGGTGTCGAAGTTGCCACCTACATTATGGAAAACGAGCTGACGCTGGAAGAATATCTCGAAAACCATTATCAAGGATAAAAAACTTCAAAAAATTAACAAATAACTCTTTACAAATTGCCGCATTGGTGCTATACTTATACGGCTATGCAAAACACACGCAGCGTTTGGCCCGGACGGTGCCGACGGAAACCCGTCGGTTTTCGGGTACTTTGACCTGCGGAGGAAAAACCAAGGAGGAAAGAAACATGGCAGTCGTATCTATGAAACAACTTTTGGAGGCCGGCGTTCACTTCGGTCACCAAACCCGTCGCTGGAACCCCAAGATGGCACCCTACATCTTCACCGAGCGCAATGGTATTTATATCATTGACTTGCAGAAGACCGTGCGTAAGCTGGAAGAGGCTTATATGTTCGTTCGCGAAGTGTCTGCGAACGGCGGCACCGTGCTGTTTGTCGGTACCAAGAAACAAGCGCAGGATTCCATCCGTGAAGAAGCCGTGCGTGCCGGCGCTTACTTTGTGAACGCCCGTTGGCTGGGTGGTATGCTCACCAACTTCCGCACCATTCGCGGTCGTATCGCCCGTCTGAACCAGCTCAAAACGATGCAGGAAGACGGCACCTTTGACCTGCTGCCCAAGAAGGAAGTTATCCGCCTCGAGCATGAGATCGAGAAGCTGGAGAAATTTATGGGCGGTATCCAGGATATGAAGAAGCTCCCCGGCGCTCTCTTCATCGTTGACCCCCGCAAAGAGAAGATCGCTGTTTCCGAGGCGAAGAAACTGGGTATCCCTGTGGTCGCCATCGTGGACACCAACTGCGATCCCGACGAAGTTGACTATGTCATCCCCGGCAACGACGACGCTATCCGCGCTGTCAAGCTGATCGCCGGCACCATGGCCGATGCGATCATCGAAGGCCGTCAGGGTGAGACTGTTGCCGAAGAGGCACAGGCTGAAGCTACTGAGGAAGTCGCTGAATAATTTCGAATAATAACAAGGGGGATATAATTATGGCTTTTACTGCTAAAGATGTTGTCGCTCTGCGTGAGCGCACCGGCGTTGGCATGATGGATTGCAAAAAGGCATTGATCGAGTCCGACGGCGATATGGAAAAGGCTGTTGATATTCTGCGTGAGAAGGGTCTCGCCAAACAGGCGAAGAAGGCTTCCCGCGTGGCGGCTGAAGGCGTGGCTTTTGCTACCGTCGATGCCGATAAGAAGGTTGGCGTGCTGGTCGAGGTCAACTCCGAGACAGACTTCGCCGCTAAGAGCGATAAGTTCATCGCGTTTGTGAATCTGGTTGCCCAGACCATCATCGACGCGAACCCCGCTGATGTGGACGCCCTGATGGCGACCACCACTGCGACCGGTGATACGCTGGCTGACGTCCTGCGTGATCAGGTTATGGTGATCGGCGAAAACCTGAGCGTGCGCCGCTTCGTGCGCTACGAGGGCGATTGCGTGTCTTACGTCCACGGCGGCGGCCGTATCGGCGTGCTGGTGAAGTTTGAGGCTGACGCCGCTGCTTCCGGCAGCCAGGCGCTCGTTGACTGCGGTAAAGACGTGGCGATGCAGATTGCGGCTCTCAACGGCACCTATCTCGATAAATCCACTGTTCCTGCGGCGGATATCGAGCGTGAGAAGGAAGTGCAGTTGGCTCTGATCAAAAACGATCCCAAGAACGCCAACAAACCCGAGAACATTCTCGAGAAGATGATCGCGGGCAAGATGAATAAGTTCTACGAAGAAAACTGCGTTATGCAGCAGGCTTTCGTGAAGAACGGCGACATCAGCGTTGCGCAGTATGTTGAGGATTGCGCCAAGTCCGTCGGCGGCGAGATGAAGGTTATCGAGTTCACCCGCTTTGAAAAGGGCGAAGGCATTGCGAAGCGTGAGGACGACTTTGCTTCCGAAGTTGCCAGCATGATGAAATAATCACACTGCTCTATCTGATAGGCGGGAAGCGAAAGCTTCCCGCCTTTTTTATGAGGTGAAAGGCTATGAAAATTGTCGCCCGTATTCACACGGATTTCCCTGAAAAATTCGGGATCCCGCGGCAGAGTGGGTTGGCCGATGCGCTGACAGCAACGGTTGTTTTTGAGCCGGAGTATCGTAATGCTGACGCCTTACGCGGGCTTGAGGATTTTTCTCATATTTGGCTTATATGGCAGTTTTCCGAGGCTGTTCGTGACAACTGGTCGCCGACGGTGCGACCGCCGCGACTGGGGGGCAATATGCGTATGGGCGTTTTTGCGACGCGTTCGCCTTTTCGTCCCAATCCGATAGGGCTTTCCTCGGTGCGCCTGCGCGAGATTCGTTATGACACTGCGCAAGGTCCTGTGCTGATCGTGGAGGGAGCAGATCTGATGGACGGTACGCCGATCTACGATATTAAGCCTTATCTGCCCATTACCGATTGCCACACCGATGCCAAGGGTGGGTTTTCTGACGAAAAAAGCGGATACAGCTTACAGGTCATATTTCCTGAACCGTTGCAATGCTGCTTGCCTGCAGAAAAGCTGACGGGCTTGCAGCAGATTTTGTCCCAAGATCCGCGCCCTGCCTATCAGGATGACCCCGCGCGCGAATATAAATTATCGTATGCAGGCTTTCGCATTGTTTTTCAAGTCGAAAAGGATGTTTTAACCGTAAAAAAGGTGGAGGAGGAATAACCTTCTCCACCTTTTTGATTATAAAAACAAGCGCAACTTGTCCATCAGATCTTGCTCCAAAGTGATGAGTCGCGTACACATATCCAAAGCCTTTTGTGAGGCATCTTTGTATTGGTTGACGTATTCGCTCAAGCTTTTGATGCCCATATTGCAGCCATCAATCATCAGTGATGCGACTTGATGGTCGGAATAATCGATCATCATCTTGAAATCCGTCATCATTTTCGCCCAAAAACTGCTCATTTTTGACGGCTCTTCGCTCGACTCTTCATACTCGTTGAGCAGATCGTGCAGTTTGTTGCCCAGCGCTTCATGGTCCTCCAACGATTTTGTGAGCAGCTTGTGCAGTTCTTCGCTTTTGGTATCGTCCAACACCTGTCGCAGACTTTTGACCGCCATTTTGGTGCCGGCGTCACATTCCTTGAGCAATAAGATCGTATCTTTTGTTTCTTGCATTGCAGGCATAATAAAACCACCTTTCACGGTCATTGTTAGCCGAAAAGGTGGTTTTTATACGCCGGTCAGATCAAAAATCGGCACGTATTGTGCGCCGTCGCTGTGATGCTGCTGAATATATCCGTCAATACCGATATCTTCGACAAAATCCTTGATTTTGCGACATTCCCGCAGCGTCAACGGTCGATCAAGAGGAGAGGGCAGATTGCCAAACGGCGTGTATTGCAGTAAAACGCTGATGTAGGTGCCACTCGGCAGATGATCGTGCAGCCACTCCAATACTTCCATGGAGACACGCGTGTGACCGGGCAAAACCAGATGCCGCACGATCGTCCCTTTTTGCGCAATGCCGTTGTCGTCTAATTGTACGGGTCCCGTCTGCCGCGCCATTTCCAGCACCGCTTTTGTGGCGTGGGCGACATAATCGCCAACACCCGACAGGGACGCCGCCAAACCGTCGTCCAAATACTTCAAATCGGGCAAATATACGTCAACGTAGCCTTCCAAAGCGCGCAAGGTTTCAAGGGATTCATAGCCGCTGGAATTGTAAACGATTGGCACAGGGGGGCGGTATATATCTAATGCTTGCCGAATAGCCAAGGCAAAATGCGTGGGATTGACCAGATTGATGTTGTGTGCGCCCTGTGCGACCAGTTCGCGAAAGATGTCAGCCAGCCGTTCAATCGAAATCGTTTTGCCGTAATTTTCGTGGCTGATGCTGTGGTTTTGGCAAAAGCGGCAGCCGAGAGGGCAACCCGAGAAAAAGACGGTGCCCGAGCCGTTCACGCCGCTGATACAGGGCTCCTCACCAAAATGCAACGCCGCGCGTGCTACGCGCGGCAAAGCGGGGGAATGGCAGATGCCTTCGCCTATATCGTCAAGGCGCTCTGCTTTACACTTGCGCGGGCAAAGGGAACAGAGCATATCATTCCCTCCAGGACGCCGCTAAGCGCAAAAGGGCCTCGCGCTCATTTGGGCAACGCTGTGCCATTACTTCTTGCAAAAGGCGCTCCAACGCGTCGCCAAGCGGCGCGCCCGGCGTATATCCCAGAGCGAGCAGGTCGTTGCCATTAACCGCCAGCGTTTTGAGCGAATAACACGTACCGCGTGCGACAAGCTCCTCTGCCAGCGCGTAAAGGCGGTCAGCGTTGGACATACGGAAGCGTACCATTGCAGATTTGGCAGAATCATCGGCTTTTTGCAGCAGTATAAGCTGCAAAAGCGCCTCGTCCCCTAAGCGATTCAGCCAGCGGGAAAGGCAGGGCTCAGTAGGCTCCAAATCGGCATCGTGATGGCGAATGAGCAGGGTCACACGCTCAATAAGCTTGTTTCCTGCACGCAAACGCCGCAAAATCTGTTCCGCCATTTCGGCGCCGATCTTTTCGTGACCGTAAAAATGTGCCTGATGCTGGGCGTCGAGTGTAAAGGTTCTTGGCTTGCCAATATCGTGCAACAGCATAGCCCAGCGCAAATAGGCGCAAGAGGGAAGTGCTGCCAAAGCGCGCACGGTATGTTCATAAACGTCGAAGTTATGATACGGCGTTTGTTGTGCAAACCCGACGCAGTCGAGCAACTCGGGAATACAAACACCGATAACGTCGGCAAAATCGGTCAAAACGGCGCGTACGCCGTCACCGCAAAGCAGTTTGGTCAGTTCGCTGTAAACGCGTTCTGCGGCAACTGTACGCAAAAGAGCGCGTTGTTGGTGAACGGCGGCAGCGGTCTGCGGTTCAATGCGAAATCCCAACGCAGAAGCAAAGCGCAAAGCGCGCAAAATACGCAGCGCATCTTCCTCAAAGCGCAGAGTGGGTGTACCGACGCAACGCAGCTGACGCCGTCCCAGATCCTGTTGCCCGCCGAAAAAGTCGATAACGCCCGTGTTGGGGTGATAGGCCATGGCGTTGATGGTGAAATCGCGTCGCGCCAAATCCTCTTTGAGGTCGAGCGTGAAACGCACAGCGTCGGGATGGCGGTGGTCGGAATAGCCGCTCTCCACGCGAAACGTGGTGATCTCCACCGCTTGATTATCGCAAACGGCGGTGACGGTACCGTGTGTGACACCCGTATCTACAACGTGATATCTGCGCAGAGCATTTTTTACCTGGTCGGGTGATGCCGAGGTGGTGATATCCCAATCCACGGGTTGACGACCGCACAGCGAATCACGCACGCAGCCGCCCACCAGATAGGCTTCAAAGCCACAGCCGTTGAGTGCTTGCAGCAAAGTGGCAGGGAAAGCGGGTACGGCAATTTTCAAGGGAATCACCTCCAAATCGTTTGATAAACCTATTTTATCACAAATTTTCAAAAAAGCAACATCCGCCTGCCACATTATGGCAAGCGGATGTAAAAAGTACGTTCAAACGGCTTCTACCACTTTGAAGCCGTATCCCCAAACGGTATGAATTTTCAAATCGGTTTCGGCAAGCTTGCGGCGCAGACGCTTGATGGTGTCATCCGCCATACGCGTACCGCTGTGATTCTCACACCCCCAAACCGCGGGCAGGAGCTCGTTGCGTGAAACGGCACGGTCACTGTGGCGCACCAAATAAGCAAGCACGGCAAATTCCGTAGGCGTCAGGTGAATGTGTTTGCCGTTTTGATCGGTGACGTGGATATTGTCTACGTCAATAGTCAGACCGCCCATTTGCAACTGGCGCTTATCCTTCTCATCTTGACAGGCAAGCATAATATCCGCGCGCAGTGCAGAGGGCTCAACCTCCTGCGCAACGTCTGCATAAGAAACGGTATAGCCGTTTTGCTTGAGCGCGGTCAACACGGTTTCGAGCAAGCGGTTGTCATCGCCGTGAATATATAGCAGTTTTGCCATACAAAAACCTCCGTTATTTTCCAATTCCTTATACAAGAAATTGTAACGGAGGTCTGTGTATAAATTGTTAAGAAACCTAAAATAAACTGCAAAACATTATTTTCCGAACGATGCCAACAGCCGCTGTTTTTCATCCCACAGCTTTTGCGAGAGGTCAACGTAGTAGGCGTGCGGATTTTCGAAACGCAGCACCTCATCCCAAAGAGTGGCAATTTGCTGGCGGCAATAGGTTTGGATCGTCTGAATATCGGGGCAAGTGTAAACGCATTGACCCTTGTCAAACAGCTGCTCTTGCAGCGGCATCGCGGTGAAATCGGTCACGACCTTGCGCTTCCAAACGTGTTCGGGATCGAAAATTTCATACGGTTGGCTGTCGTCGATGATCTCGTCATGCATGGTGATCACGTCAGCGATCGCGTTGCCGCTCTCGCGGTCACACAGGCGCCATACCTTTTTGAAACCGGGGTTGGTGATCTTGGTCACGTTTTCCGAAAGCTTGATCCGGGGATGAATGATGCCATTCTCGTCCTCCACCGCCACCAGCTTGTAGACTCCGCCGAAAACC
>SVOU01000043.1 GCA_015066215.1 Oscillospiraceae bacterium | reverse complement strand
GTCTCCGCTTCTACGAACGTATGGAAGTCAAGGATATTCTGGCGTACCTCTGCGTCATCAACAATCCCCACGACGACATCCGATTGGAACGGATCATCAACGTGCCGCGCCGCGGTATCGGCGACACCACTATGGATAATGCCGCGCAGATCGCAGAAGGGCTGGGGCTGCCGCTTTACGAGGTGCTCAAAGAGGCGGACACTTACCCCGCCATCGCCCGTGCCAACGCCAAGATACAGGGCTTTTTGCAGACGATAGAGGAGTTGCGCTCGCTCGCCGATGACGAAACGACTTCGCTGGACGTGCTGTATACCACTATGCTGGAACGCACCGGCTATCTGGCTATGTGGCAGGAAGCGGGTCCCACCGAGGAAGGGCGCGTGGAAAACCTCACCGAGCTTGCCTCGTCCATCAAAGATTATCTGCGCAACTCCCCCGAGGACGCCCCCTCGCTGGCGGGTTTCCTTGAGGAAGCGGCGCTGATGACCGACGCCGACAACTATGACGCGTCGGCAGACGCGATGGTGCTGATGACCATGCACGCCGCCAAGGGTCTCGAATTCCCCGTGGTGTTTCTCCCCGGTTGGGAGGACGGTGTGTTCCCCGGTATGGCGACTATTTTCGACCCCTCCGAAATGGAAGAAGAACGCCGTCTTTGCTACGTCGCCATCACCCGCGCCCGCGAGCAGCTGCACATCTCCAAAGCCGACTGCCGTATGCTTTACGGTCAGACCACACGCAACAGCCCTTCGCGCTTTTTGCGGGATATTCCCCACGAGCTTTTGGAAGAACATGACAAAACCTTTTCCCACGCGAGCGGCTACGGCGGCTTTTCGGGCGGCTTTGGTGACGGCTTTGCACGCCACCGCTGGAGTGATACCTCTGCGGGCAGCACCTATACACAGCAAGCCCCCGCCAAACGGTACGCCGACTTTGCGAAAAAGCCCGCCGCCAACCGTTTTTCCAACGGTTTCGGGCAAGCGGTCAGCGCCGCCCCTCAAAAGCCCGCCGCCACGGCGGGCGGCGTGCAAAGCTGGCAGGTGGGCGACCGCGCCAAGCACGCCACCTTCGGTGCGGGTACGATTACCGCTATCAAACCGATGGGCAACGATTCTCTGCTGACGGTGCAGTTTGACACCGTCGGTGTCAAAAAAATTATGGCAAACTTCGCCAAACTGACACGGGAGGACACTTAAATGAAAGGCGCCATTTTTGACCTTGACGGCACGCTGATCAACTCTATGCCCACCTGGGGCGATATGTGGAAGCAATTTCTCATCGATGCGCAGCTCGAAGTGCCCGAGCGTTTCGTGCAAATCATCACCCCGCTGGGCGCTGACGGCACCGCGGAATATCTGCAAAACCTGGGGCTGGATATGCCAAAAGCGCAAATTCTCCAAATATTGGGCGAGCGGATGTACGACGCCTATGCCAACCGCATTTCCGCCAAAGCTTTCGTGGCGGAATATATCCGAAGTCTCAAAGAAAAAGGCATCCCGATGGGTGTGCTTACCGCTACGCCGCAGGTGCTCGCGCGCCCTTGCTTGGAGCGGTTGGGGCTTTATGACAGTTTGGTGTTTTCCCACTCTTGCGACGATCTGGGGCTTTCCAAATCCAACCCCGCCATTTATCACCTCGTCTGTGAAAAATTAGGGCTTGCACCTGCCGACGTATGGTTTTTTGACGACAATATGACCGCGTTGCAAACCGCCAAGCAAGCGGGGCTTCACACCGTAGGCGTCTACGATGCCTCCTCCGAAAGCGACCGCGAAGCTATCGCGCAATTCGTTGACCGCTATATCACCACCTTTGAAGAACTGCTGTAAAAAAACGCCGTACACAAAACGTACGGCGTTTTTTTGCGTATGGACGTTGCTGACACTTGCGTTTGTCGGTTTCTTCTGCTATAATAAGTAATAATGCCTTTTTTCGCGGGACATACTATCCCGTGAGGTGAGTATTATGTCCGAAGAAAGCACCGAAAAACGCGAAAAAAAGCCGTTCGATCGGTTGCAGGATCAACTGAAAGACACGGTGGAAACGGGCGCCGTCACCACTGACGGCAACAGCAGCATCCACTGCTTGACCATCATCGGACAAATCGAGGGACACTACGCCCTCTCGTCCGAGAATAAGACCACCAAATACGAGCACGTGATGCCGCAACTGGTGGCTATTGAGGAAAGCCCCGACATCAAAGGCGTGCTGTTCTTGCTCAACACCGTCGGCGGTGATATTGAAGCAGGGCTGGCGCTGGCGGAACTGATTGCGGGAATGAAAAAGCCGACCGTTTCGCTGGTGCTCGGCGGCGGACATTCCATCGGCGTCCCGCTTGCGGTTGCGGCTGACCGCTCGTTTATCGTTCCTTCGGCGACGATGACCATTCACCCCGTGCGTACCAACGGCTTGGTGCTGGGCGTGCCGCAAGCGTTCACCTATTTTCAAAAGATGCAGGAGCGCATCACCGATTTTGTGGTGGCACATTCCCACATCAAAAAGGCGCGCTTTTCCGAGCTGTGTATGAACACAGGCGAGCTTGTCACCGACGTCGGCACGGTCCTTGACGGCAAGGATGCCGTCGCCGAAGGGCTTATTGACCAACTGGGTTCTCTGTCCGATGCGCTGGACGCGCTTTATGAACGCATACCGTAAATCAACCTTCTCGCGGCGTTTTCACGCCGACTACATAGCCAAAGGAGTGGTCTTTCGTGGCCAAACACAAATCCTCTTCCAAAAAGAAAAGCACCAAAAAGGCAGATGCCAAAAAGCCGGACACCAAAAAAACCGCCCGCACGCGTCGCCAGACTGCGGCGATTTTCCTGTTCGCAGGCGCGGTGTTGCTTTTGTGCATCCTGCTGATCAAAGGAGAAAGCCTCTGGGGCAGTCTGCGCCGTTTCTTCTACGGCGTTTTCGGCTTCGGTGCCTTTTTGCTGCCTATCATCAGCGGCTATGTGGCGGTGGTGCTGTCTATGGAAAAGCCCTCCACCTCCCCCGCCAAAGCGGTATTCAAAAGCACGCTTTTGCTGATGCTGCTCACCGCCACCGTACATATTTTCATCACCGAGCAGGCAGATGCTTACAAAACGGCGCTCCAGCTCGCGTTTGATAACGGTGTGGCGATGAGCGGCGACTGCTGGCTTGGCGCCGCCGTCGGCTTCCCCCTGCGCGCACTGTTTGACGACGTCGGCTCCAAAATCGTCAGCATTTTGCTCATCTTCGTGTATATGCTGTTGGTGACGGGCAGCACCATCATCAGCTTCTTCAAAGCACTGTGGAAGCCTGTCAAAAAGACCAAGGAAAGCATTGAAACCACCCGCGAACGCAATATTGAGCGTCGGCGCATCAATGCCGAGATCGATGTCGAGATGGGTGAAGGCTATCCCGAAGGCGACGGCGAAGATAGCGGTGAGCGCGTGACCGAGGAAAACTCCGCCACCGATCTGGCCATTGACGATATCATCAAATCCTCCGAAAATGACGAGGATTCCCCCTTCTCCACTCTGCAAAAGGCGGCGCAAGATATGCACGCCGAAAACAGCAAGCCCCCCGTGCGCGTGGACGATCTTGTTTCCGAAAAACCGCGCAAGGGTGAAAAGGCTGCTACCAAAGAGGAAATTGACAAAGAGGCGGCAGAGGTTGCCGCACAGATCGATACGACCAAGCCCACCGAAACCTATCGCAAGCCGCCGCTGTCCCTCTTGGACGAGGCCTCGCGCGTCAGCGACGAAAAGGCGGCGCAAGAGCTGCGGCAAAATGCGGAAACGCTGGTCAACACCTTGCAAGATTTCGGTGTCAGCACCCGCGTGGTCGCGATTTCGCGCGGTCCGTCGGTCACCCGTTATGAGCTTGAACCCAGCGCGGGCGTCAAGATCAGCCGCATCACCAATCTGGCTGATGATATTGCGCTGCGACTGGCGACCTCGGGCGTGCGTATTGAAGCGCCCATTCCCAACAAAGCCGCCGTCGGTATCGAGGTGCCCAACCGCGTATCCAACACCGTCTGCCTGCGTGAGCTTTTGGACTCCGAGGAGTTCCGTTCCAACAAAAGCAAGCTGACCGTCGCGCTCGGTCGCGATATTGCGGGCAAGATCGTGCTGGCTGACCTTGCCAAGATGCCTCACCTGCTGATCGCAGGCACCACCGGTTCGGGTAAATCCGTCTGTACCAACTCGATGATCCAAAGCGTTCTCTATAACGCCTCGCCCAGCGAAGTGCGTATGTTGCTGATCGACCCCAAACAGGTGGAATTCGGCGTCTACAACGGCATTCCCCATTTGCTGGTGCCCGTCGTCACCAACCCCCGCAAAGCGGCAGGTGCGCTCAACTGGGCGGTCAAAGAAATGCTCGACCGCTATCAGATCTTTGCAGAAAACAACGTGCGCGATCTGGTGTCTTATAACCAGCTCGCTTCCCGTAGTGACAAGCTGCAAACGATGCCGCAAATTCTTATCGTTATCGACGAGCTGTCCGACCTGATGATGGCCGCCGCCAACGAAGTGGAAGACGCCATCATCCGCTTGGCACAGATGGCGCGTGCCGCGGGTATGCACTTGGTCATCGCCACCCAGCGTCCCTCCGTCGACGTTATCACGGGTCTCATCAAGGCCAACATTCCCAGCCGCTTGGCGCTCACGGTGGCGTCACAGGTGGACTCCCGCACCATTCTGGATGCGAGCGGTGCCGAAAAACTGCTCGGCAAGGGCGACATGCTGTTTATGCCCGTGGGTATGAGCAAACCCATTCGCGTGCAGGGTTGCTTTGTCAGCAACCGCGAGGTGGAATCGGTAGTCGATTTCTTGAAACCCGTGGAAGAGACCGTCTATGACGAAAAGATTATCGAAGAGATCGACCGTCAGGCTGCGGCGAGCGGTAAATCCGCCGCCAAGGGTGACGAGGATTTCAGCGATGAAGGTGGCGACGAGATGCTGCCGCAGGCTATTGAAGCGGTCATTGATGCCGGTATGGCTTCCACCTCGATGCTCCAACGCAAACTGCGTCTGGGCTATGCCCGCGCAGGTCGCCTGATGGATGAGATGGAACAGCGCGGCGTCATTGGCCCTCACGAGGGCAGTAAACCCCGTCAGGTGCTTATCACCCGCCAACAATGGCTGGAAATGAACGCAGCAAGCGAGGATTAACTATGGCTTTTTTACCCATTACAGCCACCGAAATGCATGCGCGCGGCTGGGATGCGCCCGATATCGTGGTGGTCACAGGCGACGCCTACGTTGACCACCCCAGTTTCGGTACTGCCATCATTTCACGCGTGTTGGAAGCAGAAGGCTTTCGCGTGTGCGTATTGTCACAGCCCCGCTCAGCGGCGGATTTCACCCGTTTCGGAAAGCCGCACCTCGGCTTTTTCGTGGGCGCGGGCAATATCGACTCGATGGTGGCACATTACACCGCCGCCAAGCGCAAGCGCAGCGAGGACGCCTATACTCCGGGCGGCAAGGCAGGCGCACGTCCTGACCGCGCCACGCTGGTCTATTGCCGCCAAATTCGCGAAGTCTATCCCGACTCTCCGATTTCTATTGGCGGTCTGGAAGCCTCTTTGCGGCGGTTTGCCCACTACGACTACTGGGACGACCGCGTGCGCCCCTCTATTTTGGCGGAAAGCGGCGCCGACTGGTTGGTCTACGGTATGGGCGAGGAAGCCTGTATCGCGATTGCCCGCCGTCTGGCAGAGGGCGAAACGCCCGCTCAGATCAACGATATCCGCGGCACCTGCGTGATGGTGTCGGCGGCAGACTATACCCCCCGCCCCTGTGCGGAGTGCCCCACGCTGGCGCAGGTGTCTGCTCCCACGCCCGAGGGCAAGCGGCAATATGCGATTGCCGCACGCATCCAGCAAGACGAGCAGGATGACGTGCGCGGCAAAACGGTGATTCAGCGGCACGGCGACCGTATTCTGATACAAAATCCGCCGATGCCGCCGCTTGACACCGCACGGCTCGACTGGGTCTACGAGTTGCCCTACGAGCGTACCTATCACCCCTCTTACGAAGCACTCGGCGGCGTCCCCGGCATTGAGGAAGTCAAATTTTCCATCACCCACAACCGCGGTTGCTTCGGCGGCTGCCATTTTTGCTCTATCGCCTTCCACCAAGGGCGGCGTATCACCTGCCGCAGCGAGGAATCGGTGGTGCGTGAGGCGATCGCGCTGACAAAACTGCCCGATTTCAAGGGCTATATCCACGACGTTGGCGGCCCGACCGCCAACTTCCGCCGCCCGTCCTGCGACAAGCAGTTGACGGCGGGGCTTTGCAAGGGCAAGACCTGTTTGGCGCCCAAGCCCTGCCCCGCGCTGATTGCCGACCACAAGGACTATCTGCATCTCTTGCGGCGGTTGCGCAGTATTCCCAAGGTGAAAAAAGTGTTTATCCGCTCAGGGATACGCTTTGACTATCTGCTGGCAGACAAGGACGAGAGCTTTTTCAAGGAGCTGGTCGAGCATCACGTCAGCGGTCAACTGAAAGTCGCGCCCGAGCATTGCTCGGCGGCGGTGCTTGCCAAAATGGGCAAACCCGCTATCGACACCTATCGCCGTTTCCAAAAGCGGTTTTATGAACTGACCAAAAGCGTCGGCAAAAAACAATTTTTGGTGCCGTATCTGATGTCATCCCACCCCGGCAGTACCCTGCGTGAAGCGGTGGAGTTGGCGGTGTTTCTCAAAGAGGCAGGGTTGCATCCCGAACAGGTACAGGATTTCTATCCCACCCCGGGTACGCTGTCGACGGCGATGTTTTACACGGGACTTGACCCCTATACCTTGAAACCCGTCTACGTGCCGCGCACGCCCGAGGAAAAGGCACAGCAGCGTGCGCTGCTGCAATATTTCCGCCCCGAAAACAGGGCGTTTGTGCGATCGGCGTTGCAAAAGATCGGGCGCACCGATCTGATCGGCACGGGCCCGCATTGTCTGATCCCGCCCGATCATACTGCGCCGAAAGCGAAGCCCAAAAAGCCAACCATTCGGCAGATCCACAAGAAAAAAGTGAAGAAATGAGGCGAGCCGATGGCTAAAAAGAGCAAGCACAAGGGGCTTTACAGCCTGTTTGTCATTCTGGTGGCAGTGGCGTTGGCGTTTTTTGTACTGATGGAGATCAGCGCGCGCTGTTCCAAGCCGTTTTTGCCCACGTGGGACGAGGTTTTTGCCTTTTTCACTCCCGACGAAGAGCCTGCCGTGCCGCTCTCCGACGACTGGGAAATGCACGTCATTGACGTGGGCAACGCCGACAGTATCTTGTTCACCAACCGCAAGCAGAGCGTTCTGATCGACGCAGGCGAGCGCGGCGACGGACAAAAAGTGCTGGACTATCTGCAAGAGCAAAACGTCACCCGTCTTGACTACGTCATCGCCACGCATTTTCACGCTGACCACATCGGCGGTATGACCGACGTCATCAACGGCATCGCTATCGACAAATTCCTGCTTTCCTATATGGCAGAGGAGGACACCCCGACCACCAAAACCTATCTCAATATGCTCACCGCGCTTGCCCAAAAGGACATCGAGGTGGTTGAGGTCACACCGCGCGACAGCTTCCAAATCGGCGACATGGTGTTGACGGTACTGGCGCCCTTGGACCTGACGGACGATATGAACAACCAATCCGTCGTCTGCCGCATTACCTGTGACGAGGTGAATTTCCTACTGATGGGTGACGCCGAAGTCCCCTCGGAAGAGCTGATTTTGCAGTCGGGACAGAATATTGCCGCCGACGTCATCAAACTGGGACATCACGGCAGCAGCACCTCTTCCCACAAAGCATTTATTCAAAAGGTCAACCCCACCTACTCGGTGATGACCTGCGGCGAGGGCAACAGCTACGGACACCCTCACGCAGAAACGCTGGCGTTGGTAGAGGAGCTGGGACTCGAAAACTATCGCTCGGATACACACGGTCACATCATCTTCACCACCGACGGCAAAACCGTTTCGGTGGGAACTGAAAAGTGAGGTGGCGGCTGTGAGCTTTTCGGTAGACCGCATCGAAGGCGACTTGGCGGTTTTGGAGGATGAAAACGGCGTGCTGCAAACCGTACCGCTCGCACAATTGCCGCCCGACGCCCGTGAGGGGGCGGTCTTACGGCTTGAAAACGGCGTTTGGACGTTAGATGCCGACGAAGCCGCCCGCCGCCGCGCGGAGGCCCTGCGCTTACAGGCGTTGCTCCGCAAGAAAAAAAGATAACAAAAAACGCTCTGCGCACTGCGCAGAGCGTTTTTATTATGGGTTAATCAAGCGGTCGATAAGGGTGTGACCGACGTCGATTTTGACGCCCGACGCGGCGGCGGTCTTTTCGCTGAAAGACGCGGGACCGTCGGTTTTGGGCGCATAACTGCGATAGAGCAGATACGGCACGGGGTCTGCCACGTGAGTACGCAGCGAAAGCGGCGTGGGATGGTCGGGCAGTACCAACAGGTCGAAGTCATCCGTCTGTGCCACCGCATCCAGCAGAGGGCGCAAAATGCGCTTGTCGATATCGCCGATAGCTTTCACCTTGTTGTCCGTTTCGCCGCGGTGTCCACACTCGTCAGGGCCTTCCAGGTGGATATATACAAGGTCACAGCCGTCTTTGAGCGCGGTCACAGCCGCGTCTAGCTTGCCCTCGTAGTTGGTGTCGATATAGCCTGTGGCACCGCTGACCTCGCACACGCGCATATGGGCAATGCGCGCGATGCCTTTGAGCAGATCAACCGCCGACACCATCGCGCCTTTAAGTCCTGTTTTTTCAGTGAAGTCAGGCAACTGCGGGCGTTTTCCCTGCCCCCACAGCCAGATCGCATTGGCGGGACGCAAACCGCGGTCCTTGCGCGCGATATTGACGGGATGGTCTTTGAGCAGTTCTACGCTTTTCTCCATCAGCGCCAACAGCGGCGCCGCCGCATCACTTGTGTTCAGGTGCGCGCCGATGACCTGCCCCGTAATATCGTGGGGCGGCGTCAGGTCGCCAACCTGCTCACAGCCGCGATGCCACACAAGGCAGTGGCGATAGTTGGTGCCTGTGTAAAAATCAAATTCGCCGCCGCCAAACGCCGCTTGCAGCGTTTTGACGATCTCGTCCGCTTCTTCGGTGGAAATATCGTCGGCGCAATAGTCCTCGATAATTTTATCCGCATACGTCGGCGCGTCGGACAGGGTAACGAGGTTGCAACGCAGCGCCACGTCATCATCCGCCAGATCAATGCCGATGTTGGCGGCTTCCAGCGGTGAGCGACCCGTGTAATAGGCGTGAGCGTCATAACCCAGCACCGAAAGGTTTGCCACGTCGCTGCCGGGCTTCATACCCGCCTGCACCGTCTGCACCAATCCCACTTCGCTCATAGGCGCGAGCGCATCCATCGTCGGCTTATTTGCCGCTTCCATCGGCGTTTTACCGTCAAGCGCCTCGATAGGGCGGTCGGCCATACCGTCGCACAGCAAAATAATATGTTTCATAAAAGGAATCACCATCCTTGGAAAATCTATCAGTCAGTATAGCAGATTTTGTATGGCAAGTAAAGAGCCACACCGAAAATTTTCGTGTTTCCCCTTGACTTTGCGGCGCAATCTGTTAAAATAAATAGATGTATAATGCCGTGATGGAGAGAGTACGTCTTTGACCAAGGCAACAGAGAGGGGCGTCACCGGCTGTAAGCGCCCTGCCGACAGGTATTGACCGAAGTTCACTCCGGAGCAGCAAGGCTCAAACCCTTTTCGTTTGCAAAAGGGCGGTAGGCTTTGACGGTTGGCCCCGTTATCGGCTTCCGAGTGTTTGCGCTTTGGCGCAAAAATGAGGGTGGTACCACGGAGAATTTTCTTCGCCCCTTTTCACGAAGGGGCGATTTTTTATGCCCCGATCTCTTGAACAAGACAGGAAGGATGACGTGTCAATGAAAGAAAAACTGGAAGCCCTGCGCACACAGGCGCTGGCGGAATTGGAAGCCGCTGACACCCCCAAGGTGCTGGAAGAGTTTCGCATCCGCTTTATGGGTAAAAAAGGGCCGCTGACCGAGCTGCTCAGAGGTATGGGCGCGCTGCCCGCCGAAGAGCGTCCCCGCGTCGGTCAGATGGTCAACCAGCTGCGTGCCGAATTGGAAACCGCGCTGGCGACCCGCGAGGAAGCTATTCAAAGCGCGCTCAAAGCGGCGCGCCTTAAAGAGGAGACCCTCGACGTGACGATGCCGGGCAAGCGTGCCGCCGCAGGCGGTCTGCACCCGCTCAACAGCGTGCTTAACAATATGATCGACATTTTCCAGTCGATGGGCTTTGACGTGGTGGACGGTCCCGAAGTGGAGACCGACTACTATAACTTCGAGTGTCTCAACGTGCCGAAGGATCACCCCGCCCGCGATATGCAGGACACCTTCTATATCGGTGAAAACCTGTTGCTGCGCACCCAGACCTCGGCGGCGCAGATCCGCACGATGGAGGAGAGAAAGCCCCCCATCCGCGTCATCTGCCCCGGTCGCGTATATCGCGCCGACGAAGTGGACGCCACTCACTCCCCCGTGTTCCACCAGATCGAGGGCTTGGTCGTGGACAAAAACATCACCATCTGCGACCTCAAGGGTGTTTTGGAGCAGTTTGCGCACGAAATGTACGGTGCGGACACCAAGGTGCGTTTCCGCCCCTCTTTCTTCCCCTTCACCGAACCGAGCGTTGAAGTGGACGTTTCCTGCTCGGCTTGCGGCGGCACAGGCTGCCGTATCTGCAAGGGCGTGGGCTGGATCGAGATCCTTGGTGCCGGTATGGTGCATCCCCGCGTGCTGAAAAGTTGCGGCATTGATCCGGAGGAATATTCCGGTTTCGCATTCGGTATCGGGTTGGATCGTTTGACCACCACCCGCCACAAGATTTCCGATATTCGACTGTTGTTTGAAAACGACCGTCGTTTCCTGGATCAGTTTTAAGAAAGGGGTGTTTTTCTGATGGTCGTTTCTCTCAACTGGCTTCGCCGTTACGTGGACATCGACGTTCCCGTCAAGGAACTGTGCGACAAGATGGAACTTATCGGCTTTGAAGTGGAAAGTATGCACAATCTGGGCGACAACCTCGTCAACGTGGTCGTCGGCCGTATTGAAAAAATCGAAAAGCATCCCGACTCGGATCATCTGCAAATTTGCCAGATGGACGTCGGCACGGGTGAACTTGTGCAGATCATCACCGGCGCGCAAAACGTCTTTGAAGGCGCTTTCGTGCCCGCGGCACTGCACGAATCCACCCTCCCCAACGGTATGCACATCAAAGCGGGCAAGCTGCGCGGGCTTCCCTCCAACGGTATGCTCTGCTCGGGTGAAGAACTCGCGCTGACCGATGCCGAATATCCCGGCGCGTCGGTCAACGGTATTCTCATTCTCAAAGACGCCCCCGCGCCCGGCACCGATATGCGCGAGGTGCTGCATCTCAACGACTGCATTATCGATTTCAGCGTGACCCCCAACCGTCCCGACTGCCAGAGCATTCTCGGCATTGCACGCGAGGTGTCGGTGGCGCTGAACGAGCCGCTCAAAACCCCCGTTCCCGCCTACAAGACGGTGGGCGGCGATATTACCGAGCATATTGACGTGACGGTGGAAGACTATGACCTTTGCCCCCGTTATCTGGGTCGTGTGGTCAAAAATCTGCGTATTGCGGACTCCCCCGACTGGATGAAGGAATGCCTCATCGCCGCGGGTATGCGCCCGATCAACAACATCGTGGATATCACCAACTTCGTGATGCTGGAAACCGGTCAGCCGATGCACGCCTTCAACCTGGATCAGATTGCCGACAACCGCATTATCGTGCGTCGCGCCAACGACGGTGAAGTGATGACCACGCTGGACGACAAGCCCCATACTCTTACTAACGATATGCTGGTCATCGCTGACGCCGAAAAGCCCTCCTGCATCGCGGGTATTATGGGCGGCTTGGAGAGCGAGATCGAGGCAGACACCAAAAATCTGTTCCTCGAATCCGCCAAATTCCGCCGCGACAGCGTGCGCCGCACTTCGCGCGCACTCGGTATGCGTACAGAAGCCAGCGGTCGCTTTGAACACGGTGTGGATATCACCACGGTGGAATATGCGATGGAGCGTGCGTTGCAACTCATCTACGAGCTGGATGCGGGCGATATCATTGACGGTGCTATTGACCGCCATCAGGGTCTGCCCACAGCGCGCGACCTGACCGTGACGGTCAAAAGCGTGACCGACCTGTTGGGCGTGGATATTGCCGGCGAAGTGATGGCAGATATTCTCAACCGTTTGGAAATCCCCACCACGCTGGAAAACGGTGTGCTGTCCTGCTCCATCCCCACCCGCCGCGACGATATGGAAGGTCGCGCCGACGTGGCGGAAGAAGTCATCCGCGTGTTCGGCTATGACCACGTCGTCGGTACCGCTATGCGCGGCGAGGTGCATCGCGGCACGCTGCTTCCTGAGCGTATCAAGGCCAACCGCATCAAGGATCTGCTGATCGCCAACCGCATGCGCGAGATCGCAACCTATTCCTTCATCAGCAGCAAAGCGGTGGACACCCTGAATCTGGCAGCTGATGACACGCGCCGTCAGGCGGTCACCCTGCTCAATCCCCTGGGTGAGGAATATTCCACCATGCGTACCCAGCTGCTCACCAGTATGCTGACCGTGCTGTCTACTAACTATAACCGCAAAAACACCGCCTGCCGCTTCTTTGAACTGAGCAAGGTGTTCGTGCCCAAGCAATTGCCCGTGACCGAGCAGCCTGAGGAGCGTCCCGCACTCTGTTTGGGTATCTACGGCGACGGTGAGGACTTCTTCTCTCTCAAAGGCTTGGTGGAGGAACTGCTCGAAGCGTTCCGTATGTACGTGGAGTTTTCCGCCGCCGACGAGCCCTATCTGCATCCCGGCCGTCAGGCAAAGGCTGTGTCCTTTGACGGCAAGACGGTGGCTGTGTTCGGCGAGGTGCATCCCGACGTCGCCGATA